>CALMVL010000001.1 GCA_937873265.1 uncultured Granulicella sp.
GGAAACTTCTCAAACTGCCACTTCGGAATCTTCACCACCACATAGTCGATCGTCGGCTCAAAGCACGCCGGCGTCGCCTTGGTGATGTCGTTCTGCAGCTCATCGAGCGTGTACCCCACCGCCAGCCGCGCCGCAATCTTCGCAATCGGAAACCCCGTCGCCTTCGACGCCAGCGCGCTCGACCGGCTCACGCGCGGGTTCATCTCGATCACCGTCATGCGCCCGTTCTGCGGATTCACCGCGAACTGCACATTGCTGCCCCCCGTCTCCACCCCAATCTCGCGAATCACCCGGATCGCCGCGTCCCGCATCCGCTGGTACTCCCGGTCCGTCAGCGTCTGCGCCGGCGCCACCGTAATCGAATCCCCTGTGTGCACCCCCATCGGATCGAAGTTCTCGATCGAGCAGACGATGATCACGTTGTCCTTGAGATCGCGCACCACCTCAAGCTCGTACTCCTTCCACCCCAGCACGCTCTCTTCGATCAGGCACTCGTGCACCGGAGAAAGATCAAGACCGCGCGCCAGGATCTCCATGAGCTCTTCGCGGTTATACGCGATGCCGCCGCCGGACCCGCCCAGCGTAAAGGACGGCCGGATCACCGCCGGAAACCCGATCTTCTGCGTAAACTCCAGCCCGTCCCGCAGGTTGTTCACCAGCGCCGACCGCGGCATGTCCAGGCCGATCTTGGTCATCGCATCCTTGAACAGCAGCCGGTCCTCCGCCTTCTTGATCGCCTCGAGCTTCGCCCCGATCAGCTCGACGCGGTACCGCTCCAGCACCCCCGCATCCGCCAGATCCACCGCCAGATTCAGCGCCGTCTGCCCCCCCACCGTCGGCAGCACCGCAAACACACCCTGGCTGCCGCGCATCCGCTCCGATTCAACCCGAAGAATCTCCTCCACGTACACCGCCGTCAACGGCTCGATGTACGTGCGGTCCGCCACCTCCGGGTCGGTCATGATCGACGCCGGATTCGAATTCACCAGCACCACCTCGTACCCTTCCGCCTTCAGCGCCTTGCACGCCTGCGTCCCGGAATAATCGAACTCCGCCGACTGCCCAATCACAATCGGCCCCGAGCCGATCACCAGTATCTTCGCAATGTCGTTCCTGCGCGGCATCTTCTCCTATCTCAATCCCCTTACCTAAGCTTGAAGAGGGGTCTTCGGCAACATCTTGCGGAAAACACATCGCTCGCTGGCAAGAGGTGTCTTCACTGCATCAGCGGTAAATCTCACGCCGATGTCCTACCTCGATGACGAGAATGAGCAGCAGTCGGCCATGTAGTTTGCACACCACTCGATAATCTCCAACACGATACCGAAATTCATCTTCGTAAGCACCCGTCAACCGCTTGGCCGATGCAAGAGGCCTCTCCTGCCCCGCAACACGATCTTCCATAAAGGAGCGTATGCGCGCCGCGATCTCAGGAGGCAGCTTGCTAAGCTGTCTTTCGGCTTGCTTCGTATACTGAACCGTCCAGGGCAACCGGCATCACTCCTTCTCCCGCGACATGCTCGATCCCCTCCTCTGTGAGCGCCACATACGACATCACCCCATCCTCGATATCTTCCACATACGTATACAGCGCCTCTTGAGCAAGCTCCTGCACGCTTTTCCCTTGCTGTTGAGCGGCCGTCTGTAGGCGTTGCCTCAAATCTTCGCTCATCACGATTTCCATACTCGTCTTTGCCATCAGGCTTTCCTCCACTCTTCCATCATCGTCCGAAAGTCCTTGAACAGGTAATGCGAATCATGCGGTCCCGGGCTCGCCTCCGGATGGTACTGCACGCTGAACATCGGGTCCGTCTTGTGCTTCAGCCCGGCAAGCGTGTCATCGTTCAGATTCACATGCGTCACCGCCACATCCCCCGGCAACGACTCCGGATCCACGTTGAAGTTGTGGTTCTGCGCCGTGATCTCGACCTTTCCCGTCTCCAGGTTCTTGATGGGGTGATTCCCGCCGTGATGCCCAAACTTCAGCTTGTACGTCTTGCCGCCCAGCGCCAGACCAAACAGCTGATGCCCCAGGCAGATGCCAAACATCGGCGTCTTTCCCTGCAGCTGCTGAATCGTCTCGACCGCATACTCGAGCGGCTCCGGATCACCCGGTCCATTCGAAAAAAACACTCCGTCCGGCTTCATCGCCAGTACCTCGTCCGCCGACGTCTTCGCCGGGACCACCGTCACCCGGCAGTTCTCCCGCGCCAGCATCCGCAGAATGTTCTCCTTGATGCCGAAGTCATACGCCACCACATGCATCGCGTCCCCACCCACCTGCTCGCCCAGCAGCGGATCCCCCGTCTGATTTCGCGGCTCGCCCGCGCCCCATTCATACGCCGTCTTCGTGCTTACCCCGCTTGCCAGGTCGGCGCCCGCCATCGACCGGATCGCCCGCGCCCGCTCCACCAGCTCCTCGGCCCGCAGGTCCTCGCCCGACGCAATCACCCCGCGCATCACGCCCTGCGCCCGCAGGTGCCGCACCACCGCCCGCGTGTCCACCTCCGCGATCACCGGAACGCCATACCGCTCCAGGTACTCGTCCGCCACCAGCGTCGACCGCCAGTTCGAGCTCACCGGCGAGAACTCCCGCGTCACCAGCCCCTCGATGTACGGCCGCTTCGCCTCCGCATCCGCCGGAGTCGTCCCATAGTTCCCAATGTGCGGATTCGTCAGAACCACAATCTGCCCCGCATACGAAGGATCCGTAAAGATCTCCTGGTAGCCGGTCAGCGACGTATTGAACACCACCTCGCCCAAGCCCTCAGCCTGCGCGCCAAAGCTCTTTCCGCGAAAGGTGCGCCCGTCTTCGAGCGCAAGCATTGCCTGCATCGCCTCTCCTGTGAACCCCCCGTGTGAGCATTGGATTCAATCGATTCTACAGTACCCCGCCGCCCCTCCCCACCGGCGC
>CALMVL010000002.1 GCA_937873265.1 uncultured Granulicella sp.
CTCGTCTACGACGGCGCGATGGGAACCAGCATCCAGAACTACTCGCTCACCGTCGACGGCGACTACGCCGGTCTCGAGAACTGCTCCGAGATCCTCGCCGTCACCCGCCCCGACGTCATCGGCGAAATCCACCGCTCCTACCTTGAAGCCGGCGCAGATGTCATCGAAACCGACTCCTTCGGCGCCACCTCGCTCGTGCTCCAGGAGTTCGGCATCCCCGAGCGAGCCCGCGAGCTCAACCTCGCCGCCGCCCGCCTCGCCCGCGAAGCCGCCCGCGAGTTCTCCACCCCCGATCGCCCGCGCTTCGTCGCCGGCTCCATCGGCCCCACCACCAAGCTCCCGTCACTCGGCCATATCGGCTACGACGCGATGCTCGCCACCTACGTCGAGCAGGCCGAAGCCCTCATCGAAGGCGGCGTCGACGTCCTCCTGATCGAAACCTCGCAGGACCTCCTCCAGGCCAAGATCGCCCTCGCCGCCTGCCACGACGCCATGCACAACACAGGCGTCAGTGTTCCCATCCAGATGCAGATCACCATGGAAGCCACCGGAACCATGCTGCTCGGCTCCGAGATCGGCGCCGCGCTGGCGGTCCTGGAATGCTTCCAGCCCGACATCATCGGCCTCAACTGCGCCACCGGCCCCAAGGAGATGAACGACGCCGTTCGCTTCCTCTGCCGGAACGCCACCATGCCCGTTAGCGTCCTCCCCAACGCCGGCCTGCCCCAGAACGTCGGCGGCCGCGCCCACTACGGCCTCAAGCCCGAAGAGCTCGCCGACTACCATCGCCGCTTCATCACCGAGTACGGCGTGCAGGTCGTCGGCGGCTGCTGCGGCACCACACCCGCGCACATCCGCGCCGTCGCCGAAGCCGTCCGGAACGCCACACCCGCGCTACGCAACCCACGCATCCAGTCCGTCGCCGCCAGTGCCTTCACCGCCGTCCCCCTCGAGATCGACGGCCAACCCGCCATCGTCGCCGAGGAGATGAACACCACCACCCGGCAGGCGCACTTCCGCGACATGGTCCGCGCCGGAGACTTCGACGGCATCTTCACCATGGCCAAGCGTCTCGTCTCTGAAGGCTCGCAGATGCTCGACCTCTGCTGCGCGGTCGTCGGCGAAGACGAAAAGGCCTACATGAATGCGGTGCTCGAAAAGATCGCCACCCGCGTCCCCGCGCCCATCCTCGTCGACTCCACCGAAGCCGACGTCATCGAGGAAGCCCTCAAGCGCATCCCCGGCAAAAGCGTCATCAACTCCATCAACCTCGAAGACGGCGAAAAGCGTACCCGCAAAGTCCTTCCCATGGCCAAGCGCTACGGAGCCGCCGTCGTCGCCCTCACCATCGATGAAGACGGCATGGCGCTGACGGCCGACAAAAAGGTCGCGATCGCGCACCGCATCCACAAGCTCGCCACCGAGGAGTTCGGCCTGCGCTCCGAAGACCTCATCTTCGACACGCTCACCCTGCCCATCTCCACCGGCCAGGAAGACTACCGCACCGCAGGCATCGAGACCCTCGAAGCCGTTCGCCGCATCCGCCAGGAACTGCCGCGCTGCAAAACCATTCTCGGCGTCTCGAACATCTCCTTCGGTCTCAACGCCTACGCGCGCCGCGTGCTCAACTCCGTCTTCCTCAAGGAAGCCGTCGATCGCGGCCTCGACTCCGCCATCGTCAACTACGCCAAAATCTACCCGCTCTACAAGATCCCCGAGGTGGAGGTCGAGCTCGCCCGCAACCTCATCTTCCGTAACGTCGAAACCGAACAAGACCCCCTGCAGATCTACATGCAGTACTTCACCGGGCTCTCCAAAACCGCCGGCCAGGACGAAGAAGCCGCCGTCGTCACCGACACCATGTCGGACGACGACAAGCTCAAGCACCTCATCATCAACGGCGAGCGCACGCTTGGCCAGGGCGACCGCAAGCAGTCTCTCGAAGAGATCCTCGAGTCCGCCCTCACCCGCTACACGCCCCTCGACCTCATCAACACCGTCCTCCTTGACGGCATGAAGACCGTCGGCATCCTCTTCGGCGACCGCAAGATGCAGCTTCCCAGCGTGCTCGATTCCGCTGCCACCATGAAGGCCGCCGTCGCCTACCTCGAACCCAAAATGGAGAAGTCCGAGGGCAACCAGAAGGGAACCATCGTCCTCGCCACCGTCAAGGGCGACGTCCACGACATCGGCAAAAACCTCGTCGACATCATCCTCTCCAACAACGGCTACAAGGTCGTCAACCTCGGCATCAAGCAAACCTCCACCGCGATCATCGAGGCCGCCCACCAGCACAACGCCGACGCCATCGGCCGCTCCGGCCTCCTGGTCAAATCCACCCTGGAGATGAAGTACGTCGTCCAGGACCTCCAGCAGATCGACTCCACCATCCCCGTCATCTGTGGCGGCGCCGCGCTCACCCGCAAGTACGTCGAAGACGACCTCCGCCGCGAATACAAGTCCGCCGTCTTCTACGCCGAAGACGCCTTCGCCGGCCTCCACGTCATGAGCGACCTCACCGACGCCGACCAGGCTATTCGCACCAAGCGCATCACCGACGGCTCCACCGTCAAGACCTTCGCCCGCGCCCAGGCCGCCGAGCCCTCCTCCACCCCATCCAGCATCAGTACCGAGCGCTCCAAAATCGTCCACGACGTCCCCGAGATCCCGCGCCCCCCGTTCTTCGGCTCCCGTGTCGAGCGCAACTTCTCGCTCGACACCCTCTTCTCCTACATCAACGAAACCGCCCTCTTCAAAAATCAGTGGCAGCTCAAAACCGCCTCCGCCACCGACTACATCCGCCTCGTCGAGGACAAATACCGCCCCATCCTCCGCGAACTCTCCGCCGAAGTGAAGCGCGAAGGCTGGTTTGAACCCAAGGTCGTCTACGGCTGGTACCCCGCGGCCAGCGACGGCAACGACGTCATCGTCTACGACCCCGCCGACGCCGACCGCCCACCCACCGACGCACGCGAGCTACTCCGCATCTCCTTCCCCCGCCAACGCGAAGGCCGCCTGCTCTCCATCGCCGACTTCTTCTCCCCCCGCGCGCTCGGCCGCATGGACGTCATCGGCTTCTCCGTCGTCACTGTCGGCAGCATCGCCAGCCAGGTCACGCAGCGCCTCTTTGAAGCCGGCGACTTCACCCGCTACCTCTACCTGCACGGCCTCTCCGTCGAAACCGCCGAAGCCCTCGCCGAGTACATGCACAAATGCATGCGCGAAGAGCTCGGCATCGCCGGCGAAGACGCCGACACCGTCCGCGATCTGATCCACCAGAAATACCGCGGATCCCGCTACTCCTTCGGCTACCCCGCCTGCCCCAACCTCGAGGACCAGGAGAAGATCTTTCGCCTGCTGAAGCCCGAAGAATCCATCGGCGTCCGTCTCACCGAGGGCTATCATCTCGAGCCTGAGCAGAGCACCGACGCTATCGTGGTGCACCATCCGCAGGCGAAATACTTTGTTGTCTGATACGGTTGCTGCTTGAGAGCAGCAAGATGGCGCACGTAGAATAGCCAAGACCCGATGGACACCTCCACTCCTGCGAAGAAGGCGATCCTTCATATCTGCAAGCGCGAGATGCTACGACCTCTGCGCGACCAGATCCTGCGCCTTTCCGGGTTCCATGTCGATTCCACCCTCAATGCGGTAGACGGGCTCTCCCTCTTCTGGTCGCAGCAGTACGACCTGGTCTTGGTCGACGTGGAAGGCGATGCCGGCGTGCGCGAAGCGGAGCACCTCTGCTCCGAGATCAAGACCGCGCAGCCGGAGCAGGTTGTGGCGTTCGTCTGTAATTGGCGCGTGGCCCACCTGACAGACTGCCCCGATGAGATCCTCCGAACGGAGTTCGATCCGCCCGCATTTGTTGATGGCGTCCGCCGCGCCGTTCTACGCCCTTGAGGGGCCAAGCATCGAAACGTCCTGTGAGGAGGCCAACTCATGGCAGCCAAGAAATCTCAGACCGCAGCACAAACTGACGACCAGTACACCAAACCCGATCTGCGCGAGCAGATCAAAGCGGAAATCCTGGCCGGCGACAAAGGCGGCAAACCCGGACAGTGGAGCGCCCGCAAGGCCCAGCTCGTCGCGCACGAGTATGAAGCGCGCGGCGGGGGGTACAAACACGAGCGCACCGAAGCGCAGGAACACCTGCATGAGTGGACCGCCGAGCACTGGCAAACTTCGGACGGCAAACCCGCCGAACGCGACGGCAAGACGACACGGTACCTGCCCGAAGCTGCCTGGAAGCAGCTCTCGCCCGAGGAGAAGAAAGCGACCAACGCGAAGAAGGTGCGCGGGTCCAAGGCAGGGAAGCAGTTCGTGGCGAATACGCGCGCCGCAGCCGATGCGCGCCACGCTGCCGAACTGACGCCCGAGCAGGCGGATAAAGCCGCGGGGACGCGAACCGTTCCGCGCAGCGGCGGTAAGCCGGGAATGCCGAAGAAAGCAGCAAAGCGAAGCGAAGGACCGAAGTCGCGAAGCCCTCGTGCGGGCAGCGCGGCAGCGAAGAAAGAGGTCAAAGGGAAATAGCCGAGTGGAGCGACTTGCGGTATGTCGCAGGGAGTGTTACAAACAAACTATTCCAGTCTGCTTCGGCAGATTTGAATTTCATGCAGAGTGGTTGAGGGACGAGCCCTGTGACGCCACGACAACCGGACAGAACAAACGCGTACCGGTGTCAACTCTCTCCTGG
>CALMVL010000003.1 GCA_937873265.1 uncultured Granulicella sp.
CCCCAAGCCCCGTCGGAAAACCCCGCCGCCGCACCCGCCCCGTCCCCCGAAATCACCATCGACGACTTCACCAAAATCGACCTCCGCGTCGCCCAGGTCGTCCTCTGCGAGCGCATACCCAAGGCCGACAAGCTCCTCCGCCTCGAAGTCGACCTCGGCCCCCTCGGCCGGCGCCAGATCCTCTCCGGCATCGCCGAGCACTACACCCCAGAGTCCCTCGTCGGCCGCCGCATCGTCGTCATCACCAACCTCGCCCCCCGCAAAATGCGCGGCCTCGTCTCCCACGGCATGCTCCTCGCCGCCAACGGCCCGGAGATCGACGGCAGACCCGGGAAACCCATCCTCGCCACCACCGCCGAAGACACCCCCCTCGGCTCCCGCCTGAAGTAGGTCGCTGGACCACCGATGGCGGAGCAGGGAAGGGTTGTGGGAGAACCGGTGTTCTCCCGCGTGCGAGGAAATGGGAGCTCTCTCGAATGTCGTAAGCGACGGTGCCGGAAAGCAGCTGCGTGAGGCGTCTGCCTGAAGGCGTATCTCAGCTTGCGGTTGGTCAAAAACGGAACGAAAGCGGCCAGCCCACCTCCTGTGTAATGAGGCGGCCGACCGCTTCTCTCTGAATCAGATCCCTTACTGCACGGTGAGGCTCGTCGTGCCATATGAGCCGGAGCAGCTGCCGCTGGTTACCTGGATGGAGCTGACCGTGATGGTGGTCGCACCCTGGTCGAAGCTGCCCGTGATGACCACCTGCGCTCCGGTCGGGTCATTTGTGGGAATCGTGATCACCACGGCGCTGCCGAGCACGTAGCTCTGGGTGTAGTCGACGTTTCCTTTGGTGAAGCAGGCGAACCCGGTGAAGACGCCGGAGCCGGAGACCTCGGTGACTCCGCTGCCCGTTCCCTGACCGCCCTGGGTGAGGCTCAGGGTCGCGGCAAGATTGGGAGTGGAGCCGGTGATCGGGCCTTTGTAAGTTCCGGTTAGGGACGTGTACTTCACGCCGGCGATCGTGCCCGAGACGCCCTTCACGCAGCCGCCGGTATCGCTATAGGTTCCTGTCAGGTGCGTTCCGGGAGTGTCTCTGGTCAACACCAAGCCGAGGTACTGTCCATTATCGGAGAACGACGAGTATTTGGCCGTGTCGCCCTGAACGTTTCCGGCAAGCGGAATGGCGACGGCTCCGTCGTAGCAGTTGGAAGTCGGCTGCACCTGGAAGACGGCGGTGCTTTCGTCGAAGTTGCCGGGGTTCTGCCCTTGCTCGTTGATAAATCCGGCCATGGTGGTGAACGGCGCCGTCGTGCCCGCGCTCGGGGTGACCTGGAACTCCCAGTTGCCGGTTAGAAACTGGTAGTTGGCGACCGGTGGCGGAGCGGGCGCCGTGGGCGTGGTGGCACCGCCTGCTGTCGAGACGGTACCGCCGCAGCCGGCGAGAACCAGGCCAGCCATTCCGGCGAGGGCAAAGAGAAGCTGGCGGCGTGCGGTGGAAGATGCCGGGCGGAAACGAGGGAGAGAGAGGTGCTTCATGGGAGAACTCCAGGGTTGGTCACATGCATGCTTCCTGCATGTGTGCAATTTGCGTGCCACGACTGGCGGCACTTCAGTTCGCGGATTCGCAAGAAAAGCGGAGCCAAGCGGAAGAAAAGTTCACATTGGGGGAGCCGGTGTGGAAAATGCCTGCGTATCGGCAGCTGGATCCGGCTATCCCATCGTTCGAGAAGAACGAAAACGGCAGTCTAGCGAAAGCGATAGGCGACCCCCGCCAGAAAGACATTGGGCTGAAGGCCGTGCGGGGGAAAGCTGCCCCAACGCTGGTACTCGTAGTCAGCTCGCACAACAAGGTGCTGGGTGAGCCCGTAATCCACGCCACCCCCGCCAGCATAGATGCCATACCCGCCATTTTGGCCGCTGCTCTTGGAACTGAAGTTGCTTCCGCCGGCCAGGATCTTGAGATAGGGAGACAAGTTACGGATGGGGTAACGGTATCGTCCGCCGACGAGGTAAGAGGTCTCAGCGATCCTGTCGAAGGCAGGACCGCTGACCCGATGCAGCTCGGCTTCGACGCCGAAGTGCTGCCAAAGATCCGCATCCGCGAAGACGCCGAAGCCGTTGAAGCGATGCGGGCTGTAGTCAGGGTTCGCGTTGGCGTAACCGACACCGACCTGAATGTCCCCAGGAACGCTGCCGGCCGGAACGGCCTGTCCATGCGCTAACGGGGCGACAAGCGTGAGCAGAAGAAGCGTGGCGTAACGAATCGGCATCGGGTTTCCCTTCCTGAGACGGTAACCCAAAAGTTGCCGGCTCGTCGCGGGCTTTCTCCGAGGGGGAGCCTGGAAGGAGATGACGAGGGCGGAGATCGGCGCTGGATCTGGTCGGCCCGCACGAGCGGAGCATCTCGACGGGGTGTGTCTCGGGCGCGTGCTCATGGCTAGTATGGTGGGGAGGGAGAACGGAGAAGAACCATGGATTGGACGCCGGGCGGGATGAGCGAGGATGTGGAGGATCGGCGGGGCGACTCCGGTGG
>CALMVL010000004.1 GCA_937873265.1 uncultured Granulicella sp.
GCCGTCATCGCCGCGCACAAGGAACTGGTGGAGAAGCTCATCAAGCTGGCCGGCAGCAAATCATCGCTGCACAGCTTGAAGCCGGACGAGGTCAGAGAGCACTCTCTCTGTTCGGCCCACACTGGTACTCATTTCAACGTGGTCGCTATACTTCCGCATGCGCGTTTCTTCTGTGTTCGCTGGGCTATATGTCTCTTTGTTGCTGTTCGCCTCGGCAGGGACAGCCCAGCAGAACACTTCAGTTGCAAATGCGCCAGCGACCGACCCGGTAGCGAACTCACGTGCCATCGTGCTTGCGGTGCACGCGCGCTTTACTGTGCTGACGCCCGAGCTCGTCCGCATGGAATGGGCCGCAGATGAGAACTTCCAGGACCATGCCTCCTTCATCTTCCTCAATCGCAATCTGCCGGTTCCGCAGTTTACGCACACGGGGTCGAGCACAGGCCCAATAACCATCGATACGGGGTTGCTCCATCTTGTCTATACCCCATCGGCGGCGGACACTGGCTTTACCGCCACGAACCTGAGCGTTACGCTGCAGCTCAACGGCAGTCCTGTCACCTGGCACCCCGGCGATGAACCCAGCGGCAATTTGCTGGGAACAACCCGCACCCTCGATGGCGCGCAGGGTGCTGAGCACCTCAGGGAGCCGATGGAGCTGGGGATTATCTCCCGCGACGGCTGGTCGGTGGTCAAGGACGATGGACCACTCTTTGACGGAAGCGACTTCTCCTTCAGCCAAGGCGCGAACAGCCCGCAGCCTTGGGTGCTGCCAAGGCCCGAAGGCAAGCGGGAAGATCTGTACTTTTTCGGTTACGGTCATCACTACCGGCAGGCCCTGAACGACTACGTGAAGGTAGCCGGCCGCATCCCACTGCCGCCGCGTTTCGCTTTCGGCGCCTGGTGGTCACGCTACTGGGCGTATAGCGACCAGGAACTTCGCGATCTGGTGACCGGCTTTCACCAGAACAGCGTGCCTTACGATGTTTTCGTCATCGACATGGACTGGCATGACACGCGCGGCCGCCACTTCGAGAGGAACGACGAGAGCGGCCATCGTCTGGGCTGGAGCGGCTATTCGTGGGACCACGCCCTCTTCCCTGACCCGAAGGACTTCCTCTCAGAGCTGCACAACGAAGGTCTGAAGGTGACACTCAATCTGCATCCGGCAAGCGGCGTTCAGCCGTGGGAGGCTGCCTACCCGGAGTTCGCGCGAGCGATGGGCATCGATCCTGCCACAAAGCACTACGTTCCCTTCGACCTGACCAACCGCACCTTCGCGACGAACTACATGAAGCTCTTGCATCATCCCCTGGAGCAGCAGGGTGTCGACTTCTGGTGGCTTGATTGGCAGCAGGAAAGTGCGACGAAAACTATCGGCGTCAACCCCACCTTCTGGCTCAACTACGTTCACTTCACCGATCAGGAGAAGGAGGGCAAGCGGCCGCTGCTGTTTCATCGCTGGGGCGGTCTCGGCAACCATCGTTACCAGATCGGCTTCAGCGGAGACACCATTTCGGTGTGGGATTCCCTCGCCTTTCAGCCTTACTTCACCGCGACGGCAGCAAACGTCGGGTACGCCTACTGGTCGCACGATATAGGCGGCCACATGCCCGGCCCCATCGATCCGGAACTCTTCACGCGCTGGATTCAGTTCGGCATCTTTAGCCCGATCTTGCGTACACACACCACGAAAAATGCCGATGCCGAGCGGCGCATCTGGGCCTATCCCGAGCCGTTCAGCGACATCATGCGCGATTTGTTTCAACAGCGCTATGCCATGCAGCCCTATGTCTACACCGAAGCACGACGCACCTATGACACTGGCATCGCCTTTCTGCGGCCGCTCTACTACGACTCGCCAGAAGCGCCGGAAGCCTACACGGCGAAGAATGAGTACCTCTTCGGTGACAGCATGTTGATCGCGCCTGTAGTGAAACCCGCCGATCTGGAGACCGGTCTCTCCAGCGAATCCGTGTGGCTGCCGAAAGGCTCATGGATCGAGCGCGACAGCGGCCAAAGCTTTCAGGGGCCGGTGACCGTCAACCGCGCTTACGCTATCGACCAAGTACCAGTCTTTATCAAGTCAGGCAGCATCGTGCCGCTGCAGCCGCCCATGCTGTACACCGGTGAGAAGCCGGTCGACCCCCTCATCCTCCAG
>CALMVL010000005.1 GCA_937873265.1 uncultured Granulicella sp.
GGGGCAAGGGGGCAGGCGGCGGGAAGCAGTTCTGGCTCGGGCTGGAGCTGTATCCCAGCCAATACCCGACCTGGTTGTTGACCAGGTCCGACTGCGTGACATTCGCGTCGGTCACGCCCGGGATGAGATTCGCGAGGGCACCGATGGAGCCGAGCGACGAGTGGGCGAGATCGCAGAACTGCGTCCAGCCGCCCATGGGTGGCCACTCGGCAGCCTGACTGTTGACCGTGACGATGACGTCACTGTCCGGGGTTCCCAGAATGCTGGTGAGGGTAGGGGCCGGCGTCGTAACCGGATACGTGGCGAGAATGATGTCGTTGAGGACGCTGCGAAGTCCGGAGGCTGGACTGTCTCCGTCCCGGAAGTCCGAAGCGATCGCGTGCCACGTGGAGTTGGGGATCTGCGGGTTTGGCGCGAGATTGGTGATGCTGGGGCCAGTTGGAATCAGGGAGTAGACGGCCCCGCTGCTCAGCGGCGCTCCTGGCGCGGCAAGGGGCTGGCCGTTGCCGGCGAAGCATTGCTGCAAGGGCCAGTAGGTATTGAACTGGCAGAATTTGTAGTAGATGCTGTACGCCAGCGGGTAATCGGTGGGCTGGATCGACAGGTATTGGTTGTAGCCCACGTTGTCCAGCCACGTGGCCAGATCGGATCCGATCTCGGGCGTATCGATCGTGATGACCTGGCGGAAGGCGCCCTGCATGCGGTTCCGGATGGAGTTGTAGTTGCCGGTGGTGGCGTAGTGGCGCGCAACCAGGCCGCCCATGCTGTGGCCGACGAAGTTGATGCTTCCGCCGACAAACCCCTGACCGTCGAGGCTCTGGTAGAGGTTTTGCAGGTATTGGTCGAGAGCCTGCGTGGAGGTGATTTCACATCCGAAGCCGCTGCCAGGGGCGCCATCGAAGGATGCGTCGAAGGCAATGTAGACCGAGTAGCAGATGCTCTGGTTCAGGAACGGGTAGAGCTGGAACTGCACGTTCTGGGCGTTGAGGTAGGTCTGCGTATAGGACAGGCTCGACGCATTGCCCCAGAGGCCGTGAACCAGAACCACCGGGGGCGCAACCGTCAGCATGGGCGCGCTCTGATTGCCTGCTGTGACGGTCGTTGTGCCACCGAAGCCACCGGTCCCGCTCCGCACCAGAGCGATCGCGTAGTAGTTCTGCCCCTGCTGGATGGGAACGATCGGGATGCTTGTCTGATCGCCCCACAGGTTGTCTGTCAGAAAGGATGCGTCGTACGGGCTGACGGTCGCTCCGTTGTTGGCCGTGAACAGGACGGTTTGTGGCGAGTTGGTGGCAAAGACGGCGATCGCGGTCGAGATGCCGTCGGCGATGATGCCCTGCGCCTGCGTTCCAGGGCTGTTCAGCGTGCCGATGATGGTGTCTGTCGAGAGGTACGGGTTTCCGCCGCCAACCAGGGGGTAGGGGTCGACCAGATACAAAGCGCCGTTCTGCTGCGCGACGACTTGGACCGGGAACGACGCACTTCCGGCGCCGGGGTTGACGACGGTGACCGTGGCGGTCTCGGTTGAGTCCGAGGCCGGCACCTGCAATGTGGCGGAGATCGTGTTTCCGTCCAGAACGGACGCACCGTAGAGGCTGACCCCACCCGGCGAGCTTGCGGTCACGATCGAGTTGCTGCAGAAGCCGGATCCGGTGATGGTGACCCCCACGGTCTGGCCGGGCGTCACATTGGGCGGGGTCACCCCGGAGATCTGCGGCGTGCCGCAAAGGACCGTGAAGTTGGCGGAGGCCGAGCCCCACACCGTTGTCAGCGTGAAGCTGTCGACCCCGGGAGTGGCGGTGCTGCTGATAAAGGCGTTCAGCTGCAGATTTTGTGAGGTCGCCTGTTGCACCGAGAGCGACAGGCCGGAGCCGTTGGTGGAAACGGACGGTTCGGCGCCCGCTCCCGTGAGCAGACTGCCCGTGACGGTCAGGGTTGGTGAACTTCCGACTGTTCCCGATGGGGGCGTGACGCTGCCGATGGTCGGAGGTCCGGTGTTTGCGCCGCTGTCCTGGTACATGCTCGAGCAATCACCGTAGTAGTCGCAGGAACTGCCGGTGGTGCTTTCCGAGTAGAAGCTGCCGATGTTGACCGCAGTTTGCAGCGTGAGGTCCGCTTCCGTGTCGTAGTTGGTGGCCTGGAGATCCTGAAGGGTATTTCCGTCCTGCGAGAGCTGGCCTTCCACGACCGCGAAACATCCATTCTCGTAATCGACGTCGCTGATATCCGCTTCGGAGTAGCCGTAGGCAATGGTTCCGTCCGTACTGAACGTGACGCTGGTTTCCATGCTCGGGATCGAGCATACGTAGGGTCCGCCACCATCGTCATCGTCGTCATCATCGTCATCGTCGTCGTCGTCATCGTCGTCGTCCAACACCGGCGAGATCACGACTGCCGTGTGCCCGCCTGGACCCGGAGTGCTATGCATTGCCCTGCTGGTCTGCGCCTGTTGCGCTTCCAGGTAAAAGGCGCGCACCGCGGCATCGAGCTTTTGCGCGGTGGCCGCGTCGAGGCTGCCGTGGACCGCATCGACCTGCGAGCCGGCGGCCGCCAAGATGCCTTGCGAAAGGACCTGGACGCGGGTGCCGCCGGCCGGAAGCGTTGCTTTCGCGGTGCTCTGCGCGTTGTTCGCCGAAGCGGGAAGGGATTGAAGTTCGTCGCGAAGCTGCGCCCGAAGATCCCCCTCCTTCTGATTGAATTCCATTGCTGCATTGCGGAAGGACGTGAACTGGCTGGGAGTGAGGTTGAAGCGAACCCGCAGAACGTCCTGAACGATCACTCCGTTTTCGCCGGCCTTCTGCCGCTCGGCCGCGCGCTGCTCCATGCTGTTCTGGAAATGGAAGGCATATTTATACATCTGGGCGAGCGTCGCCGGAACACGCCGACCGAGCTCGTCCAACATCGTCGGTCCGGCTGCCTCCTGGGCCGAGGCAGCGGAGACGGCAGCCTTGGAGGTGAGGGGGAAGTAGCGCGCCACGACGGCCGCATTGACACGGGAAGCTGCCTGGGCGCCGAGCTCTGCTTCGAGTCGCGCAAACTCGCCCGCGACCAGCTGGTCGCGCCGTAGCAGCAGGGTGCGTACCTGGCTTTGCTGCGCCGCCGCGGCCGCGCCGCTCCCCCCGGCGGACAGCGCGAGCGGCTCGTACTTCTGCCGGAGCGCCACAAGATCGGCTTCGATGACGCCGACCGCGGGCGCGATGCTGTTGACCGACTCCAGCACAGTTCCCGCATCCGCCGAAGACAGACCAACTTTTCCCTCGAGCAGATGGCGCATCTTCGCCGAAGTCGATGCAGCGGTAGCGCCGGACTTTGCCGACATCCGGTTCTCCGCGCGAACCAGCTCATAGAACCCGTGCTGTACCTGGATTGTCTGCTGCGCCGCCCCGGTTGCGACGGGCGTGGTCGTCTGGGCGCTGACGGCATGGGCCAGAGACAAGAACACGGCAAGCGAGGACGCGAGGGATTGGAAACGGGACGAGGTGGCGACGGAACGAGGCATAGCTGCTCTCTCCTGGGAACGACGTTCCCGGCGACGAGGCGTGTGTTGGTGCGAGAGGCGAACGTCCGACCCGGCTCGCGAGTACTGTTACCTTTGCCCGAAGAGGCTTACATATCCGGCACCGAACCTGCAAGGGAAATTTCGGCAGCATTTGCTCCCTGTCAGAAAGATCCTGAGATCGTTTGTTGCGGGATAACCGGTATGTCGAAGGGCGGGAAGAGCCGTTTCGCGGGCGCCGGTGGATGCCCCGCGGAGAGATCTTGACAACCCCAGTCGTCTAGGCATAGGTTCCAATCTGTACCAAGTTATCTAGGGGTGTTCGGTGGCCAAGAACGATCTTCAGGGAGCGCTTGATCTGCTTGTACTGAAAACGCTGGCGCAGACGGGGGAGATGCACGGGTACGGCATTGCCGTGCACATACAGCAGGCCTCGGGCGAGCTGCTGCGAGTGGAGGAAGGCTCGCTGTATCCGGCGCTGCACCGCATGGAGCAGAGTGGCTGGGTTCGCTCTTCGTGGGCGTTGACGGCGACCAAGCGGAAGGCCAAATACTACCGCCTGACTGCTGCCGGACGCGGGCAGATGGAGGCGGCGGAGCGGAACTTTGAGCAGTTGGTTGAGGGTGTCCGGGCCATTCTGCAGTACGCGTAGATGGAGGAAGCCATGGCGATTTCCCGGCGGTTGCGGAATGTGTTTCGCAGATCTCGCGTGAGCGAGGAGGTCGAGGCCGAGCTGGCATCGCACCTCGAACTGCGCATGGAAGACAACCTTGCGCGAGGCATGTCGGCGGAGGAGGCGCGACGGGACGCGCTGCTGCGCTTCGGGAACCGGACGGTGACCAGGGAGCGTGTCGTTGGGGAGGATGTTGCGCTGGCCGTCGGCAGCCTGTGGTGGGATCTCCGATACGCGCTTAGCCAGCTGAAGCGCAACCCCGGATTCGCGTGGACGGCGGTTTCTGTGCTCGCGCTCGGCATTGGCGCGAGCGTGGCTCTGTTTGCGTTTGTGGATGCAGCGCTGATCCGGCCTTTGCCTTATGCGAAGCCGGCGCAGCTCGCGGATGTCACTGAAAATCTTCCGCTCTTTCCCAGGGCGAACCTTTCCTTGCCTGACTACCTGGATTGGAAGCAGCGGAACACCGTGTTTCGCTCGCTGGAGGTTTACCGGGGCGAAGGCTTCCTGCTCAGTACCGGCTCCGGGACTGAACCTGTCCACGGAGCGGATGTGAGCGCAGGTTTCTTTCGCACGCTTGGCGTCGAACCGATGCTTGGCAGCGATTTCCGGGCAGACGCGGATCAACCGCAGGCACCGAGGACGGTGCTTCTAAGCTACGGCGCGTGGCAACGACACTTCGGCGGTCAACGCGACCTGATCGGGCGATCGATCGTTCTCGATGGGGAGCCCGTGACAGTGATCGGCGTTCTGCCGCAACCGTTTCATTTTGCGCTGCGCGGGAACGCCGAGTTCTGGCGTCCGCTGCAGGTGCTGGCCAATGGACCACATTGCTACACCGATCGAGCCAGCCACTGCCTGTACGGCGTGGGGCGGCTGAAAGAGGGTGTCTCGATCGAGCAGGCTCGAAGCGAGATGAAGGCCATCGCGGCCAATCTGGCTGTCGAATATCCGGAGTCGAACCGCGGGCAGGGCGCGAGCGTGCTGCCGCTTTCCGAAGCCATTGTGGGGAAGGTTCGGCCGATTCTGCTGACCCTGCTTGGTGGGGCGGCTCTGCTTCTGGTTATCGCGTGCGTGAATGTGTCGAGCCTTCTGCTGGTGCGCACAGAGACTCGGCAACGGGAGATCGCGCTGCGCAGTGCGCTGGGCGCTTCACGGGGGAGACTTGTACGGCAGATCGTCACCGAAGCGGTGCTGCTGGTGGCGCTGAGCGGCGTCTTCGGACTGGCGGCGGCGGACGCCGCGATGCATGGGCTGCTGACGTTGGTTTCCAGGGACATGCTGACCAGCATGCCGTATCTGCAGGGCCTCGGCCTGCACCCGCATGTTCTCCTGTTTGCGGGGGCGGTGTGCACGGCGTCCGCAGTCCTGTTCTCGGCCGCGCCGTCGGTACGCCTGATGAAGAGCGGCGATCTGCGAGCCGGCCTGGCGGACGGCGGCAAGGGGGACTCCGGGGTGTTCTGGCGGCGGTTCGGATCGAACCTGGTCGCGGTCGAGCTCACCATCGCGATGGTGCTGCTGGTCGGGGCGGGCCTGCTTGGCAAAAGCTTCTATCGCCTGCTGCATGTGGAGCTTGGCTTTCCGCCGGACCACCTGGCTACGTTCGATTTGAGCTTGCCCGAAAAGGAGTACGCGACCGAGGATCGGCAGCGTGTCGCGGCGAGGGAGATCCTTCGCCGCCTGTCCGCTCTGCCGGGAGTCAAGGAGGTCGGCACAGCCACCGATCTCGCCGTAAGCGGGAATGGTGACACGCGGTGGATTCGCTTCGTCGGTCGGCCGTACAGCGGGGAGCACAACGAGGTTCTTGAACGCGAGGTGAGCGCCGGGTATCTTCCCGCGCTCGGAGCTACGCTTCGCCGAGGCCGTTTTTTCAGCGAGGACGACGACAACACCAAGCCAAAGGTGGTGATGATCAACGAGTCCTTTGCGCGCAAGTACTTTCCCGGCGAAGATCCGGTGGGCAAGCGGTTTGGCGACTACCAGCTGACTCCATCGAGCATCCGGACCGTTGTGGGTGTGATCCGTGACCTGCGCGAGGGTGGCCTGGATGAACCGATATGGCCGGCCATGTATGTGGTGTTCAGCCAGGATCCGGAGACCTCCATGGAGGTGCTGGCGCGGACGCGCGGCGATGCGGCCTCGCTGCTTCCGGCTATGGTGGCGGCGGTGCACGGCTTTGACCCGGATGTCGCGACGTCGAATACGACCACCATGGAAGGGAGGATCGCCGATTCGCCAGCGGCGTACCTCCATCGGTCGTCGGCGTGGCTCATCGGCGGATTCGCGTCGCTCGCTCTGCTGTTGAGCGTCATCGGGCTGTATGGGGTGATTTCGTATTCGGTAGGCCGGCGAACGCGAGAGATCGGGGTTCGCATGGCGCTTGGCGCGGATCGCGGGTCGGTAGCACGCATGATTCTCAAGGAGGCTGGGCGGATGATCGCTGCCGGTCTGGCGGCCGGACTCGTTTGTTCGTTTGGCGCGGCCCTGCTTCTGCGCAACCTGCTGTTTGGCACGCCAGCCTGGGACGCGCCGACACTGGCCCTGGTGGCCCTGGCACTCGGCGCAGCTGCGTTGACGGCCAGCTACCTGCCTGCCCGAAGCGCAGCGTCGGTGAACCCGGTGGAGGCGCTTCGCGCGGAGTAGCGTCCTGCCGGCGGGAACGAGGAGCGAGACGCGGCATGACTCGCTGCACCCGCCTCTGTCTGCGCACGGAGCCGTCTCCTCGCCCTGGTTGGGAGGATCGGAGTCGCTCTGGCCCGAAGCGGAGTGGGCGTTCTTACGCCTCGATCATCCCCGCCCGGGTGAGCGGTTGCGAAGGGAGCGAAGGGGTCTGCGGTTGATCCGACCCCTTTGCATGTTTCTTGGCGGAGGGCGAGGGATTCGAACCCCCGTTACCCGCTAGGGTAAAGCGGTTTTCAAGACCGCCTGTTTCAACCACTCACACAGCCCTCCGCACCGCGCCGACGCCACCTGATCGGACGACACCCCGTGATTGTACGACGCGGCCCGCGCAGCCGACCGGCTTTTCCTGCGTCCGTCTCCGCAAAACCCTGCACCGATGCGCTAGCAACCTGCGTCTAAACGGCTAAACCGTAGCGCCTCATGGCCACCACCGCTCCGCACAAACCCGCTGCCGCCGCTTCCCCGCCACTTGCCCGGGTGAAACGCAACACGTTTGATGCCACCCTGGCTACGGCGCGCACCACCATGGTCTTCTCCGAGGTTCTCCGCCTCGCTGTTGACACCTTTCGCGCCTCCAAGGTGCGCTTCCTGCTTACCATGCTGGGCATGGTTATCGGGTCGGCGTCGATCGTTCTGGTGGTGACGCTTGGACTTACCGGCAAGCAGTACGCCCTGGACCTGATCTCCTCGATCGGCACGAACATGGTCGAGATGCAGTTTCAGGGCGGCACCACCACCGGCCCGGATAATGTCTCGGTCGCCGACTCGATGAACCGTGAGGACCAGGCGGCTGTTCTCGAGCAGGTGCCCGGCATCGTGGCGTCTTCCCCCATGCTCGAGGTCCACTACAACGTTTCGCTGGGCAACGGCGTTACCCGCAATGCCATGCTTCTTGGGGTTTCTCCCCAGTACCGCACCATCCGCAACCTGGCCGTGGTTGCCGGCCGCTTTTTCGACGATCAGGACGCCTCGCAGCACACCAAGGTCGCCGACCTGAACGAGCCGTTCGCCCAGGCGCTGTTTGGCAGCGCCTCCGCGGCGATCGGGCGCACTGTTTCCGTCCAGGGGATTCCGTTCACTGTCGTCGGCGTGTTCAAGATGCGGATCGACACCTTCGGCCAGTCTGAGGTTTCGGATAACACCATCCTCATTCCCTACCCCGTGGCCCGGTACTTTACGGGAACTGACACCGTGAAAGAGATCTTTTTCTCCGTCGCCGATTCCGCCGAGGTTCCCGCCGTATCGCGCCAGATCCTCGCCGTGGTCCGCTCGCGGCACCGCCCAACTTCGGTTTATAACGCGTTTACCATGACCGACGTGCTGACGGATATGGCCAAGATCGCGAACATGCTGACGATTGTGCTCACCCTTGCGGCGGGGGTGACGCTTATCGTGTCGGGCGTGGGCATTATGAATTCCATGCTGGCGAATGTGCAGTCGCGCGTGCGCGAGATCGGCATTCGCAAGGCGCTGGGCGCCACCAACCGCGAGATCCGTCTGCAGTTCCTGACCGAGTCCGTCTTTCTGTCGCTCGCGGGAGGCGTTGTCGGAACGGTGATCGGCCTTGCCCTCCCGTTCTCTGTGCGCATCTTCAGCCCCTTTGCGATTCCGATCTCGTGGCTTTCCGCGGTTGCCGCCCTGCTCACGTCGGTGATCGTCGGCGTGGCGTTCGGTACGTTGCCGGCCAACCGCGCGGCCCGTCTCGACCCTGTCGAAACCCTGAAGTACGAGTAACCCTGCCCCTCTACAGCGCCCGGCAGACCTGGCGACGGGGCGAACGATGCCCATTCTGCCCCAGCCAGCGTTTCAGGTAGGTTTAGTGGCCCTTGTAGGGGCTGAACAGGTCTGGGTAGAGGCTGCGGAGAGCTTCGATCTTGGGACGGTCACAGACCTGAATGTAGGGATTGTCGGGGTTGTTGAGAGCGTAGTCCTGGTGGTAGTCCTCGGCGCGGTAGAAGCCCTTGAGCGGGACGACCTCGGTGACGATGGCCTTGGGAAAGAGCCTGGCATCGTCGAGCTGGCGGATGTAGGCGGCGGCGACGCGGTGCTGCTGCTCGGAGGTAAAGAAGATAGCCGAGCGATAGGAGGTGCCGACGTCGGGCCCTTGGCGATTGAGCTCCGTGGGGTCGTGCGCGACCGAAAAGAAGATTTCAAGCAGCTTGCCGTAGGTGATCCTGGCGGGATCGAAGACCACCTCCACCGATTCGGCGTGGCCGGTGGTTTCAGTCGTGACCTGATCGTAGGTGGCGGTTTTTGCGGATCCGCCGGCGTAGCCAGCCGTGGTGCGCAGGACGCCGCGGACGCGCTCGAAGACGGATTGGGTGCCCCAGAAGCAGCCTCCGGCGAAGACGGCCGTCTCCTGTTTCTGGACGGGGGTGGCGGTTTCGTCGAGCTTGGGATCGGGCAGGCGGACACCGGTTCCGGCGCAGGCGGAGAGCGCGGTGGAGAGAACCAGGGTGGCCAGGGTGGTGAGCTTGGCTGCGGGACGCATCGAGGACTCCTGTTACCGACATCCATTCGATGCGCTCGCGGCTCGGAGGTGACAACGAGCGGCTGTGGCGTGGGAACTCGGGCTATCGGCCGCGGGCGAGGCGGTCGAGGGCGAGGTTGAGGGCGAGAACGTTGATGCGGGGTTCGCCGAGAAGACCCAACTGCCGCGGGGTGATGTTTTGTTGAACGAGGGTCTGGAGCGTGGCGTCGGGGAGGTGACGTTGCTGGGCGACGCGGTGGACCTGGTAAAGGGCGGCGGCGGGGGTGATGTCGGGGTCGAGGCCGGATGCGGAGGCGGTAACGAGGTCGACGGGAACGGGAGCGTCGCCGTTCGACTCGGCTTTGACGCTGGCGTCGACGCGATCGATGAGCGTCTTGCTCGTGGGTCCCAGGTTGGAGCCGGAGGAGTTGCCGGCGTCGTAGCCGGCGCCGGCGACGGACGGTCGGGAGTGGAAGTAGCCGGGGCCGGTGAAGGGCTGGCCGATGAGGGCGGAGCCGACGATTTGGCCGTTTTCGGTGATGAGCTGACCGCTGGCTTTCCCGGGCATGACGAGATGGGCGATGGCGGTGATGGCGAGGGGGTAGCCGAGGCCGAGGACGAGGCCCGTGATGAGGGTGTAGAGGATGGCGGTGGTGAGGTGGTTTCTCATGGGTTGGTCTCCGGGGAAGCAGGTGCCTTACGGTGGGAGAGAAGGAACGGCAACGGCATGGGCCTGGCTAGGCCGGCAGGGGCCTTGTCAGGCCAGGTGGAGGGCGGTGATCAGCAGGTCGAGGAGCTTGATGCCGATGAAGGGAGCGACCAGGCCGCCGACGCCGTAGACCAGCAGGTTGCGCTGGAGAAGGGCGGCGGCGGACATGGGGCGGTACCTGACGCCCCGGAGGGCGAGCGGGATGAGGCCGACGATGATGAGGGCGTTGAAGATGACGGCGGAGAGGACGGCGGATTCGGCGTTGTGGAGGCGCATGACGTTGAGGGCGTTGAGGACGGGAAAGACGCCGGCAAACATGGCCGGGATGATGGCGAAGTACTTGGCGACGTCGTTCGAGATGGAGAAGGTGGTGAGGGCGCCGCGGGTCATGAGGAGCTGCTTGCCGATGCCGACGATCTCGATCAGTTTGGTGGGATTGGAGTCGAGGTCGACCATGTTGCCGGCCTCTTTGGCGGCCTGGGTGCCGGAGTTCATGGCGACGCCCACGTCGGCCTGGGCGAGGGCGGGCGCGTCGTTGGTACCGTCGCCGGTCATGGCGACGAGTTTGCCTTCGGCCTGCTCGCGCTTGATCAGGTCCATTTTGTCTTTGGGCTTGGCTTCGGCGAGGAAGTCATCGACGCCGGCCTCGCGGGCGATGGCGGCGGCGGTGAGGGGGTTGTCGCCGGTGATCATGACGGTGCGGATGCCCATGGCGCGGAGCTGATCGAAGCGCTCCTTCATGCCGCCTTTCACGACATCCTTGAGGTAGATGACGCCGAGGGCGCGGCCATTTTCGGCGACGACGAGCGGGGTTCCGCCCTTGCGCGCGATCTCTTCGACGGAGTTGCGGACCTCGGTGGGCATGGGGGCGCCGTGCTCGTTGAGGTGGCCGGCGATGGCATCGACGGCGCCCTTGCGGATGGATCGGCCGTCGACCTCGATGCCGCTCATCCGGGTGGTGGCCGAGAACGGGATGAACTCGGCCTTGAGCTGCCCAAGCTCGCGACCGCGCAGGTTGTACCGCTCCTTGGCGAGCACGACGATGGATCGGCCCTCGGGCGTTTCGTCAGAGAGCGAGGAGAGCTGGGAGGCGTCGGCGAGCTGGGCGGCAGTGACGCCGGGGGCGGGAAGGAACTCAGCGGCCTGGCGATTGCCGATGGTGATGGTGCCGGTTTTATCGAGCAGCAGGGTGTTGACGTCGCCGGCGGCCTCGACGGCGCGGCCGGAGGTGGCGAGGACGTTGTGCTGCACCAGGCGGTCCATGCCCGCGATACCGATGGCCGACAGGAGGCCGCCGATGGTGGTGGGGATGAGGCAAACGAGCAGCGAGATAAGGACGAAGACGGTCTGCGGGGCGCCGGAGTAGACGGCGAATGGCTGGAGGGTGACGACGGCGAGCAGAAAGATGATGGTGAGGCCGGCGAGCAGGATGTTGAGGGCGATTTCGTTCGGGGTCTTCTGGCGCTCGGCTCCTTCGACCAGGGCGATCATGCGGTCGAGAAAGGTTTCGCCGGGGTTGGAGGTGATGCGGACGGTGATGACGTCGGACAGGACGCGGGTTCCGCCGGTGACGGCGGAGCGATCGCCGCCGGCCTCGCGGATGACGGGAGCAGACTCGCCGGTGATGGCGGACTCGTCCACCGACGCGACGCCCTCGACGACCTCGCCATCACCGGGGATCATCTGCCCGGCGGTGACGCGGACGAGGTCGTCGACGCGGAGCTGAGAGCTCGGGACTTCTTCGGTCGCTTTGGATTTGTTGAGGCGGTAGGCGGTGGTCTCGGACTTGGCCTGTCGCAGGGCGTCGGCCTGCGCTTTGCCGCGGCCCTCGGCCATGGCTTCGGCGAAGTTGGCGAACAGGACCGTGAACCAGAGCCAAAGGGTGATCTGGAGATCGAAGCGCGTGTGGCCGCGGTGGGTGAAGAGGTCGAGGATGAGGAGGACGGAGGTGAGGACGGATCCGATCTCGACCACAAACATGACGGGGTTGCGCATCATGGAGCGCGGGTCGAGCTTGCGGAGGGAGTCGACCGACGCGCGGCGGACGATGGTGCGGTCAAAGAGCGACTTGCGTTTTGCCTGGTTGGCCATGATGCGTTCCGTTTGCTTTCGTGAGGCGATGGTGTGGGCGAGGAATTTGGCTTTGGTCATGGGGGTCAAAAGAGATGGCCCGCGCGAAGCAGCAGGTGCTCGAGCACGGGGCCAAGCGAGAGGACGGGAAAGAAGGTGAGCGCGCCGACGATCAGGATGACCGCCGTGAGCAGAACCGTGAACAGCGGCGTGGTGACGGGAAAGGTGCCGGCGGAGGCGGGCACGATCTTTTTGCCTGCCAGATTGCCGGCAATGGCCAGCATGGGAACGATCATGAGAAATCGGCCGAAGAACATCGCCAGGGCGAGCGAGTAGTTGTACCAGTGGGTGTTCCAGTTCGAGCCGGCGAAGGCGGAGCCGTTGTTGCCGGTGGCGGAGGTGTAGGCGTAGAGGATCTCGGAGAGGCCGTGGGGTCCATGGTTGGCGAGCGACGCGAGGCCGAGGTTCGGCATAAGCACGGTGACGGCGGAGAAGCCAAGAATCAGCAGGGGAAAGATGAGCAGGTAGAGCATGGCCATCTGGACGTCGTAGGCCTCGATCTTTTTGCCCAGGTACTCGGGCGTGCGGCCGACCATGAGGCCGGCGATGAAGACGGCCATGACGACGAAGACGAGCATGCCGTAGAGGCCCGCGCCGACGCCGCCGAAGACGATCTCGCCGAGCAGGATGTTGGTCATCGGGACCATGCCGCCGAGCGGGGTGAAGCTGTCGTGCATGCTGTTGACCGCGCCGCAGGAGGCGTCGGTGGTGACCGTGGCAAAGAGGGCGGAGTTGGCGATGCCGAAGCGTACCTCCTTGCCTTCCATGTTGCCGCCGGCCTGGGTCAGCAGGGCGCGGGTGTCGACGTTGTGCATCATGGGGTTGCCGTGCGACTCCGCCCAGTAGGTGGTGAGGGTGCCAGCGAACCAGAGCACGACCATGGCGGCAAGAACGGCCCAGCCGTGCCTGGGCGAGCCGACCATCTGGCCGAGGGTGATGGCGAGCCCGGCGGGGATGAGGAAGATGGAAAGGAGCTGGAGGAAGTTCGAGAGCGGCGTGGGATTTTCGAAGGGGTGGGCGCTGTTGGTGTTGAAGAAGCCGCCGCCGTTGGTGCCGAGCATCTTGATGGCCTCCTGGGAGGCGACCGGGCCCTGGGCGATGGTCTGGGTGGTGACGGTGGTGGTCTTGCCGTCGGCGCCGGTGACGGTTTGCGGCTCGACGAGCTTGACGGTGTCGTAGGGCTTGAAGTTCTGGATGACGCCCTGCGAAACGAGGGCGAGCGCGAAGACGAAGGAGATGGGCAGCAGCACCCAAAGGATGCCGCGGGTGAGGTCGACCCAGAAGTTGCCGAGCGTCGTCTTTTCGCGGCGTGCGATGCCGCGAACGAACGCGACGGCGAGCGCAAGGCCGACGGCGGCAGACCAGAAATTATGGGTGGCAAGGCCGAGCATCTCCGTGAGGTAGCTCATCGTGGTCTCGGGCACGTAGGCCTGCCAGTTGGTGTTGGTGGTGAAGGAGATGGCGGTGTTGAGGGCGAGGGCGGGCTCGACGTTGGCGAGGTGCTGCGGGTTGAACGGGAGATGCGCCTGGAGGCGCTCGACGACGTACGTCAGCAGCATCGTGGCGGCGGAGAAGACGAGCATGGCGACCGCATACTCGGACCAGCGCATCTCCTCGTCGGGGCGGACGCGGGTGAGGCGATACAGGAGCCGCTCGCAGGGGCCGAGAACGGGATCGAGATAGGTTTTGCGGCGCTCGAAGACGAGGGTCAGATAGCTGCCCATCGGCTTAGCCAGCAGCAGAATGAGCGCCATGAATACTGCGATTTGAAGCCAGCCATTGAGAGTCATAGGTCAGAATTTTTCCGGACGAAGCAGGGCGTAGACGAGATAGATCATCAGCAGCGTGGAGAGGACGAGGAGCACGGCGTTGAGGATCATGGACGCGCTCCTTTCAGGTGGTCGCAGCCATGGACGTAGGCGACGCCGATGGCAAAGGCGGCGACGGTGGCAAAGACCGAGACGATGTCGAGCATACGGCTATTCTCCCAGGAGATTCGCTGTTGTACGGCTTCGAGCGGCAGCATGGACCCGAAGCGGTGAGGACGTCGACGGTGATCGGTACTCTGCGCCGCGTCGTCCCGCCTTGGCGACGGGACGATGCGGCGACGGCGTTTCTGCGAGCCGGCGTTAGAAGTGAAAGATCACGTCTGCGGCGAGGGTCAGGTATTGCGTCTTCCCCAGCCCCGTCGGACTCGCGGAACCGCCGAGCCATTGCGATTCATCGCTGGCGATCGAGGAACCCGCGGCAACGTCGGTGCAGGAGACGGGACGCCCGCTGGGTGTTTTGTAAGAGCTGTAGCACTTCATATAGCTGACCTCCGGGCGAAAGGTGATGGTGGAGCCGGTCCAGAAGTCGAAGCCGACCATATGTTCTTCGTACTTCGCAGGTGTTCCGGTGCGCTGGCCCTTGATGTCATAGACGAACTCGTTGCGGATGTTGAGCGACGCCTTGTCGTGATTGAAGTTGTGCTCAACGTAGTTGGTGATGGCGTACTCGGGGGCAAAGCAGCGGGCGGACTGCTGCGCGGCCGGCAGTTTTGGATCCTGGCAGACAGCGCCGAAGTTCAGGGCTCCGCCGGCTCCGTTGGTTTCGGGGTAAGGGGTTGCCGCAGACTTCGCAAAGGCTCCGCCGGAGTTATACCAGTACATATTCGGCGTCTGTCGCATGTATTGGTACCAGCCCTCGGTGTCGGTGTGCCAGTGGGCGTTGATCCGGTGATACCAGGTCTCGTAGTAGGCGGTCAGGTTGTTGTAGGCGTACTTGCCGTCGTTGATGGTGTTGTCGCAGGTGTTCAGGGCATCGCCCCCGTTGTGCCAGGTGTAGATGAGGCAGACGTTGCCGGTGAGCTTGGCGTCCGTGGTCCAGGGAGCGACGTCGCAGCTGCCCGAAAGTCCGCCCTGCACGGTCCATCGGTCAGAGAACTTGACGGTCGCGTTGACGCCTGTCTGGGTGTAGCAATCGTAGGTGTAGAGGATGGAGTGGGAGTAGGTGTAGTTGTTGGGCGCGAGCTGGGCTTCGATGTCGGGCAGGGAGATGTAGCGGCCAATCCGGACGACCATGCCCTTGGCCACATGCGGGAAGTAGCCGTCCAGGTAGAACATCACGGGATCGAAGCCGTACTCGGCGTTCTTGACCAGCAGCTGCTGGCTCAGGATGCCCTTGGCGGTGGTGAAACGGTAGTCGACACCGTAGAGGAGCGTGAGCTGGTAGCCCCAGTCGAAGTGATCCTTCTGCGCGGTGTTTTCGAGGCGGCTGAAGTAGAGCGCGGCCTGGTCCAGCTGGATCTGGTTGGAGTAGACGTCGTAGGCAGCGGGAGCATTTGCGGCGATGCCGGCCTGGGCGTTGGATTTATTGTTGGTGCTGGCGTTGGCGCCAATCTCGATCCAGCCGTAAATTTTGTTCACGTCCTTGTTGCCGTCGATGGCCTGCATCAGTGGATAGGTCGTGGTGTCCGGCGCGCCGATCACAGGCGTGCCGCCGATCGGCCAGTCCGACGCAGGGTAGGGCGGGGAGGAGATGGGGGCCGGCGTGCCGCGGCGCGGCGACTGCGGAAGCTGCGTTCCGGGCGAGTTTCCTGACCAGTCCGCAAGGTACGCGTGCCCCCAGCGGGAGAAGAAGCCGGCGTCCGACGTGGACGGGGGCGTCAGTGCGGGGGTCGTGGGAGCGCCCGGCTCCGCGGTGCTCTGCTGCGAGGTGGACGACGTCTTGTCTTGTTGCTGCGGGTCCGCCGCGGTATCGGGCTGGGCGGACGATGCAACCAGGGTCTGGCTTTCCTGCGCCGGCAGCGGCGTGCACGGGGCGGCGAAGAGCAGAGCAAGTGGGAGGAGAGCGAAGCGAAGTGGTGATGCGCGGTACATGGCAACCTCTCCTATAAGGAGAAGGCCACGGGGCGTAGAAAGTCCGTAGGCGAGGCGTTAGGAAGTTGTAAGTGCCTTGCCCGAAGCGAGACGGCTGCGTCCGGATCGGGGCGGATCTTTCGCGCCGCGGGACAGGGCCTACGGGAGAGCTTCCGAGGCGTCCCCGGCCTCCGGCGAGGGTCGGAAGCGATATCCGACCCAGGGCTCGTTGTGGATGTACCGCGGACCTTCGCTCCGTTCGATCTTTTTGCGGAGCTGGGCGATCAGAACGCGCAGGTACTCCGGCTGGCCTTCGCCGGCGGGTCCCCAGATCGCGCGCAGAATCACCTTGTGGGTGAGCACCCGCTGCGAGTTCTGCGCCAGCAGCCAGAGCAGATCAAACTCCTTCGGCGTGAGATGCACGGCCTGACCCCGAACCGTGACCGTGTGCGCCTCCGTATCGACCGCAAAGTCGCCGATCTCGAGGCGGGTGTCGGTCGGCGCGCCCTCGACGCCGGTGCTCCGGCGAAGCTGCGCGCGAACCCGCGCCAACAGCTCGGGCATGGAGAACGGTTTGGTCAGGTAGTCGTCGGCTCCCCCGTCGAGCGCCTTCACCTTCATCAGGTCGCTATCGCGGACGCTGAGCACGATGATCGGCGTCTGCGCGACGCGACGCACGGCCTCCGTCAGTTCCAGGCCATTCATCTCCGGCATGGCCAGGTCGGTGATGATCAGGTCGGGCGACTCGGCCTCGAACAGATCGAAGGCCTCGAGGCCGCTGTTTGCGACGAGCACCGCATATCCGCTCGACTGCAGCGAGGTGCGGAGCATGCGGGTAATCTGGCGTTCGTCGTCGACGACGAGAACGCGCTTTGCGGCGGCAGCGGCGGTGGTCAATGCGCTTCATCCTGGGTGACGATGTGGAGGTCGACATGCGGCGCCTCGGCCATGAACTTTTGTAACGCAAAGTAGTACAGATACGATCGCAGACCATGGGTGGCGGAGCGGCCAACGATCGCCTGCGTGATGCGCTGCTCGCGGATAAACGCCGCCGTGGTCCGCGCCGTGTCCTTGCCGGTGAGCGGCACCACGCGCGCTCCCAGGTTGCCGGCAAGCTGGAGGCTGGCGTCGAGGGTCCGTTTGCGATCGGGGTCCAGGTCGCGCTCCCTGCCGACATGGATCACGTACAGCTCGGCCGAGAGCGCTTCGGCGAGCCGCGCGCCGCGGGCGATCAGATCCCGGGCCTGCGCGTTGGCACTGATGCAGACGGCGATTTTTTCCGCAATCGCCCACTGCGACCCGAGGCGCTTGCGTTTGACGTAGTCGTCGAGCGTGCGATCGACCGCGCGAGTCACCCGCTGGAGGGCCATTTCGCGCAACGCGATCAGGTTGCCGCGCCGGAAGAAATTGGCCAGCGAACGTTCCACGCGCTCGGGCGGGTAGATGTCGCCCCGGCGCATGCGCGTCACCAGGGCCTCCGGGGTGACGTCGGAGATGACGACCTCGTCCGCGCGATCCAGCACCCAGTCCGGCACCTGCTCGCGGACATCGATGCCGGTGAGCGCCTGCACCCGCGGAGCGAGGCTTTCCACGTGCTGGACGTTGATGGTGGACAGCACGTCGATCCTGTTCTCAAGCAGCAGCAGCACGTCTTCGTAGCGCTTGCGAAAGCGGCTTCCCTCGATGTTGGTATGGGCCAGTTCGTCGATAAGCGCGACCTGCGGCGAGCGGGCAAGAATGGCGTCGACGTCCATCTCCGAGAAGAGCGTGCCCTTGTATTCGAGCTCGCGGCGGGGAATCTGTTCCAGCTGCGCGGCCAGATCGGAGGTGCCGCTGCGGCCGTGTGTCTCCACGATCCCGATCACCACGTCCTCGCCGCGCTTGCGCCGGCGGATGCCCTCGCTGAGCATGGAGAAGGTTTTGCCGACGCCGGGGGCGTAGCCCAGAAAAACCTTGAACCGGCCGCGCGCTTTCTCGGTCTCGCTCGAGAGCAGCCAGTCTTCGGGCGTTTTGCGGGATGTTTCTCGGGCTTCCGTCACGTCGTAAAATGCTCGCTATGAACTCGCGCCGCTTTGTGGAGATCGCTCGCTGGCTGCTGGCGAGTGGCGCGCTCGCCGGCATCGTCGTTACCTACCGCCTCTGGTTCCACGTAAACCCTACAACGGTTGCGCTCACGCTGCTGCTGCTTATTCTAGTGCTGGCGGCCAACTGGAGCCTGCGGTACGCGGTGGCGATCTCGCTGGCGGCGACCGCCTGCTACAACTTCTATTTTCTCCCGCCGGTCGGCACCTTTACCATCGCCGACCCGGAGAACTGGCTGGCGCTGCTGGTGTTTCTGGCCACCAGCGTCATCGGCAGCCGCCTCGCCCAGAAGGCGCGGAACGAGGCCCGGGACGCGCGTACGCGGCAGCGTGAGCTGGAGGTCCTGTTTACCCTCAGCCGCGAACTCCTGCAGTCTGAAAACGTGGCCATGCTGGTGAACTCCCTGCCGGATCTGATCAACCGATCGTCGCGGGCCGACTCCGTTGTGCTGTACCTGCTGGACGGCGACCGCATGTACCAGGCTGGGCTGACCGGCGTCTCGAGTGTCGAGGCCCCACATTTTCGGCAGCTCGCCCTCAGCCTCCCCGGACCGGAGACCATTCCAGGCGAGGAGACCCGTATTCCGTTGCGCGCCGGCGTGCGGCCGCGAGGCCTGCTGGTCCTCCGTGGCGTACGGCTGTCCCCCGAAAGTTTTCAGGCCATCGGCGGCCTCGTGTCCATCGCGCTCGACCGGGCCCAGGCGCTTGAAGAGGTCGCCCAAAGCGAGGCGAACAAGGAAAGTGAGCGGCTGCGCACGCTTATCCTTGACTCGATCACACACGAACTCCGCACCCCGCTCACGTCCATCAAGGGCGCGGCCAGCACTCTGCTGGGCGTCGAGGGGCTGGTCGAGGCGGACAGGCGCGAGCTGCTGACCATCGTGGACGAGGAGTCGGATCGGCTGAACCGGCTCGTTGGACAGGCCGTCGAGATGGCCCAGATCGAGGCGCAGGAGGTCCACATGACCTTTGTGCCGACCGCGATGGAAGACCTGGTTCGGGAGTCGCAGGAGAGCTGCGCGTGGATCGCCCAGACACATCGGCTAACGATCGATTTGCCGGAGCTGCCGAAGGTGTCGGTCGACCCGGAGATGATTGAGAAGGTGCTATGCAACCTGCTCGACAATGCGGCGAAGTACTCGCGACCGGACCAGCCCATCTTTGTCTCAGCCGAGCAGCGCGACGGCTATGTGTACACCAGCGTGGCCGACCGTGGCATCGGCATCGATCCAAGCGAGCAGGGCCTCATCTTTGACCGGCTCTACCGCTCGCGCGCCCAAACCGGCCAGACCCCCGGCACCGGCATGGGCCTGGCGATCAGCCGCGCCATTGTCGAGTCGCACCACGGAACGCTTACCGTCACCAGCCAACCCGATCACGGATCGGTTTTCACCTTCAGCGTCCCCTTGGCCTAACGAAGCGCGAACGTCCTCGTTCCGCTCGTTGCCGCAACTGACAGATGCGCCGCTCGGGCCGCCGCTCTCGGTATCCTGCACAGCCACGACCGCAAGCTCACGAAACGTCCAAGCGACGTTTAGGCTCTCGTTGCAGCCGTGAAGGGGGGCACGCCTCTTCTGCGGCAACACGGAGCCGCCTACGCGATTACGCCGCAGTGGTTTCGGCCTTCAGCTTCTCGGCGATGTCGTGGGCAATCAGGGCGTCGACTGTCGGCTGCAGCATGCCCTCCATCACCATGGCGAGCTGGTGGTTGGTGAGGCCGATACGATGGTCGGTCATGCGGTTCTGCGGGAAGTTGTAGGTGCGGATCTTTTCCGAGCGGTCGCCCGAGCCCACCTGCTGCTTGCGAGTCTGGGCTTCGGCCTGGTGACGCTTCTCTTCTTCCACCTCGTAGAGCCGGGCGCGCAGGACGCGCATCCCCTTTTCCCGGTTTTTGATCTGCGATTTTTCGTCCTGGCAGCTGACCACGGTCCCGGTCGGCAGGTGCGTAATCCGCACCGCGGAGTAGGTGGTATTCACGCTCTGGCCGCCGGGTCCTGATGAACAAAAGGTATCGATGCGCAGGTCCTTGGCCTCGATTTTGATGTCGACCTCCTCGGCCTCGGGCAGCACGGCGACGGTGATGGCGGAGGTGTGGACGCGGCCCTGGGTCTCGGTGGCCGGCACGCGCTGCACGCGGTGGACGCCGGACTCGTACTTCATCTGCTGGTACACCCTGTCGCCCTCAAAGATGGCCGTGACGTCCTTGAGCCCGTGACCGATGCCGGTCTCCGATTGGGACAGGATCTCCACCTTCCACCGGTGCTGCTCGGCAAAACGGAGGTACATGCGAAACATTTCGGCCACAAACAGCGCGGCCTCGTCCCCGCCGGTACCGGCGCGGAGCTCGATCACAATGTTTTTTTCGTCGTTGGGATCCTTGGGCAGCAACATCACCTTGATCTGCTCTTCGAGATCGGTGAGGCGCGGCTCAAGCGTCGCGAGCTCCTCTTCCGCCATGAGGCGGAGGTCCGGGTCGGCGGCAGTTTCCGGGTCGGCGATCATGGCGCGGGCGTCGGCGATGGCGGTCTGGACGCCGCGGTACTGGCGAAACGTCTCCACCACCGGCTGGAGATCGCGGTGGGCCTTGGCGGTGGTCTGGAACTTCTTCTGGTCGTTGACCAGCGTCGGGTCGGAGAGTTGCCGGCCGAGGTCTTCATAGCGGGTTTCAAGCTGGTCGAGGCGGTCGAACATGGGAGGCGGGCTTTCTCCTGCGCGCGGGCAGGGTGTGTGGCTTGGCGTGTCGTTCGGAAGGGGCAGGGCGGCCTGGGCGCAGCTAGGCAAAATCGCGGCGGGGAAGTGTCACGCGCGGGCCAGCGGCCGGAGATGCGGAAGAGGCACCCATATCTCTTTAGATGGTATCGCGGGCGTCAAGGTGCGCCCGGGTCCTGGTCGGCCTGAAACGTGCATCGGTTGACCTCCGTGACGGGCGTGCGGCCTGGCGGAACTGATCCTGTGCGAAGTGCGATGCGCAGGCGCAGGTGAGGAAGCGGTCTAACGTCGCCACCGCGGATGTAGCGCGCCCTGGAACAAGGGCAGGTAGCGCGGCGGAGCCAGGGCCATTGCTCCCGCAACACTCGAAAACAGGTACACACCTACTCCGGACCGGTCACGTAGCGCGGCCGATTTTCTGATCAGGACCGGCCTGGTTTGGCAATTGTGGTCTCATGGTCGGTGCACGCCGTGTGTCACTCGACCCTTCTCGAGCGTTCCAGTCCTCCCCCACTGCTCGAGGCATCTCTTCAAGGGGAACGGCTACCCAAGTGCAGGTTCCTGGAAGGGGTGAGGCGATGGCGCTGTTCGGAGGCGTAGCGCGGCTGGCGGACGAGCTGGCGGGGGAAGGCGGGCGGCTCAAGAAGCGCGCGGCGATCGCGGAGGCGATCGGGCTGGTGGCCGGGGACAGGACCGACGGCGAACTCAGAGATGCGGGGCTGTTCGCGATGTACCTGGCGGGAACGCCGTTTGCTGAGGCCGATGGGCGCAAGCTGAACGCGGGGGGAGCGCTGCTCTCGAAGGCGGTCAAGGAGGTGTCGGGCGCGGGGGATGCGGAGCTCGGCGCGGCCTACCGGCGGCATGGCGATCTGGGGGCGGCGGCCTTTGATCTGCTGGTCGTGAGGGCCGGGGGAAAGCTGCCGGAGGTGTTGCTGGCAGACGTCCAAACGGCGTTCGCGGGAATGGCCGTGGCGGCGACGACCAAGGTGCGGGCCGGGCTGGTG
>CALMVL010000006.1:0-28293 GCA_937873265.1 uncultured Granulicella sp.
CAACCAACGGGATAAAGTCCAGCCAATGCTCGATTCGATCTCTATGCCCAACGCAGAAGCGAGGGTGAGAAGGGAGTCCAGGCAGACCGGTTCTTTGTTCAGGTCGCGCACTGGACGCCACCCGCGATACGCCTTCCGGTACATGACACCGTTCCAGATCCGCGACTGTATTGGATCGCAGAGACGATACCCCGCCACCGAGCAGGCCAAGCTCTGTTCTGGGCTGCTGCGAAGCGGCGCGCCGTAGTGCCATCCTGAGGTCATCGTGAAAAGGGAAGGTAGCCCCGAGCAGCGCCACTCCATCACGGATGGCAGGCTGGTCGTCTTCTGAAACGACACGCAGGCACGGGCCCACGCATTGGGGAGCAGCGCATCCGCCTCGGCCAGGAGGAAGCGCTCCTCTATCTCGTCGCGGCGGCTCACAGGAACGACGTCAGAGGCGATCGAAGTGAAGAGCAGCTGTACGGTGGCAAGAGAAAAGGAGCCGATAAAGGCTCCTTCTGCTGTGTCACTAAGACCGTGCTCGAAAGCTTTGAGGGTGGTCTCTCGGGTTTTCGCGAGTTGCATGTGGCCTCCTTCTCACTGCTAGGCTGGCCACGGTTCCGCGTTCGCACGGAGCCAGGTGGCTGGTTGGCTCCGTCGAACGCAGGGACTTCCTGCACCCGCTAAGTTGGCTGAACGGCTACTGCCTGGGCTCGCTCCCGTCGACGGCGTGCGATCAAGGCACGCATCGGAGCGGGAAATTCATGAAAGACGTAACCACGGCCGGTGCATTCACGACAGACACGCACAACGCCGTTCTCTGGAAACATGCCGCTACCGCAGCATGTCGAACAGCCCTTCATTCCGCCCTTGCCTCCGCAATCGGGACACTTGTTCTTTGTCCTCCCGCGGACATCAAGGCAAGAGCAGGCAAGTGGCTTCAAGGAAGAGTTGATCTCTGTGATTTTCCGAACTGGCAGCATGTGATGCCTCCTATGTCATCCATCCGGAAGGGTTCAGGAAGGAGGAGCAGAGCGAACGTAATGCCCTTGCCGGTCTCGGTCCAATGAGAACGACGACTCGCCGGTACCCATACTGCGGGCCGAGAGCAACACTGTCGGTTTGCAGGAGCGACCTTGGCTCAATCAGGCTAGAGACGATCGAGGTTCAGTCGATGCACCCCGCCACGTGGTTACAACTCAAGTAGCTGTCGAAGTCGACGCCACAAGCCAAGTCCTCGAGTCAGATCAGGAACAACCGCTTCGTCCCCTTTCGAGAGCTCTTGAACCGCAGCCTGTTCCGGGTGATGCACAACGCCATAGAACGGCTCCGTGCTCATCTCGGCCGCCAGCAAGTCACAGAAAGCCTGCCAGGCCGCAACTACAAGGGAGGGGACATCCCCATCCTTACAGGGTCGAAGTGACCATTCGGCTGGGACCTCTAGCATCTCAACTGTGGTGCGGATCCGCGCAACTACCGCCAGGAAGGCTTCTTCGCTGTCGTCCCAGTTCATCCCGGCAATGCGTCCCAACACAGCCATGTCCCCGGCGATGTAGCTGAGCAAGCGCAGAATGTTGGGTCCCTTGTCTGCGTCGATAGCGACCCACCAAACCGCACAGCTCTGGAAGTCCAAGAAGACAGTGATGAGGCTGTTCGCCCTAAGCCAGGCTGGGTCTGGTCCCTTAGGGGCTACAGTACCAGCGCATTCGATCCCTGGGAGCGCATAAAGAAGCGCACTCGTCTGGTGGATTTCTTGATACTTCGTCTCTCCGTCCCCGCCAACCCATCTGTAGAAGCGCTCGCAGTCGGCGTCGATGTAGAGGTACCTTCGCGTGTCACGATGCTTGTACTTCTGAATCGTGCCATCCTCACCCATGTGCATGAAGTCATCCCAAATCGAGCTCGGTAGGGCTCTTTCCAGTGGCGTCCAGTTGTGTGCGATCTCAGGTTTGGAACCTTCCATGATGTGCCTCCTATGGCGTGTTGGCAGACGGATCGCTCCATCCGCTGTGGTCGTCAGCACACCCTAGGGGCGCTAACTGTTTCGGTCAAAGTCCTCCTGTGGCTTACCGAACAGGCTCAGTTGAGGGGCACTCTGAGGCGATACGGTCGGTGCGTTGATGATCTGAACCAGGGAACGGCCGGACTTCATCGTGAAGCCCATCTCCTGCTCCAGGGCACTCACCTGATCGAACGCTTCCCTGTCGTGCTGGTGGATCATGCGCAGGTCATGGTCCGTTGCGAAGATGCACACACGGCAAGAGAATCGCCGCAGGTAGCCGCCTCTCGTCCCATCCTGGTGGTACTCGGGGACGTAAACCGGGTGCAACGGAACGTCATTCTGCCAGTGCCATCGCAGCACCTGTTCCGTCGTCTCCTCGAAAATGGGCAACCAGTTATAGACCGTCCGACCGTTCCTGCTCATCTCCATGTCGAGCTTCCAAGGGACCTGGCGTGCACGTTGAGGAGACTCTTCCGCTCGCATCCCCATGCAGTTGATGACCACCTTCTCAGGGAGCGTGCGCAGGAACTTCTGGATCGGACCGCGCTTCAAGTCGCTGGTGCACTGGCGGAATTGCGCGGACGGGAACATTCCTCTACGGCGCACCATCTCCAGATACGTCTTGTTCGGATTGCGCACAACGGTGAGGGGGAGGCCGAAATGACCTGCTATCTTCCGCGACCACTCCACCGCCGACACTGGCTTCACGTGCTCAAAGCCTGTGTCCGCCATCACTGCATACGTCTGGAGCCCGGGAAACTTCTGCCGCACTAGACCAAGCATCCGGGCGCTGTCTTTGCCGCCACTAAGGTTCACAAGCAGGGCTGGCGGTCGTCCTGTTTCCGCGGCTAATTCGTCGATTTGCACCACTCAGAACCTGCTTTCTCTAGGGAGGAATGTGCCAGAAGCACGCCTTTTGCCTTACGGCGGTTTTGAAGACGTCACCACATGGGATAGTCAGAAATAAAGTCAACCGCTTGAGCTTCTTACAGGCCATCGGTCACGTGTGTGTCACGTCTCTGTCACCTCTCAGACAACGCGCTTTCAGCACGCAGTCACCAGAAGCTGTCACGTGTGTGTCACGACCGTTTACCGCCAACGTCGGAGCCTGATTCGGGTCCATGGATCGTAAAAAACCCTCCCTAAAACGCGGGGAGGGTAGGGCGGAACAGTCCCGATTGGGCTAATTTCGGAGGGGAAGCGCTAGTTCAAAGACCTCTACAAGTGGCAGCGTCTCACGCATCTTCTCGTAACAAAAGAGTGCTAGCACGTCGAACTTCAGCGCCTGGAACTTTCGTGAGGAGGCAAAACACATCGGAATTCCAGGTCGGCCAAACTCCGCTGAGAGGCTGAAGATCTGATCCACCGTAGCAGTGAAATACAGGATCATGTCGACATTGCCTTCGTCTCTAATCACCTTCTGGATCTCCTGATATCGAGCGGAGGCCTTCATAGTTCTCTCAAATTCGATCGCTATGCGGTAGGGTTCTCCGCCCAAATTAAGCTCAGCAACCGCGTCGTAATCTTTCGCCATCGGTGTGCCTATGACAAGGTTGAGAGAGGATAGTTCCCTCTCCCAACGCCACTTCACCAGCTTTCCAGTCTTTCGGAAAGACTCACGAATCTCATTCAGCTCAAGGAAATGGGGCGCTTGAACGATCCCGGGAAGGTTTCTTGAGCCCGAACTGACGCTCATCAAGCCCTCCCCATAGCTCTCTAGGACTCCCAAACCCAATCTTGTGATGGTGTATACCCGACCGGCATACGGCGGAATTGTTCCGACAATCCGGATCAGACCAGAAGTGACAAATCGCTTGACTCTACCGTAGAACGCCCTTGGATTCGTCTCTAGACCTGCTTCGGTCTGACGTTGTAGAAGTTGAGCGTGGCTGATGAAGGTCGCATTTCGTATGAGCAGCAGCAGTGGCAGATCCCGCTGCTCGTTCATACGAAATGACACGAGGTTCTCCGGCTGCTCGAACGCTTCTTGTTCCGCCTGACTTAGCATGCGACCATCTCCCAGCCGCTCCCTGTCCACTCGCACACCCACCTTCCGCTTTCTGTGTTGATGGAGCGTCCGACCGCCATCAGCAGCAGTGTTTCCTGTTGCCCCCTATAGTCACTCGCGGCGATCATCCGTACCCCCGGTGATCTCCACGTCCCGCTGAATACAATTTGGCCATGTGTTTCACTCCGTACGCAGACGACGACCGCGTCTGGTCGCAATCCTTGTTCACCGCGACGTTCTAGTAGCAAACGGTTTTGGGATCCGCGCTGCTCAACTCCACTGCTTTCGTAAATACCAGGAGTGATCTCGGCGGGATTGAGGCTCTGTCTCAAGCAGGTTCCTACGTTGAAACGGAGGAGTCCTATCTGCGTCCAGTTTCGACGTTCTTGAGATCCTGACCGAAATCCGGTCGTGTTGAAGAGGGCAGCCCCGGCAGTGAAACGAACGTTTGAAGCCACGTCCTTACCGGGGCGTAACCACCAGATACTTCCGAAGCTCGCGCAATAGATCTTCATACGTTTGTCGTGGCGGGATTGCGCTTGTGCTCCTCTTCGAACCGTTGGTGTGCCTGGTTGAGCTGAGCTCTGAGGTTGCTGATCTTCTGATCGCGAGCAGTGAGGGCCGCCTTCAGACGTTTCATCTCATCCTGACCCGGCGCTGGAAGCTGGGTCTCACTGACCGAGATAGCGGGGGTATGAGGTGCAGTCGCATCCTGATCTGCACTCGCCGGCGCCTCCTGCTTGTGACTGGAATTTTGCTGTTCGGCTACCTCAGCGGCGCGCCGACTTTCGCCTTTTGCCATCTTCTTCTGTTCGGTTGCTTCAGCAGACTCCTTCGCTTTGCCCTGTTCATCAAACTTCGCGTTGTAAAGATCCGCGAGCTGGTTGTGCTTTTCGATGGCGTCCAGAGCCTTCAGCCGTGACGCTAAATGGCTGTTGTAAAGCTGGGCCACGATTGCAGAACTGATACGCAATCGATCCTCAGTCCGGCGGTGTTGCCAAACATTCCCGGCGAAACTGAGAGAGAAGCCTGCTAACAGCACAACGTCGGCCCACCAGAGGGCGTTGTGTATCGTCTCGTCGATCGCCGCCATACGAACTGACTGCAGTAAAAGCCCGTAGTCCTTGTCCTGGGGATTGACTGCATGGAACGCCTTCTCAACCGCGCTTGTGGTGTCGGCTGACCCACCCGCTTTTGCTGCGGGATCATACGCTGAGCGAGGACGGGGAGCAGTTGCTGGCGTGACACTCTGCTGAGCCAACACAATTGGCGCTGGCGAGCTCAGTACGAGAGCTAGGGTAATCTTCCCCCTCAATGTCATTTCTTCCTTCCTTTCCGGTTCCGAGCTTCTTCGAGTTCCAGGTTTGGAAACCTCAGATGAAGGCCCCTCGATCCCTCACGCAGACTGGTGTACTTCGGATACAGATTCTCGGCAACTCCGGGGAGCCATTGCTGGCTCGGCCGTCGGATGTGCACATGCTTGTGCAAGACGCCGCGCAGCCGATCCGGGAATAACATCTCCATCTGTCCGGTAGGCATACGCTTTATGTGCTCGTCCTGGGCCAAGGTGTCTTTCACTTCCGTTTGGCTGCCCTGTTCTTCTTCTTTGTATCTGGCCTGGAACAGCCCGCTTTTCCGAATGCGCATACTACGGCGTATCTGCCGAATCTTTGAGGACGCTTTCAGGAAATCTTGGGCGGTCTCCTCATCTTTAATCCGCAGCATGAAGGTCGTGTTTGGAGCGCTTGCTACGTCGTTTCGGAAGCCACGACCCACTTGCAAGAGCTGAGGTGCGCTTTGCAGGGCGAAGAGAAATGCCACGTTGGCACCTCGAGCCGTGACCAGGATCCGCGCGAAATTCTCATATGCAAAGGGAGAGAACTCGTCCATGATGACGCTAACGAAAGGCTGCTCGAGGTTACGCTTAGCTTCTTCATAACGCCTGCCAATCATCAGCTGAAGGTTCTGAAGAAGCATGCGTCCAAGCGCGGTCACGGCTCGCTCATTGACATTCACGTTCAACGAGACGTACAGGATCAGCTTCTGTTCGATAACGTCTTCGAGCGACAAAAGGTCATCGTAGGGGCCTGTGATCAAGGAGATGTCGTCCGCCATAAACGTCATCAGGTTGTTGATGAGGCCTTGGATCTTGGCAACCCGCTCTCGGTCTCCAAAGGATTCAAGAAGGTTCCTTATGCTCATGTCGAGAGTGAGTCGCTGCTGCGCGCTTATAGAGTCGGCCGGCGCCGTCGCCTTCATTGCGGCCGCAATTTGTTCCTTGAGTATGTCTTGGTCGTACGCAGCGACCAGAACGTCGTGGAAGTTGAAGCGTTTACCGGTGTAGTGCAGGATCCGAGCGATGTTCTCGAGGTAAACGCGCTGATGCCCCTCAAAGAAGTCCTTCTCCATCTTGAAACTCTCGAAGATGAAGCCGACGTGCTGCTCGTAGTTGCCATCGGGCGACCAGAAAGGGTTGTAGTTTACCGAGATGTCGGGCCGCATTGGATTGATGACCCTCAGGTCGCCTATACGTCCTGCGGCCTCCATGGCTGGGAGGAGCCGCTCAAAGAGATCCCACTCGCCCTTCCCGTCGATGAAGATGATCGGCGCGCCACTCGCAATATCCTGCTCAGTGATCGACTGAATGAGGGTGGTTTTCCCGGCCCCTGTCATGCCGAAACAGTTCGCCTGGTAAGTGCGTGTGTCATGCGACCAGAACTGGGGCTCCCCATGGATGTCGTGCCCGAGCAGCACCTGCCCTTCGCTTTTGGCCTGCTCGACCTGCTCGCTGATCGTCCTTTCAGAGATCGACGGCACCGGCCGAGGCCACGCCTCCTCAAGCTTTGCTCGTTTAGTTGCTTGATATCGTACCAATTCAAAACAGAAGACGCCGGCGAGCAACGGGTAAAGGCCAAGCTCCAGCAACTGACTAGCTCGAAGGTGCAGCCGGCTGTAGGCGATATAGAAGAAGAGGCCAAAGATGGCGAGAAGGATGAACACCACCACGAGGGTTGCATCGCCCTCATCGTTCCTGGGGCGGTTTGGGTTCTGACTCGGCGGCATGTGACCTCACTTAGCTGGGCTGAAGAAGAAGACGGCTGCAACTGCCAGCAGGAGGAGCACGCCTCCCACTACGAAGAGTGGATGGAGACGTCGCTTCCCTTTTGCGTCCCGCTGGTCGATGTCGTCGAGAAAGGGCTGCTTCAACATCTCGGAAAAGCTGCTTTCCTTGCCCGCCCTATACGCTAAAAGGAGGCGCTTTCGCGCCTCCTCCGGTTTGAGAACTTGTGATTCCGCCATCAGAGCACCGCTGCAGCATCTACCTGGTGGTTCAGGTCGTTGGCGAAGACGAATCGGTAGATCTGGGGTTTGTCTTCGGTTGGCTTGAAACAGAGCACCCCTTCGACGCTCTGACCAGGGTTCACATCCCGGCTTGATAGCCGGGTCTCACGTACTGGCACTGCTGTCATACTGCCGGGTCCAAACTCCGTCAACTTCTGAGAGGAAAGCTGCGTTCCCTTGAGTGCACTGAGCACGACCCCTGGAGAGGCGGGCACAACGCTGAGGACAGCCGGATCGCTCAGCCGGTAGGAATGCTGCCCAGGGTTCGAGACCACGTACCGGACATACAGAGAGTCTTTGTCACGAACGATGTCTGAGATTCGCACATTCACGTGATCTTTCGCGTTCTTCACGCCACGGCTGTTCACTGGGGCACTCTGCAGCATCGTTTGAGCGATGAGCATATTGGCAAGTTTCTGGATCTCCGTGTCGTCCGCCCGGACTGGAGTCTCCGCCTGCTTAGCCGCGAGTGGCCGGCCCTCCGTCTGATCAATCACGAAGGCCGCCGTTGATACCTCGCCAGGAGCAAGGATTTCGTAGCTCGACTGGCCGTGTTCGGTCCAGATAAACAGATTTGTCGACTGGCCCTGCCGAAGTGGTTTAAGGGCAACGGTGTTGCCATGCCATTCGATCCGGAAGTCCTCACTACCCATCGCTGCGTTTGTGATGGGTTCCGGCATCTCAATGAGGCTTATGTGATTCAGAGCCGTTGCAACTCTGGTCACGCTGTTCGGGCTTACTGGTTGGTGCGTGATGGTTTGAGCACGAACAACGCTGCACGCCGCGAGAAACACCAGTACCATTTTGATCTTCATGCTTATCCCCGGGCTCGAGGGAGAGGTCGGTTGACCCCTCCCCTCGAAGCGTTTTGTACAGCTCACAGGTAGACAACGAAGTGCTGTTCCTCTTGAACAGGAGCACGCTCGTTGAGTGATCTCACATAGGTCACGACTTGTGGCATGACCAACATGAGTGTGTCGTTCACGGAAGCCTGTGGGTCACGTCGCACCTCTTCCAACGCTGTCTTGTATTGGCAGAGCGTCGGTTGAAGTGCATTCGCTTTCCTGACCCACTGCTTGCCGGGAAGTAGGGCATCCAGGAGCGAAAAACCAGGCATCGTGGAGACGGCAAACTGACGTCCGTTCGATGTGACTTTGAACCGCACCTGAGACCGTGTTGAGAGTGAATTCGCCAGCCACTGAGAGATAGAGCGCATGTGTTTCTTCCGTATCTCCATGCCTGGCGTTCCCCATGAGGGAGGGACGCCAAGCACGGATGCTTGTAGTGCCCTCCCTGTTCGGAAGGTTTAAGTTGTACCCAGCGCGTCACGCGATGAGTGCCTGCCTGCTGTTGTTACAGCGAGGTGTAAAGCGTCCGTTCCACTGGCTTCTGAGGCGGAGGATCCACCATCGTGGAGACATACTTAGCGACTAGCATTTCGAGCTGATGTAGCTCTCTTTTGCTAAGCCTGCGTGCCTTTTTGTCCGCAACAGTCCATTGGTAAGAGTAGGAGTTCGGGTCTCGCTTCAGCTCGATCCGAACCTTAGTTTTCGCAGATCCGGCATTAGCCCGTTCCACGCGCCAGTAAAGAAATCGCATTCTCACTCCTTCTCTATCCACGCTGGCGCCTCCCTGTTGGGGAAGGACCAAGCGTAGAGCTTGTAGATCCCTCCCTTGCGGAAGGCTGGGTTGTTTCACTCCGGTCATTTGGAGTGGGCCGAACTACTGCTGCTGTGTGTAGACCAGTGTTCCTTTCTGGTCAACACGGAAGAGAAAGCGTGATTCGAGACCGCGGGTGAAGAAGAACGCTCCATCGCGAACGATGACAGCACCCTCTTTGTCCTTCACCTGAACCGTTGACCTTTTACCGTTGGTCCGATCCGCGATAGCGTTCACAACTTCCTGAGGAAATGCGTGAAACAGGATTGAACCCATTCCGCGGCCCTTCGAAACGATTGTGTGCAAAGCAGCACACCATGCCTCACGGTTTTCTCGCTTGCCCTGACCCCAGAAGCCGATGATGGCCTGGAGGGAGCCCGCTTGCTCTCGCATTTTGTCTTCAGCATCACGGAAGCTCGCGTTCGCTTTGGCGAGTTCTCGCTTGGCGAACTTGATAGCGTTCGGGTCTTTGGACTGGAAAGCATCCTTGACCTTCTCCCGTGCTGCATCGAGTAGCTGCTTCTGCTTAGCAAAACCCGCCTGGATGACTCCGTGTCCGGCTGCGTACACAGTGTTGACCAGTCGCGCTTCGACAAACATGGCCTCCGTTATGTTCTCGCCCGTAATCAAACCGCGGAACTGCTCGATCGGAAAAGGCTTCTCCAACAGGTCCGCAATGTCCTTGCGGAGCTGGTTGTAGAGCTTGCCGATACGATCAGACGATTTGACCTCGATGCTCAACGGGAGCTCAGAAACCGTCTTGGCATTCTTAAGAGAAAGCCAGGGGGCGGCACCGACCTCCGTACGGATGGCCTGCAGTTTGGTGCGATCAGCGCGAACGTTGTGTTTGAGCGAATCAATCTCTTTCTGCAGCTCTGCCACGAGTTCATAGAGCAAATCGTGACGGTCGGCTGCTACGCAGGAGCTCATTAGGTCCGTAATAACCCCGATCTGATTGCCCCGGGACTTCAAGGCAACAAACTCGAGGTTGAACCATGGCGATTTAGACCGCTCGTGCTTGGTCTTCACCACCTTGTGAGTTTTTGTGAGCGCAAAGCGGTCCGCCACGAAGAGTGGAAACCGATCGCTTTCAATCGCACACACCCAATCGAAGTCAAAGTCACCGCCGTTCAGCTTGGCAGTCTCCGAATGAAGCGTGTACGTCCCTTTGAGAGTGAGCTGCTCTGCTACAACGGTGCGCGCTTGTTCAATCTGCAAACCTTCGCTAGCGGCGAGCAAGGTGGCAGTCTCTTCTGAGTGGAGGTGGACCATTGGAAGCAGGTCTTCCTTCATGCGCACCGGGTAGCGCACACAAAGGCTCCGATCGGAAGAGCTCGAGGTAATGGCGCGATCTCGCGGCATCCAATCAGCCGCGGAGCGCACCTTGCCGTTGTCGAGATAGAGGACACCATCATCTGCCAGCGCGAACGCAGGCAGATCCAGGCCTCCTCCCGTCATCAGCTTATAAGCCCAACGTGCCAACAGGCGATCCAGTTGTCGATGGATGTACGGGTGCCTTGTCAGCTCCCCACTACCATCGGCCAAGAGTGTCGCTTCGATGATCCTCTGGAGTTCTTCACCCTCGGGATCATCGTTCCGGACAGAGGACCCAATCATGTCGACTAGCGCCTGATGATTGCGTTCTGCCCAAGCTGTCTTGAGTGCTTCGATCTTTTCGCGCGCCTGCGGCACAATCTCCGTAGCGATTGCAGACTCAGGGGCGTGCTGCAGAACCGTATAGCTCGATTCAAAAGTAAGCGGCCGAGAGATTTCTCGGATGCCTATGATGACCGGACCACGAAACGTCTGCACATCGGTTCCGAAAAGGCTCTTTAGTGCGGACCTCTTCTTCAACCCGGGTTTGATCGAACTCTCAGGCACGATGATGTCGCAACCGAGAGCATCGGCCACGTCATCGCTCATTACCTTGAAGCTGCCTTTGGCTTGAGTATTTCCGAAAGCCAAACGGAATTGGTAGAAGTATCCGTCTGGCTGCTGCAGCTTTTGGAAAAGACTTTTCCTAATCCAACCGCGGCAGTCGTTTGTACCCAGCTTGAGGTCTTCAACGACAAACACCGTCTTGTCTGCTTCCTCATGCACAACCTTGAGGTTGGACACCAGGATGCCGAAATAGGTGATCGCCGCTTCAGGCCACATCTCGAATCGCTTCGCGAGGGCCGGCTCATGAGCTGCATCGCAGAAGTAGTACTTGCCATTCTTGGCGGATCCAGAAGCACCCACCATCTTGTAGTGCACGTCCTTGTGGCGGACACTGGTAAGAGTCCGTGCTACCGCGGATTCCTCATGATCTTCGAGTACCTCCGTCGGGACACTGACAATGGCGATCCTGGCGTTGGGATACATCGCACCGAGAAGCGTGTTCGCAGTCGTCGAATCCTGGCCTACGCCGGGTATCCGCTCGACAATGCTTCCGTCCTTTTGTACGTCCAACATCACGATTACGTTTCCTTCCATCTTGTGCATAGCGAGTCTCCCTGTGTTTGTTGTTGCGCACGAAGAGACCACCAAAGCTAGAGAGGGACCGCTTCTCCGGCTTTGCCTGGTCTTTGTCGTCCTGTTGATGAGGACTGACCAGGCTTGAAGCAGCCGGATCAGCGGAACAAATCCTTGCGAGTAAGGCCCGCAAGGTGGCTCAGAAAACCGTTCGGTAGCAAACGCTAGACGAAACGATTTTTCTGATCTTGTCCGCTGATGACGCCTACGCTTTTCCGATAGGCTGCTTTGTCACCGCGATGGATCCGTTGCTGAAATCTGGTTTGACCCTCCACGCCTCTACTGAGAAGTAGGGCTGCTCCGACTTGAGCGAATTCAGCTGAGCTTCGGGTTCCGACTGGAACTCTCTTGCGAGGGTTATGCCGTCTTTGGTTATCTCCCCCGCGAAGAAGCGGACCCTTGTTGACGTTTCTTCAGAGGCGGCCGGCCGACCTCTGCGCTTGCGTCCGTTTGCCTCAGTCGATGGTGCGTTATCTACTGCTGTGCTCACTGATTTCCTCCCTGTTGAGCATCGTCTTCAGAGCCCGGCGTGCCATCCAGAACAGCCTCGCGCTTCTCGCCCTCGATCTGCTTGGACCAGTACTCGCCGATCATCAGCCCGTCCGGATTGTCCGCAGACCTTTCAGCGCCGACGAGGCGTATGTGGTACTGCTCGACGAGCTTGGATATGGTCTCGTGATCATTCACCATCTTGTGAACAGTTCGAACGCCAAAGGCCTGGTAGGTAAGAGGATCTTCCTTGCTCGCCTCGAGGTTCGTGATCTTCAAGGTGGAAAGCGCCTGATCGTCCTCCAACTTACCGACTGTGTTGTCGCGCTGCAGTTGGCTGAGTGCTGTATGCCGGAGGTTCCCGGTCATCATGTTCATTGCGTCAGCCCAGTTCTGCCCCAGGGTGTGAGGATCGTAAGTCAGGTAGTGATTTAGAAACTGCTTGATGAAGGCCTGCTTTTCGTACTCGTCGGGACCCGCGCTTCGAGCGCCGGCCAGAACGGCGGGTATGAGACCTCTGCGTTTGCCGGCACCATATGGGCTGACAACCTGCGCCTCTCCTGTCTTATCGACCTTGATGACGGTTGGGGGCTGTATCCGAACAAAGAGAAACCCGACCACGGCAGTGAGAGTGATGAGCCCCATCACTCCAGCAACGACAAGCGATCGATTTGCATACGCACGCAGCGCCCCGTCCATCTCATAGAACTTCGGTTCTCTTACCTTTTCTTCTTTAGTCTTCATCTCTCTCCTCACGTGCAGACTTTCTGTTTAGGGCTCGCTATGGGACGGTAGCCCGCGGGGGTGTAGGACTAGGTGGACGTGATTGATAGGTGCCCCCGCCGGATCCGCCCTGGGGGGTGCTGGACTTGCTCGCTCCACTCGCGCCACCCTTTCCGGCTCTTGCCGCCTTTGCAGCACTGGTTGCAGCCTTCGTCACTTGCGTGCTTACAGAAATCAGCGACATGAAGGCACCAGCAACTCCGCTGAACTCACCCTTCAGGACGGCCATCGCCATAATCGGAATTAGAAGGATGCAGATCGCGTAGATGATGCTGGTCAAGCCGATGTAGACCTGCGTCTGAGCGCCGACAATGTTTCCCCAGTTGAAGGGTCCACTAGTCGAAAGGTCTTTGCCGTTTACCGCGGTAATGAGGCACGCGAACACTGCGTAGAGCACAGCCCAGCAATTCCAGACTATGAGGTTCTGCGCATAGAACTTCGCGGTTCCGTTGATCATCCTGCTGGGTGCTAACGCGAGAACAAGCGGGCCAACGGCAAAGAGAACTGCGCCCCAGAAGACATAGATCAACGTGAAGAGCTGCGCTGCGATAGGAAAGACAAGGTAGGCGATCGCGATCTCGAGGGAATTGACGATTGCGGCGCCACCACCGGTGATGATGTTCCAGATCGAGGAGTAGCCATTGTTGTTCCAATTGGCTATCAGCAGGTTCTTCCAATCCGTGATGAGATCGCCAGCTCCGTAAGAATCGTCGATGTGTTGGGCAATGGCGTTGAAGCCGCTGTTTAGGTCCCCGAAGAATGTGGTCCAGTTGCCAATGATGAAAGCAACCACGATGAACTTCATCACGGTTCCCGCGAGTGCTCGGGTATCGCCTCCTTTCGCATAGGCCTCATAAACGCCCAACATGAGACTGATCATCATGATGATGTAAGAGACATTCACGATCGCAGGAATCATCTTCCCCGCCATACCATTCGAGACCGTGGTCATCATCTGCTGAAACGCGAAGATTGTGTAGTCATTCATTGCTGTCCTACTAGCGGGGGGTCATTACGCCCTGAAGGTTTAGGTTGAGTTGCTGGGCCTGTGCTGTGGAGCTCTTAGCCGCAGCACCCGCGTTTGAGAGCTCCGTCGTCCTCACGCGGAGCAAAGCCGCCATCCCGGACTGGCTGTAGGCGTTAGCCTGCAGCACCCACGCCGAGCCCTCGGCTTCGAGTATTGGAGCCGTCCCCGGAGCAGCGGTTTGAATCTGTTGGTTCAGTGTTTGCGCGACCTCTAGTTCTCTCGTCGCGAGAGCATCCAGTTCGATCGCCTTCTTCATGGCATCTTGAGCCTGGGCGTCTGTGAGGTCGATCGCGTTCCTAACGTCCTGCGGGGCAGCAGTTGCAGTTGGAAGAGAACCGTATACCTGGGTATAGCTCGATCCAAATGAGCCAATGCTGTTCGCGTTACCTGAGAGCATCATCTGTTCCAGCTGCTGGGGCGCTGGCAGCGTGGCACTGCTGTACTGCAAATTCAGCAAAGACTGCATGCTCCTCATCGGACTGCTCAGGCTAGTCGCCAAAGCCTTCGCACTATTAATCGCCTGCTGTGGATACATGACCGTCTGCTTGTACTGCTGCTCCTGCTGTTCCACCGATTGAATCTCTTTGAGAGGAGAAGCAACACTGCTGGTTAGAAGGCCGGAGATCTTTTCTAGACCTGCGAGGATCGCCGCAAGATCGATCCCGAATTGGGCCTCAGCTTTGCGTGGTACTGCGATGGCCACGAAGAGCCCCGCAGCAGCTACCCAGCCTGCTTTTTTTGCGATCTGCTTCATCTGCACGGCGTTCATTCTTTTGTCCTATTTCTGGGCCATCGTCCCTTGGAGATTTGTGTTCATCTGCTGCGTCTGCTGCACGGTAAGCTTCTTCAACCCGTTTACCGCGGCAAGGTGAGCAGCTTCTTCTCGAAGCATTGAGGCGATCAGCCTGTGCTGGCTCGCCAAGCTTTGCAATTCCGCGGCGCGGGCCGTCGCAGCGAGAATGTCAGCCGTACCTGGCGCGGTCGTCGAGGTCTCGTTCTCTATCTGATTAGCCATACCAAGAAGAGCCGTCGATGCTTGATCCGCCGCCATCGATTGAGCCAACGCGTCTTTCGCCAGGGCGTCCTGCATGTCAACCATCTGGCGATGGGGCATGGGAGCAGCTGATGCAGCTGGAACGGCACCGAACGAGGTTTGATACGAGCTGCTCAGTGAGCTTGCCTGAGTGCTGTTTCGGCTGAGGAATATACTCTCCAAATTCTGGCTGGACGGCAGCTGTGCACTGTTCACGGGAAGCGTGAAGACGCTCGACATCCAACCCCTGTAGCTTCCCTTGATCGTCGTCACGTAATTATGTGCTTGCGTGATGAGCGAGACTGGAAACAGTACCGCTTGCTCGTCCTGCATCACCGTGTTCTGAATTGACTTCACGCTCGTTAACGCGCCACCGATATCGCCGGTGATGGTTGAATCGATTGCGTTGAAGATGAGATCGAGTGGGTTAAGGCTGATCGCACTGCAAACAGGCGCCGCTACCAGCAGCGAACCCGCAGCGACTACTCCGGCAATCTTCAAACGATGAGGAGAGATCGTCACGCGTGCACCTCTTCCTGCCGTCCTGTCGAGGCTCCTAGGGTACCGTTCAGTGTTGCGGCGGATAGGGCTACGTGCGGTCCTGTTGGCACGCTCCGACGATCGGCCCTCTTTTTTGAGGGCACGGGCACGGCATTGGCGATCCGCATAACTTCGCCAGACCGTTCCTCTGGCAGCTCATCAAGAGCCGAAATACCGTTCGGATACTTTGCAGCGAGGGCTTCATAGGCCTCGGTCTCTGTCAGCTCCCCGTGCTTGTTGAGCCAGTACTGCCGGTACCATCGCTCACGCGCAAACGTGGTCAGGATCCAGTACTCGATCGGACTCACGACGATGTAGAGGCTGTGTGTTGTCTCTGCATTCTCTCCAATGACGATGAGGAACTCGCTCTTTTTCCCCTTCTCCGTCATGCCAAGGCTCTTGACTCGCTGAAGAGTTGTTTCGTTGAGGTGCAGAAATTGGCGGAGGACGTCGAAGTTACCCTTCTGCCGACCGATGAGCTTGGTCGCCGTGGTGGTGAGGATTGCGCCACCAAACTCATTGGGCTTATCAGGCGTGCCCGTGAAATCCTCCACCGCTTGAGACAGACCCCAGACGCAGGCATTTCGCTTCCGGGCAGTCCGGAACAGCTGCACGACGACAGGCCCCAGACTCGGTGACTGGAGCAAAGACCAGCATTCGTCTAGGACTGTGACACAGCGCTTATTCGATTTGCCTGCGGCCCGCTTGTTGGTCGCATACGCGATCAAAAGGCTCATCGCGGTTTCAAGCTTGGGATCGTCCTTGAGTTGCTCAATGTTGAAGTAGAGCCAGGGTGCCGACATATCGATCGTGGTCGGCCGATCGAAGAGCTGCGCGTACATGCCCTCCTCGACCCAAGCACGAAGCTTAGTCGCAGCGAGGCGTGCCTCCTTGTTGACCAGATCATTCTTGTCCTGGTCGTGGTAATTCTCAAGCTCATCCTTCAGATCGCTGTACGTTGGGATATTGCACCCAGTTCGCATGGCTGCACGGTCATACGTCTTCTTTATTGCTGTGAGAAGGAGATTGTCGAGCAGATCCGTGTCGGTAGTCCCACTGTCCCCGATCATGAAGCGGGTAAGGTTTTTCAGGAACGCCAGGTGATCGTTCGTCGGCGCTGTGTCGCCTTCCTCCAGATCAAAAGGGTTGATCGTCTGGCGGCTGTCCAGGGACATCGAGATCATCTGCCCGCCCATGTATGTAACGGCTGGCAGGTAGGAGTCGCCGCGTTCGATAATGGACACCTGCACACCCTGCCGCCCACACATCAGGAGCATGTTGCCGATTGCCACGCTCTTTCCCGATCCAGAAGCCGCGGCCACGATCATGTTGGCGTTTTCAAGGCTGGCGTCGAATGGTGAGAACGGAACGAGCTGGCGATAAGGCGTCTCGAAGAGCATAAGTGGCGTACGCGTGGTCCCGGCCCACGGCATCTCAACGGGAACGAGGTCAGCCGCGTGAGGGGTAAGCAGGTCGTGGTCACGCCCATCTTCCTCGGCCATGCCCGGCAGAGAAGAAACAAACAACCTTCGCTGCGCCAATGACTCCCCAAATGCACGTGCTCCGTTCATCTGCGAGATGATGTGCATCACGTGTTGTCTCCGGGTCGATAGCTCTCTCTCAGCTCTTTCGTACTCGTGGGCAGTGAAAGCCGGCTGTGAAGTCCGAACCGCGATTACCAGGCTCACCTTTGCGGTCTTGACAGAGCTGGCGATGATCTCCTCCTGGATCTCGATCAACTCTTGCGTAGCGACCTGAGCAGCGACATCGATACGCTGCTCACCCTTGTTTCCTATCTGGGCAGCCTGCATCTTCTTGAGTCGCTTTTTGTAGTGATCCAACACCACACGCTGGTCTGGGATAGACACTTGCGTGGAAATGACGACCGGAAACCCAATCGTCAGCAGATTGCGTAGGATCCCTGGGTAGGTCCCATCTGGTGACGTCTTCAACGAGATCAAGCTCCAGAGAATCCCATCGATGTTGAGGTAATTTTCGGTGGTCCCCAGAATTGAAACGGTGGAAGCCTGCTCGCGCGCCGAGAGATAGCGCTCCCCGAAACTGTTTGACTTCAGGCCCACCCCGTCAGGCAGGAGCGGGTTCATCGCTCGTTTTAGGTCGAGAAAGAGCTCTTCGTGACTCATTCGCTCCGGTCCCATGCCTGCAGTCTTCAAAGATGACTGAACGCCACTCACAATGGATTCCAGCTCAGCGAGCGAGTCAACATGCTCCTTCTTCGTTGTCTCTATGCAGGCGCGCATAGACAGAGAGAAGCCCTTCGCGGGCTTGTTCTTTCGCGCTATCCTCCCGCCGGCCGCGGCCATCACACGTTGATGTTTGACCGGGTCCCAAATCACATACAGCGTCGCAATCCGGGTTAGGAACTCTCCTGAAACATCTTTCTGCTTCCATTGAGTTGTTCTGTGTTTCTCCAGAACCAACGCAGGCACCGCGTCAGTTCGGCGGTGATCTTCGTACTTTGCCATCAGTCCATTAAGGCCTTCCACGACCTCGTACCGAAACTGGAGACGCATACTTTGCTCTGGAATCGTCCGCAACAAGGACTCCAGCATCTCCTTGTTCTCGTTCCTTCCTTCGTCGTCCGCAAAGTAGGTAAGAGCTCCGGTCATACGGAACCCCACTACATAACAGCCGTCTGTCCGCACGAAAACGTTGTCGAGCGCGTCACGGATCGGCAGGAGCTCGCACAAGGCTGGGTTCTCGAGTGAGCGCTTATGTTGAGCGCGCGTCATTGGCATCACTGTTCCTCCTGGATATAAGGACCGTCGAGCTTGGAATCACGGGCATGGGCGCAGTATGTCTGCGGTTTGCCGTACCACAAGAGGAGGTCGTGCATGTATTTACGGGGTTTCCCGTATTTGAACAACATCAATGACGGAACCCCGAGGCCCAGAACTACGAGTACCAGGAACCAGTTCATCGGAAGCCCGAACACGTACCGGTCTGAGAACAAGAAGTTGCCCCCGACCATAGCAACGGCACAAAGAAGACCAAGCCCAAGCATGTCCTCCAATTCGAGGAACATGAAGGTCACCTTCATGGCGAGGTTTCTAGACACTGGGCTAACACGCAAAGCCATTACGCCACCCTCGTTAGGTTGCTGACCACAACCTGGTGCATCAAAGCCACAGCTTTGCCTGCCTTGACGAAATGCTCTAGCAGCCGGATCAGGCCCGAACAAGACAGAGCGGCAAACGCAGCGACTACGTGGCGCAACCAGTCATCACCAACGTTCAGTCTTTGACCCACGCCACTGATTCCTAGCGCGGCCCTGGCTACCTCTAAACCTGCATAAACCGGCAGTACGGTGTTGCAAAGCCAGTCAGCCAAAGTGAGCAGTGCTTCAAACGGTTGATTGGCGCCGGTTCCCTGCCGAGCGAAGACTTCTGCGAGGCGAAGGAGGCCGGAGACGGAAAGAGCACCAAGACAGCCCCACATAACGCGTTCAAAGTCCTCACCCCGAGAGAACTTCCACACTGCGTACGCGACCATCAACGCAGCGATGATCGGCATTACGGAATTGCCGACCCAGCTGGTCATGCTCAGCAGTCCCTGGTCGAAGGAGCCTGTGTTCATCGAATCCGCTCCGCACCTTGAGGGCTTGAACTGGGGAGAGCTTGTGACCCTTCGGAAAGAACGGTCAGCGTGAACCTGTTGCTCAGGGACCACAGTGCTAGCAAGTACTTCGGTGTGACGAAAAGTACAGCGGCGACTAGCGCGGCGAGTAGGGCAAGGCCGACCAACTTCCGTCCGAGGCGGAGGCTAAGAATGGCATTCGCGCACATCATGGACACTGTCGCCATTCCAAAAAAGGTGGCGAGTCTAAAGACCTTTCTCAAAACCTCGCTCATATCGTCACTCCCGTCCACGTTTTTAGAAGAGCCCAGATCCCCGTCACACAGAGGAAGCTGATTCCACTCACCGCGTAACTCTTCCAGGCTTTGTTTTGGGCGAAAGCGAGAATGGCTGCGGTTACCGATAGTCCACCGACAATAGGACTGATCGTGTTCGCGGCGTAGTTGAAGGCGTTCATCAGCATGTCCGTTGTGCTGTATGCTCCGGTACCCATCCAACTACCTGTGGCGACTTTGTAGAGCCCCTGCACCCCAAGGAGAAACATCGCGGCAACGATTGATCCCAACGGACTGGTTCCTTGCGCTTGATCCAGGACGGCTTTAAAGACCAGAGCCGCAGCGGCAACAGGAACGAAATGGTCGATCAGAATGTCGTCGACGAAATCATTAGCTAGCTTGCTCATCCCGTTCGTGTACGCGGCGGGCTGTGCGGCCATCAGCAGTTGAGACGCTCCGGGTACGGATTCATTCACCAGCCAAGTGCTGACGCCCGGGATAGTAAGGAGAAGCGCCCCCCAAAAGATCCACTTCACAAAACCGCCACTGGCCTGAAAGTTCACCCCTCCTTCGCTACGCAGCTTCATGCCAGCCATCACGAAAGCAGCAAGTGATGCAGGCACCGCCAACGTAATGAGGAAACCGAGGATCGCTCTAAAGACCAGTGGCGTTTGCATGCTCTTATCCGACCTGCTGCCCGTTCTGGATGAAGTACTCTGCCAGCCGAGTGATGGCTGAGACCATCAGAAGACACACTGCGGTGATGGCACTTGGAGCCCACCCGCGGCCGCCCCGGTACTGGATTACCGCAGCGACAACGAAGAGCGCTGCTCCAACCGGGCAGATCACGTTACCGACCCAGTTCACAACGTTGAGGAGGGTACCTTCGGGCTGAGCCGCAGTCTGACCTTGTACCGCTTGGCCGACTGCCGGTGTGGTTCCGAGGTTCTGTCCAAATGCGTGAGCGGGTGCCATTGCGGCCGCGCCGGCGAACATGAGGGTTAGTGTCAACATGAAGGCTTGAGCAGAACGACCTAGCCGACGCTTGATTGCGGCTTGGCCCTGACGAAGAAGTGTGAGCATTAGGTGTTTCCTCCTCGGCGGGATTACCGCCGCGAGAAAAACATAGGGCTGGTTCAGGAATCGATCAAATGCGCGGTCGCGCCACAAGAGGCTTTTAGCGCGAGAGAGAGGCGGCTACGTCGAAGACAGATGAGACCGCTTTTCTTGCGCGCGGAACAATCGAGCGCCACCTAGGCTCATGTGCAGGCATCCTATGTTTTCTGGACGACACGAAACCCGCTTGGGAGAGGTTCAACCCATTTGCGCGAAGGGGCAAAGTGTTCGGTTTTGCCCGTCTGCGCAAAGGGGGCATGTACTGACTTTTGCCCTTTTACGGTCGCCTCCTTCAGCTGTGTACTTGCACGGAAAGAGGGCCGGAAGAATCCGGCCCTCTGCGTGGCGGATCAGCCGTACTAGTTCGCTGTTGTCGAAGGGTCAACCGCCTGACTCGCGGTGGGGCTCACACGCTGAGGCTTTGTGAAGATCAGGTAGATCTCAGTTCCAGCAGGGACACTGACTACGATGTGTTGCGTTGTGATCAAGCTCGTAACCTGCTGATCGGCGCCATTGCCTATGTTCTCGGCGGCTCGCTGTCGAATCAGATCAGATTCACTCACCGCACTATTCACGCCACCCTGCCCCACCAGCATGGCGCCGGCTTCACCCAATCCAGCCAAGGAACGGACAGCCAAGCTACGGCCTACGTTTTTACCTGTGACCTGTCCCTTAATGGCCTGCAGCGAAGTTGTGGCGCCAATCGCAGATATGGGCACCGCCTCGCCCGTCGGCATCTCTAGCGAGGTGAAGGTGATGTTCATGATGCCACTTGCGTCCGCTTGAGAGATCTTCCCTATCGCACGTGCTCCTGCTGGTATGAGCACTCTCCCATCCCGCTGGTAGTTGTATTCGACAACCGCCGTTACGGGCGCGTTGAGCGCCGTGCTGGCCATTGACTCTAGCCGGACACCAACGTGGTAACCAGAAGCAAGACCAAAGTTGTCAACGGCGGGGTGAAGCAGATTGGAGGCTTTGTCCTGGGTATTGGTCTGGTGTGCTACGAAGACCATGGAAGCTTTTCCATATTCGTCCTGCTCTTGCCGTAGGGCCTGGCCCGACTGTGTAAGCGGGGCATCACTGTGCGACTGGCCTCTGTAGGGCTCAGGACCCCAATTCTGAAGATGCTGAGGATCCGTGTCAGGCGGTTGAAATTTGCTGATCTGTCCCAGCGCTTTGACTGGCGCTCCTTTTGCACTTGTCTGCGATGTGGCCATCGCTGGTGCTTGAACCGGGTTAGGGTGGGGGTTCGAGAGTGCTGCCACTCGCGTTTTCTCGATGTCGTGCGCATCAAGAGCACCAGTTTTCACCTGAGCAGCAACTGGAGCGGCGGTGTTCTCCGCGGGAATGATCTGCCCCGGTGCGCTTGGAGTGACAACGCGTCCAAGGCTCGGTTTGCCTAGCTCGCTTTGGCTTTTCGACTTGCTCTTCCCCTTCGTCGAGATCAGTCCAAAAAGTGCAACGAACAAAACAAAGGCGCCCACAATGCAAATAAGGATCTTCTTCGTTTGATCTTTCCCCGAGCCTCCACCCGCACGTTCAACGACTACGAAAGGCTTACCAGGACTAAGCTGGCCCTCTGACTCAGGCGCTTCCATAGCTGTTGCTCCGCCGTGTTGGGGATCGGGATCTGGTATCTGATTTGCGCTTGCCATATACGCTCCTTTGCGTCTCGATTGTTCTGGGGTGATGCGAACGTCTTGGTCAGTTTCCCGGGGCAACGAATGGAACTGCTAAGAGCAGTGGTTCGTCGACGGAGTTCGCAGACGCCAGCTGCAGCAAGAGTCTCTCTTGAGACTGCTTGAACCCTGGGCGGGCGAAAGCCACTACTCCATCGATCCGCTGCCCCGGTGCAAGACGCCGGCCGTTCACCCGAAAGCCTTCTACTGGTACCTGCTCGGCCATAACGACCTGCTTTTTTGCTTTCTTCTTCACCGAATCCTTGGCGCCTGGGCTCGTCATCTCGATCTGCGGTGGCATCACCTCCACCCACCGGTCACTTTTGTTTCGGACCGAGTACGAAACGAGCATGGAACCGTGGGAATCACGGACCTCCCCTAGTACACCCTCTATCGACTGCGGCTCTTTTGGAGACGAACCCTTCTTCGTCTGCGCAATACCGTTCTGCCACAAAGGGGTTGCAACGCGGGATTGACCGTCTAGTGCTAGATCGAGTGGGTTCGCTTTTTTGTTTTCGACCGGGGTGGGCCGAGCGATGGCACTATCCCCGGAGGCGACAAAGAAACTCGCTTGTGACGTGTAGTTCACAAGGAAGTCGACTGGAGCATGAATGGCGCTTGCACCATCCGACAGCAACCTGAGACTGATGGTCTGACCGTTCTCCATCGTTATGACGAGATTGCTTTCACTGGCCTTTGCGGTGGAAGGTTTAACGTAGACAAGCTTCGGTTCCTGGTCAGAATGTTCGGCTGAAAACAACGTGGGAGCGCCTATGGCCACCGAAGAGACTGCCTCAGGTAGACGGATCGTCGTGGTGAATAGCGGCTGGAGGTGAACGTCTGTAACCGTGGTAGACGAAACTGTGACTTCTGAGATCATCGGCTGAACATCATGCCGAGCCTCTCCAGGCTCGAGGGATGACACTGTCTGTTGTGCACCGGCCGTCGTTGCGATCAGAGTGACGGCAGCAAGCGTACGAAGAAGGCAACGACTCATTTGGCTACTCCTTGATGACTCACGTTTTGGTGGTATTGAAGCTCGCGGTTGTAGAGGCGCTGAACTGCCAGCACGTACGTAATGACTTCAGGATTTTGGTAGCTGAGACCTCTGCGCTGGATGTGGTGTTCTCCGCAGTAGTAGGCGGCAGTCACTAATCGAAGATCTCCACGAAACATCCAAGTCAGCAAAGCCAGGTACTGAACGCCACCGCGGAGATTTTCCGAGATGGAACGAGTATCCCGAACAGCGAACCTCGAAGCAGTGGCCGGCATGAGTTGCATGAGGCCGGAAGCCCCTTTGTTGGACAGTGCAGTCCTATTCCAGCCAGACTCCTGGGTGATGAAGGCGTGCACAAGAGCACGCGGGACATGGTAGTGGTCCGCGTAGGCGTCAGCGTAGTAAACGATCTCAGGAAATCTCTTTTCAGGCGGTGCTTGTGCCGACACGCGTAAAGCCAAGGCAGAGGAGCCGATTAACATTGCAATGAATCTTTGCCTCATGCCTCGGCCGCCAATTCTTCAAGAGTCTTCGCTACTTCCTCCCCCTCCATCTCGTTGGCGTGACGTCTGGCCGTGCTGATGATTACCTCGAAAGATTGCTTCATCAGCATCTTCTTTCGATCACCTTCTGTCTTTACGATCAGCGGGAGCATGATGTCTTTGTGCAGCTCTCTGACCTCCTCTAGCGAGAGAAGCTGCATGGCCTGCGCTACGTCGTTCATCTCCGAGATACTGGGCGGTTTTTCGAGGTTGTAGGCCCGAAGCGCTTTGGCAAGACCGGCGATGAAGCGGTGAGTCCTTGGGCTCGCATTTGGTGTCTTGTTCTTGACTATGGCGGCTTCACGCTCGGCAGTCGGGTGGTCGACGATGAGGTAGAAGCTCCGTCTACGAAGAGGGTCTCCCAAACGCCGTTCCTGATTCGAGGTCATGAAGACGAAAGGGATAGTAGTCGCAGCGACCGTCCCCATCTTTGGAATAGACAATGTCCAGGCAGACAGCAGCTCAAGCAGCAAGGCTTCAAACGCGTAGTCGACCTTATCGATCTCGTCGATGAGAAGGACACAACGCTTTTCTTTCTCGATTGCGGTGAGTAGAGGGCCGGCAAGGAAGAAAGCACGGCTGGTCACGTCCGTTCGAATCTGGTCCCAGTCAGGTTTTGCCTCTGACTTGCTGTTCATCAGGACAAAGAGCTCTTGGAGGCTTTTGTCGTACTGACCGATGGCCTTCTCTTCGTTAATGCCTTGGTAACACTGAAGGCGGAGAAGTTCAGCACCAGCTGCGCGGGCTACAGATTGCGCAAGCTCGGTCTTACCCGCGCCGGCAGGTCCTTCCAGCATTATGGGTTTGTTGATCTTTCCTGCGAGGTAGACCGTTGTGGCTGTCTTCTGGTCGGTGAAGTAGCCGACTCGACTGAGCTCAGATAGAGCCTCTTCTGGCGAATCAAACATCCGCTCAACCCTCCACACTGATTGCTCAGTGTGGGGAGAGCCTAGGATGGCTTCGAAACCCGGTCAAACTGGCTACTTCGTGTAGAGTGAGCCGTCTGGACCCTGCCAGCCCTTCTCGGTACGCTGGAACCCATATGTCGACCTGATTGTCTCGACATCGCCGGCCTTCCAGTGGCCAACCGGGATGAGATAGCGGACCTTTGCTTCGTAGAAGAGCGTGTATACCTGCTGTCCGTTGACTTCTCGTGCCTGCCCATCCGTCTTTTTAAGGCTGACCAATTCTTCCAATCGATTCGCCGTTGTCTGGGCGGCGATCCGATGCCACGCTTCTTGAGCATCTGCTTCACTTGGTGGTGTGGGGCCTGACTGGCAACCTGCCATGCTCAAAAGCAAAGATCCGAGAAGTACGCCTCGTATACCAATTTTCATCAAATCCCCGCTTCTGGCATTTCCAGCAGTATCGGCGTTAGCTCTCTCAGAGTTTGCTCAAAGATCAGGCGTGCATCGCCCAACCCCTCATCTACTCCCGAGACACTTGCGCTTGTGCATATGAACGAACGAGCCGCTGCGATCAGAACCAGCTTGGCTCCTCCACAGCGTTGATTCTCTTTGATCAATCTTCCAAGGTATTTCATCAGGCGGCCTGTGACCGCATCACAGAGTTCGTTTAGAGCAGCCGGACTGAGGTCCGACGAACCCTCTCTCGTCCGCCCGAGCTCGGTAGCAGCGAGGTGCAAAGTCAGTAGTTGCTCGCAGAGTTCATCAAGCTTCTCAGCCGCATTCCTCGCAACCTTCGGATCTGCTCTCGTGAAAAGATCCAGGGCTCTATTGAGCAACGCTGAGGTCAACTCGTCCTCTCGAACTTGCGAATCCCCTGTCAGCCCACTCATTTCCTTGTCCTTGACCGATATTGTCTCTGTGGGGAATTTACCATCAGCAATCGGTGGACGGTAGGTAGGCCTTTGAACCCGACCAAAACCTGCTAAGAACATTCCCTCCCGAGATGGTCTGCACGGCTCTTAGCTCGTTTGAGTCTGCTTCAACTCCTCCAGGTACAGCTGTGCACGTTGCCGCTCGACTTGGCTCGCATTCGGGTTCGCTAGCGTCTTGTTGCAGTAGTCTTCCATCCACTTTAGCGAAGCCTGGTGTTCTTCCTGCTGCCGCTTTTCCTCCTCGAGCTTGTGTTGCTGAGCAAGCTTCTGTCGCTCCCGCCATCTGTCGAAAGTTGGGCCTTCAAAACACTTCGGGATTGAGTGAAGTAGAAATCCAACAGGATTTGTGAACGTCCGAGGGTTCTTGCTTAGGAGGTACCCCTTCTCTTCAATAAAGTTCAGGATCTCGTCAGTGGTGCAATCCGGACGGACAGCAGAACAAGATCGAACCAACTGACGAACGGCGTCCTCGTCTGTTTGCCAGTAGCGCTGCAGAGCGTTAGAAACAAGGGAAAGATCAACCGACGACGTCGTTTTCTTCTTCTCTTGATCACTTCCCTTTAAAGCTTCCCTTGCTTCTTTCCCTAAAGGAGATGCTGTAACAGCAGCGGAGGCTGAGGGTGTATCAGCATCGGAATCTCCTGTTCTAAAAGCATCGGGATCCCCCGATGTAATAGCAGTGGAGAGCGCTGTAACAGCATCTGGTGATGCATCGGGTGCGTCAACTGCCCCAGGATCATCGAAGAGCGGTTCACCTGTAGCGGGGTTGACGAATTCCACACCACGCCTTCGCACGACCCACTCTAGGCCAGCTTCTCTGCGCTTCTTGAGGATCTCCCCATAAGAGAAAACGCGATATCGTCTTGCGGTCCGAGTCGTGGATCGTTCGTAGTCCAGAATCTCTATGGTCTGCTTGAAAACCAGACGGCGGAGTATGCTCCCCAGGTTGCGCTTGTGAATGCGAGTCTCTTTGCAGAGAAAACTGCTGCCGGCTTGCGTGATGACGTTCTGTGATGGGGCTTCCTCAGGACGTCCTGCGCGACGCAACACTCCATATAGAACCTCCTCGATATGCGAGTGACCGTCTTGCGCCTTCGAGCATTTGTGAATTTTGGCAGGGCGCCCAACTGCCAGCTGTTTACCCTCCTTCGCCGTGGATGGACTTGTCTGAGGAAACCCGTGTGCCGCGTGCTCGATAGCCATGCCAGCGCCACGATCTGCTGACGGTGCGGTCCCAGGTTGGCGTCCAGGATTGTCTGCTAACCCCTGCCAGGAGCCTTGAGATGCCGGGGCAATATCAGCATCAGGGGATGATTGGCCTAAGCCCGCCCCATTCATTGCGATAAACGTTTCAGCAACTGGTGTTGTTATCGCCGTGCTGGATCTATCGACACCAGATGCTGATATGAACGGCAATTTAGCCGGGCTCACATCAGCATCTGGTGCTGATGATCTCTCACGGATTTCGGGGAGAGCGTATGAACCAGACCGTAAAACCAATCGTGGCTGAGCATTCGCCTCTGGGATGGGCACAGAAGCTGGGATCTCAGGAGTGGGAGGAGCTTCTGATGAAGGCTCCGGTGCCAAACCCAGGAAGGCAATGTTTGGCTTGATGCTCTCACTAGACATGAGTTCATCGAGCTCGTCTGCGAGACTAATCGGCACGACCTTAGACTGCTTGTTGGAGCGTCTCGACATCGGCAGCCTTTCCACTCAACAAAGCCTTGAGCTGTTCATATGCTTCTATGTAGTCCTCCATGGCTTTGCCGCGGGGATCGTGATCGAACAGGAACTTCCGCTCTCTTGTGGCTTTGCCGATCGCCGTGTCGGTCCGGATCTGATGGAGAATCGGAACCTCATAGCGCTGAGAAAGCTCCTCGAGCAAACTGAGGACCAACTTCGTCAATCCGATCCGCTTATCAACGATGGTTGGAAGTATCGCTATGGGACGGACCTTTGAACGAACGGCGCGGCTAAGTGTCTCGCAGAACTGCAGACACGCCCCCACTCCCGAGAGGCTGACGTAATCCATGTCGCATGGAATGAGCACGTTACGGGTGTAAACCATAGCGCATGTCTGCATGAGACTGACCGATGGCCCAACGTCGATGACGATAGCGTCGTAGTTGCGCTCATAGGGCTCGAAGACCGTTTCAAAGATGCGCTCACGTGCCATCTCTGAGATCATCGTTTTCTCCGCGTCAGCCGTGTCCCTATTGCCGAGCAAAGCAAAAAGGTTCTCTGCTACCTGGACCGTGCAGTCATCAAGTACATACCTTTTAATCAGGAAGTCATATAGGTGGTTCTCTGGCTTCAACCGGAGGACGGCGTTCATAGAGCCCTGCGGATCAGCGTCTACCAAAAGTGTTCTTTTGCCTTCATTCGCGAATAAGCGCGCCAGCGTCATTGCTGTAGTCGTTTTTCCGACTCCGCCGCGCTGGTTCATCACGACCAGCTTGTCGATCTTGTGCTCTGCATCAGACATCCGCCCTTCCTTCCTCGAGGAGAACCTCGATCTCAGCTGCATCCTGCAAGGTCCAGTAACGCCAGCCGTTCGATTCGAAACGATTCGGTTCCGGAAGCCGGCCGTCCCGAATCATCCTGTCGATTGTCTTCTTGCTTTTTCCAAGCCTCTTAGCCAACTGCGAGCTAGAGAGCATGTGCCCGCTATATAGGGGAGCTACTGCCATATGCGTCCTTATCCCGTCGTGCTACACCATCAAGAGCTAAATGGGACTATAACGGTCAAAAGCCTCCCCTGGCAGAGGAAATAGGGACAAAAACAGAAAAGGTATCCCGAGTGGCACTTCTCCCGTCTATAGCCCTGTACGCGACACTCATAGAGTGAAAGCTAGTCAGCTTTGAAAT
>CALMVL010000006.1:28393-45708 GCA_937873265.1 uncultured Granulicella sp.
CGTCTATAGCCCTGTACGCGACACTCATAGAGTGAAAGCTAGTCAGCTTTGAAATTTCAGTCGATTCAGAAAAAGACCGGACAGTGATGGTCGCGAGGTCATTCCACGAGCAGAGGCGGAAACCATGTCCCAGTTACCGTGTTTCCACCTGGACCGGGGCCGCTAAATAGCTACCTGCTAAGGGCATCAGCTGTCGTATTAGCACCACCTGCTTTTGGAGCACCAGGTGCTAATAATCATTTTGGCCGCTTTTTCTGCACTAGGCTCACGCTCGCGTTGCAGCACGACCCGATTGTCTTAGAGCATCAGGTGCTATAAAAGCACCTGATGTTGTTGCTAGTGTGGTGTGATTTGCCCCTTTGCGCAAACGGGCCCTGTGGGGACTTTTGCCCGTTTGCTCACCGTTTGGTGAGCTCTGGGTCGCTGTGACGGCTACGTTCATCAGCCTCAAGTCGAGCGAACATCTCCCGCAGTTCGGATGTGCCGGCATCAGGCAGAGGTTTGGGCGGCTGAAGGAGGTCAAGTGCGGTGTCGAGGTCATTCGTCAGGATCTGAGCAAGCAGCATCAAGGCTTCAACGATCTCTTCGGCTGAATTCCCACGAACGGTCAGCTCACCAGGGGTAAGCAGAATGTTCTCTGGAAGATCGCGGCATGTGACAGTCCTAAGGTCGGAGGGGAGGCTCAGCTTTAATGGGTTAACGCGTGGCGTTGGATCTCGTGAGAGCTGTCGGGCAAGGACACCTGCGGTGATGCTGTCGGACGCGATTACTGAATCCAAAAAGTCCAGTACGTCAGCCCTATCAACCACGTGGGTGGAGCCCACCACGTTAAGTCGTCCGATGAGCTTCATCAGATTCTGAGCCGCGACTCGTCTGACCCCGAAGAGGTGCTCGATGGCTTGTCGGGTATACGTTTGCGCTTTCGAGTTGGTGGCTCGCTCGCGAATGCTATGAGCATCGTTCGCCCACGAGACGGGTTTAGGCATCAGGACCTCCTTTGTAGATCCTTACAACGGCTATAAAACCCAGCGATCAACTCACAAAAACAGTCTTTCACGTGGGGGGTATAAATGGCACACCTGCCATTTATCCGTTAACGTCCCTTTGCAATAGCTCCCGATAATAAGTATTATCAGGATGCAATGACGCAGACACCCAAAAACGCGCCAAACGCTCCAATGAGGGTAAAAAGCTCGCGCGAGTGCCTGCACCTGGTGAAGGCGCCTTCCCAGCGAGGTCTCTGGTGCGGCTGCGGACGTTCTCTTCGGAAGCGGGGCAGGCTCTGTGGAGCCTGCTATTCTCGCCGCAGTAGAAACCGAGTGCACTTCGGCGGCCTCAGGGAGGTCGTTTCTGAGCGTGATGGGAACTCGTGTCGTGCTTGTGGCCACATGGGCGTTCGTAGCAGATCGCTTCCGGTTCATCACCGCCGACCTGGGAAGTCCAGCGCGCGACAGCTCATTACCCTTTGTCCCAGCTGTCACGCGACCGTTCACAAGTTGCTGATCCTGCGTCGGTCAATACCACCTCTTCTAAGGACGCTATGGCGTGAGCAGCATCCGGGCGCCCCGGAGCAGCTGAGCCTCGAGTTTGACCAGAGATCAACCTTCCAGCAAACTGCCGGCTTGCAATCGATCGGAGTTTTGTTTGGCTGATACAGCACTCGCGCCCGGCTCGGAAGACACATTCCAGGAGGAACGGCTGATTAAGCTCGTCATGGATGGGGTGACTTCTCCCAACTCTAGGCGCGCCTACCGAACCGGACTGACGCACTTCTTTCAGTGGGTTAAAGGGAACGAGACCAGGCCGGCGTTCAGTAAAGCCTTGGTCCAGGAGTATAAGTCGCACCTCCAGAGTCTGAATCTGTCGGCCGCAACGATTAACCTGCGTCTCTCCACGCTAAAGAAACTGGCTGCAGAAATGTCGGACAACGGACAACTCGATGGCGAAATTGCCCAAGGGATCAGTAGGGCAAAGGGTGTCAAGCAAGCCGGAGAGAAGGCCGGCAATTGGCTTGTGCCACAACAAGCAAATGAGCTGTTGCGAGCCCCTGATACGGTCACGCTGCGGGGTCTGCGAGACCGCGCCATCCTTGCAGTGCTTCTAAGCTGTGGCCTGCGGCGAGCCGAGCTTATCCACTTACGCATCGAGGACCTCGTCCAGCGTGAGGGACGATGGGTGTTCGTTGACCTAGTCGGCAAAGGCATGCGGACCCGGACGATCACTGTGCCTGCCAACGTGAAGGTAGCTATCGACAGATGGACCAGCGCCTCGGGCATCACCAGCGGAGCTCTATTCCGGCCCATCAACAAGGGTGACGTCATCTCTGGGACCGAAATCAAAGACGAGAAAGTCATTTGGAACATCGTGGCTAGATACGCCAGCATGACTGGACTTGGTCCGCTTGCCCCCCATGATCTCCGTAGAACATGCGCAAAGCTGTGCCGCAAGGGAGGGGGGAACGTGGAACAAATCAAATTCCTCTTGGGACATAGCTCGATCCAGACGACAGAACGGTACCTCGGCTCCACGCTGGACTACCAAAATGCGGTAAATGACGGAATGGGACTCGAGGTGGAGTAGACATGGGCAACGACGGCAGTAGCGCCCTTCGCCAGGTGTGGCAGGCCAAGCAACAGCGGCTGGAAGAGGAACTCCTAAAGCTTCGAACAAGCCCTCTCGTCGATCAGGAGTGGCAGAAGCATGTGTCGCTTCTTGACCGCCGACTCAGATCCTTCGTCAGTAGCTCTGCGAGGGCATCACGACTCTCCCTACTGAGCAAGTGGCGACTCAGAGCAGGAAGCTTGCAGGCCTCCAAGGGCCTTATTGACATCTTCCTTCGCGACATTCAGGTGGCTGCGCTGTTTGCATCGCCTGACCTGAGAAAAGACCAGGCTTACCGGGTACCTGCGAGCCGGTACTACCCCGCTGAAGTGGTGGACCTGCCAGATGATGCCCTCCTTCCACCAGTGCTGCCAGGAAGTCCGGTGATCGAGGTCACCTCGGGCCAGAGCTCCTTTTACGTCGGAGTCGTAGTCAATCCGAAGACGGGCACGAGCTTCAGCCGCGGCTACGGCTACTGGTACCAAGATGCTCAGCAACGTCGATTCGAGTCGGCGGACCTTATTCCGGAGAGCTTGGCCAAACGGTTTCCAACAATACTGCCTCTCCTCACTCAAACAGAGGAACTTCTCAAGGGGATCTTGAAGGCGAAAGGGAGCCGGGAGCACAAGGCCAATATAGAGAACCAACTCGCCAGTTTGTGCGATCGAGAAAAGGCGTGGTCTCGGATCCATATTCCAACAGAACAGATCATTGAATTGCTGCGGAATGCTGAGCTCTTCGAGAGGAAAGATCCTGCGGCTCCAAAGGGACTTCTGTTAGCAGGTGTCCCAGGAACCGGCAAGTCCCTCATTGCGCGTACCCTCGCGGAAACAACCGGCTGCTCATTCCACAGTGCAAGTCTGGCTGACCTCAAGTCCTCTCACATTGGAGGAACTGCACAGAATGTCCGAGAACTTTGGGCGAAAGCCCGTTCGAACGAACCAGCCATAATCTTCCTTGACGAGTGTGAGGGAATCTTTGCGCGGCGTGGTGGAAGTGAAACCGACATCTTTGCGCAGGACCTCATACAGTCTTTCTTGGCTGAATGGGATGGAGTTAAAGGACCCTCCCTGGTGTGGGTCATCGGTGCGACAAATCGTCGAGATCTTCTCGATGACGCCATACTCTCCCGGTTTGGCTGGGAACTTGATGTTCGACTGCCAGACGCGGCAGCACGATCGGCAATCTTTCGGCAGGAGATGGAAGCGCTCGGCTTCACCGGGCCCATACCGGCTAAGCTGGCGGACCTTACGCAAGGCATGTCAGGGCGCGACCTGTCTGGCTTTGCGAAGAGAGTGAGAGCTAACACGACGCCTCGGACGCCGCTCAATGAAGATTTTTTGAAAACCCTTGAGACGCTTCGTCAGCGTACTCGACCGAACGTTAGCAGCGCTGCTACTTGGGCCAATCTGGTTCTGGATGTGGAGACCAAGTCGAGGCTTCAGACCACGTGCGACCTACTCCGACACGCGGAGGCCTGGGAGGCACGTGGGGTCTCTGTCCCTAGAGGCATTCTTCTGACAGGGCCTCCAGGCGTTGGTAAAACTCAGGTCGCCCGCACAATGGCTTTCGAAAGCGGCCTTGCTTTTGTCACCGCCTCAACAGCCGATATCAAGGCAAAGTGGGTCGGTCATAGCGGCTCTCAGGTCAAACAGCTATTCGAGAAGGCTCGGTCGAATGCGCCAGCAATAGTCTTTCTTGATGAGGTAGATATCGTCTCTAAGCGTCGCGGCAGCGGTTCCAACGACCACCACCAAGAGGAGATTGTTGGGCAACTACTTCAGGAGCTCGATGGGCTTCGAGCGCACCAAGGCCACGTGTTTCTCCTCGCCGCCACAAACCATCCAGAAGATGTTGACGCCGCCTTGTTGAGCCGATTGCCACAGAGGATCTCACTCCCCCTTCCTGACAGAGCCTCCTGTGTACAAATGCTCGGCATCCTTCTACAGGAGAAGCCGATCTCACACCCCCTGCGCGAAGCCTGCGAGTTGCTGGCCCAACAATGCGCCTCCATGAACTGGAGTGGTCGTGACCTGCGCAGTTGGGTAGAACGTGCTGAACAGCGTGCTGTCCAAAGAGCAGTTCTCGAGGGCGGCCCCAACCACTACGAGTTACGGCTGAGCGACTTCGAGCGACCCGTCGATAACAGCATCAGGTGATGGGGAGACACCTGCTGGGACGCGAAGTTCGGTCACGATCAGTTCTATAACAGCAGCAGATGACGTGGCATCATCTGGATAACCCGTAAGGCAGCGATCAGCATATAGCACTGGACAACGTACCTGAGGCCGCAATAACAGCAACAGGTGACTTAGAGACATCTGGTGACTAGAAGGCCTCCGACGATATGTTTCAGGTGTATGTAACTTTGAAGCCCAGAAGGCAGCGCTTCAGAGCGTCTACCTGCCCTTCACAGGAACACCGGTTGTCGCTAGATCAACTGGTGCTGTTATCAGTGCGTCCCTCGCACTCCTCTGCACTACCAGGTGCTGTTACATCGCCAGCTGCTCTTGCAGCAATGGTGCCGTTGACCGCACAGCACCTGATTCTTCTACCTTGATAGAAGAACCAGGCCATGGCCTCACCTGACAGCTTCACCGCGGCGACGCTTCAATTGCAGCGGCTCCCGTTTCATCTGGGCGAGTAGAAAGAGCAGACCGGGGGACGGACGTCGGTAGCTGCTGACCGTTTCTGAACGACAAGCTGACGTCCAAGGGAGCGCCTGTGTGAAATTGAAGGAGTTGTTCAGGTATAAGATCGATCTCCTTACCCCGCGTGACCGCATTCGTCCCTGCTCCTAATGCCCCACCACTTGCTGCACCTATCGCTGCACCGCTACCTCCGCCGGCTAACGCCCCGATGATAGCTCCAACGGCCGCTCCACCACCTGTCTTCGCTACAGTGTTTGCTCCTCTGCCAGCGGCTTTGCTTGATAGTGGGGTAGTGACGATTGAGACGTCTTGCGCGCCGCTTGGCGTATTCAGACGAATGCTCGTCAGCTCTAGCGAAAGCTCAGCCATACCGGTGAAATGACCGGCAGACTTTGCATCAACAATCCGTCCTGTAACGGCCGATCCAGTTGGGATTAAGGTGTATCCGTTTTGAATGACGGCGCTTGCTGTAATGCCGTGGAACGCCTCGTTCGCCGCAGCAGTTTTGGTGTTGATTTCCTCCGAGAGGCGGATAGGGAGCGCCGTCCCTTGTGCCAGCGACACGACTTTGGATCCGGTAAAGCCCTGGGCTGAACTGGGCTGCATAGGGATCATCGCTGGCCTGCTTATCTGACTTCCACCCACGACGTTCAGATTGTTGAGGACTGTCTTAATGCCCTCAACGTTGCCGATCTCTGTCGATGCAAGAACCTTGGCCGCTTGGCTGCTCACAGTCCCGCTTAGTGTCACGACCCCATGAGCGACTGCCGGGGTGATCGACATGCCGTCAAACGCGGATTCATTGTGGATGATCGTATCGATCTGCGTGCGGATCTGCTGATCGTCGGAGACCGGCGCCTTTCGGGTTTGAGCCGGTGCAAATGAGACTAGGACTGGGAACAAGCAGAGGGCAGAAATCAAGCGTTCCTGTTTCCGGTAAAGGTACATTCATTTACTCGCTATCTGGCAAGATGCCATGTTGGAGGGGATGGGTCGTTGAACCGGCAGGGCAAGGGCCTGTCCCGAATAGAGGCTGCTTCATCGGGACATTCTTCTCACGGCTTTGCTGCTCGGTCAAAAGCTCTGCGGACATCTCCGGGCTTGCTGTTCCGAATAGAGAGGGTTGGATGTGTTCTGTGTGTCCTTGCTTCAGACGGCGCACTTTGGCCTGCCAGTAGGCCATATTCGCCGTTGCTCTGCGAGCCCTGACCTCAGACTCGCGGAGCTTTTCTTCCGCTCGGCGGATCGCTCGTTCCTCTGGCGTTGGCCGACTTGCACGTCGCCGGCGAACCGCTCTCTTTGAAGACATCGAAACCTACGTAAGGGTGGGCGTCTTGCAGGACGCCCACCATAGTTATGCTGCTTTCGGAAGCACCTCTCCTGCGATCTTCATGAGATCCAGTTTGCGTTCCGTGTCCTTGGTCTGCCCAGCGATCCACGAGATCGCATTGGACAGCCGCCAATTGGTATTCCCTGCAGGAAGATTGTAGGTGTCTGGTGAGTCAAAAGCCTGCTGCGCGGCTTCCGATTCGCCTTTCTGAAGCAGCCGACGGAACGTTTCCTTGGCTTTCTGCGGGTTCACCTCCTGCGCGTTTGCGTGTCGGACAGCCTCCATCCGACGACGGAGAGAAGTAGCGTCGAGTTGACCGTTGATGACATCCTTCAGCGCGCTTACCGTCGTTCGCGCGTCCAGCTCGTAGGTGCGATTGGAATAGAGCACCGCGTCGTCCAATCGCTTGCCCAGATGAACCTGACGCATCTCCTCCTGCGTGATGGCGAGGTTGGAGCACCAGATCCTGAGAAGGTAAGCCCGAATCGATAAGGCACCGTTTCCGAAGTCGGAGTTCTCGAGGCTCAGACCATAGGCCACGAGTTCGCCTGGGATCGGTTCGTAGACCTCGGGCATGATGGCTTGAATTGAGATCTTGGTGTCGGTGACGTATCCATCGTAGGGCAACGCACCTTTCTGCTGCACGGCCGCCGCAAAGGCCTCAACGATCGGACGGGAATCCAATCGACGGTAACGATCTGAGAGGAAGCCCCGGACCTGAGTTCCAAGTGAACGGAAGAGGTACTGGCTCTTCGCCGTGCGATTGTGAAAGACAGTGTTCAGATTGTGTGCCAAGAGCTCCCGTCCCCAGGGTTCGCCGGTGTTCTGAAGCGCGTCGACGAATTTCAATGGAAGATCGGTAGCCTGAGCCATCTGGTTCAGCGCATTACGATGTAGCTGCTGGCTGACAACGGAAGGATCTCGGGGCCCGTCCGGGAAGGACACGGCAATCTCGGTCGTTTCCGGATTCGCGACGAAGGTGAGGTCGCGGCTGCGCACAAGACGGTCTTTCGGCTGGTTGCTCATCACGTGCTCAACCACGGTTCCAGCAGCGGCACGTCCCTTTTCGATCATTGTTTCCAGCTTGTGCTGGGCAGCGGTTTTCGACTCCATGGTAAGCAGCATCGTTTTCTCCTCGAGCAGGTTGGAAAAGGAAAGGCCTGCCAAAATCGGCAGACCTGTGACTTCGACCGACATCGATGAGGCCTGTCGGCGAACAATCATTTGGATATCAGCAGTAGGTGGTCTTATCTCGGATCAGCAGGGGATGCTGTTATGGTGACGAGACTATAGCAGCACCTGCTGCTGATCTCACTAAGACTAGGATTCACCTATCTGCGCACACCGACTCATAGCGGAAAGCTCATAACAGCACCCGGTTGCTGATGCGGATAAAGGCACCAGGTGACGATCACGAGTTTGTTTGTAGCAGGATGGTCTCTCGGATGAGGGTCATGTCGATTTCCTCGATCATGTGCGCAGTATGGACTGCTCCGTCGTCGGCGTAGATACGTGCGAGTTTTTCGCGATCTCGAAGGAGCCGATTGAGCTTCTTAGGGTCCCCAGCGCAGTGCACGATATCTCTCTCTGTATTGCTCAGACGACCCTCTCTGTACTGCGCTTCGGTTCTGGCCATACGTCTTCCTTTCGTGATCTAAGGTTTGTTGCTCTCGTTTTCTGGCTGACGGACATACCAAATGTTTGGGGGCGGTACCTTAAGGGAGGAGGGTGTTCTATGTGCGGCCGCTATGTTCGCCGAAGCGACAAGCAGAAGATCGCAGAACACTTCAGAGCCGGCCCAAACACGGCAGATTTTCCCTTGCCGGAATCCGACTACAACGTAGCGCCAACCACGTACCAGCCCATAATCCGGCAGAGCCGAGAGACGGGCGACCGTGAGTTGGTCCTGGCACGATGGGGCCTGGTCCCGTTCTTTACCAAGGACCTGAAAGACGTGAAAGGTCTGTCCACGATCAATGCGAGAGCGGAGACCATCACGAAGGCTCCGACATGGCGAGAACCTTTCAAGAAGCGACGCTGCATCGTCCCCGTGAACAGCTTTTACGAATGGGTGCGACCTGAAAGTCGTTCCGATGATTGTCCGGCGTAGTCACGCGACCGGACCTGCCGTCCATCGGCAGTACCCCAGGAGGTCAAGCGGCGCGGTAACGCTCCGTTGAGAAGCCCTCCGACAATGTAGCCGCAGCCCAAAAGGCTGGCGGACGAACCGCGAGGGGACTCCGCGCCTGCCAGCATCGACGCGGGCCGGAGCTAGGGTTAGTGGCATGGCCAGCATATGCAAACTCTCGGTGAAGGATCGTCAAGAATACGGAGCCTCAAGATGCTGACAGGCTCCTATGTGCAGCGAGGACGGAAGTTCCATTCTCTTCCGTCATGGGCGAACAGCGCTGCCGGTCTCGAAGAGAGGGCCTAACCCACTGTGTCATCGGAACGGAACAGGGTAAGCCCGTATCGCTCCCGCAAGGGAAGGCAGATCGTGAGGTCTGGTGACAGCGGTGCGGGTAAAGGAGGAGAGAACAAGCGAATGCCGCCCGGTAACAGGGAGGATACGGGCACGATGCCCGGCGTGAAAGCGAGCCCACTTCTTTCTGGTCTTTCTTCACGAGAGAGCCTGACCAACCGGAGTAAGGACGCAAAGCAGATGGAGGCGGAGCAATCCGCCGGTGCGGCGTCCGACGTTTCCGGTCATTGGCGCGAGGTTGACTGGCGCTCGGTGACGGGGGAGGTTCGCCGGCTCCAGGTGCGTATCGTGAAGGCGGTGGAAACGGGCAGATGGGGCAGGGTGAAAGCCTTGCAACGTTTGCTCACAACCTCGCGGAGCGGCAAGCTGTTGGCCGTTCGGCGGGTGACGGAGAATCAGGGCAGAAAGACACCCGGAGTGGACGGCGAAAGCTGGGACACCCCGGAGAAGAAGATAGCTGCGGTCGGTACGCTGCGCGGTCGAGGGTATCGTCCTCTTCCGCTGCGGCGTATCTACATCCCGAAGTCGAACGGCAAGCGTCGTCCATTGGGCATCCCAACGATGAAGGACCGGGCCATGCAGGCTCTTCACCTGCTTGCGCTCGACCCTGTGGCGGAGACCACGGCAGACCAGAACTCGTACGGGTTTCGTCAGAAGCGCCGCTGCGCGGATGCGGTCGACGGGTGTGCGATCGCACTCAGACGCCGTGGTTCCTCGCCGTGGATACTCGAAGGCGATATCCGGGGCTGTTTCGACAACATCAGCCATGACTGGCTACTGGCCCACGTCCCCATGGACCGGGCCATCCTGCGAAAGTGGCTGAAGGCGGGATACATGGAAAAGCAGGTCCTCCATGCGACCGAAGAAGGGACGCCGCAGGGTGGGATCATCTCGCCCGTGCTGGCGAACCTTGCCCTTGACGGTCTGGACCGGCGTTTACGGGAGCAATACCCGTTGCGCGGGAAAGGCTCGGACCGGGGTCGCAAGGCAGGCGTTCATCTGGTCCGCTATGCCGACGACTTCATCATCACCGGCAAGACGAAAGAACTGCTGGAAGACGAAATGAAGCCGTTGGTGGAGAGCTTCCTGAGCGAACGCGGGCTGGAACTCTCGGCGGAAAAGACGAAGATCACGCACATCGAGGAAGGCTTCGACTTCCTCGGGCAAAATGTGCGTCGCTACAGCCATGGCAAGCTGTGGGTCAAGCCTTCCAAGAAGAACATCCACACGTTCTTGGACAAGGTACGATCCCATGTGAAGAAGTCGCTGCATGCTCCGGCATGGCGGCTGGCGACGGAACTCAACCGCATGACTCGCGGCTGGGCGCTGTACCACCGGCACGTCAAGAGCACACGCATCTTCAGCAGCGTAGACCGCGCCATCTTCATCGCACTCTGGCGCTGGGCCTTGAGGCGGCATCCACGAAAGGGCAAACGGTGGCTCATGCGAAGGTACTTCGCACGCCGCGGAGGCCGCTCGTGGTGCTTCTTCGGCTCCAGGCGGAAGCCGGATGGAGCCAAGATGGTCGTGTGGTTGTTCCACGCGACCTCCTTGCCGTTCTCCATCTATACCAAGGTGAAGCGCGACTCGAACCCATACCATCCGGCATGGGAGATGTACTTCGAGGAGCGGGAAAGCAAACACATGGCCCGCACCCTTGCGGGTCGTGCCGTCCTGCTTCACCTATGGCGGTCGCAGGGCGGAAACTGCTCTGCGTGCGGTCTCCCGATCTCTCGGGAGACGGGCTGGCACAGCCACCACGTCGTCCCAAAGGTCCTCGGCGGGCACGACGGCGCAACCAACCGCCAGCTTCTGCACCCGGAGTGCCACCGTCAACTGCACAGCCGTCTCGCAAGACTCCACCGCTGCGTCTTGCAAGAGGCGTTTGGAAGGCTTGAGCCGTGTGAGCTGGAAACTCTCACGCACGGTTCTTAGAGGGGCGGTCGGCGGCAACGCCGACTGCCTACTCGACGAAAAAGCGGGCAAGCCGCCAAAGAAGCCCTACGTCTTCGAACTGGCAAACGGGAACCCAATCGGCTTCGCAGGCCTCTGGGACGCCTGGAAAGACAGGGAAGGGCACTGGCTGCAGTCCTTCGCCATCGTGACCACCGAAGCGAACGAACTCATGAGTCGGGTCCATCCCAGGATGCCCGTTATCCTCCACCCTCGCGACTACGACCGATGGCTGGACAGGGAAGAGACCGAACAGCTCCCGGTCGATCTGCTTCGACCGCTCGACTCAGACGAAATGGAGATGTTCGAAGCCAACCCCAAAGTTGGTAACGTCCGCAACAACGGGCCGGAATTGCTGCGACTCGCCGCTGCTGCTGCTGAAGATGGGCACTACCGTTATAAAGCTTTGTCCGTTTATAAGGATAAAACCTTAACGGTTTATAAATGCATGAACAATCCGCTTCTGAGATCCACAAGCAGGGAAGTCATCTCAATTGATCTTCGCCTTCTCTTCGCATAGGCTCGAAGTCGTGGGTTACATGAAACGGCAGGCCAGGCGAGAGGAAGAGGAGGCACGTGCCAAAGGCTACCTGTCCGGCCATGCCAAGCACCCTCCAACCTGGCACCAGACGCAACGGCTCCTCGAATGGCCGGGGTGCTCCATCGAAATGCGCTGTGGGTGCGGTTCTTCGTCCTCGTACCCCTGCAAGCTAATGGCATCACGCTACGGCAACGGAACCTTCGTGGAAATGCTGCAACGGCTTAAATGCAATCGCTGCAAAGCTCCACCCGCAGAGATGTACCTCGTTGCCGGACACCATCGGACGTTCGGCTCGGGTGGACCCGATCCCGACTGGTCTCTGCCCATCCGCCTGCGCTGATAGGAGCGTCGTGAGCCTCTGGGTGATTCTCTGATTACCTGAGTAGGTAAAGGGGGGCTTAGCACGGTACAGGCTCATATGCTCCCTCCCTAGTTCCCTGTAAGCTTATGTTCTGAGATTTGACAAGTTCTTGGAGCATCCCATTGAATCCGCAGCACCTGCAAAATACGCTTTTCGGCCCTACGCTTTCGCAAGAAAAGCTGAGCCAACGCTCCGTTTCAGAGCTGAGAGCGGAACTGCGTGCGGAGGTCAGAGATGAAGCCGAGAGAACCCAACAAGCCTTAGCCGAAGAAGTAACGATTCGCGCGGTGAGGGAGTACTGGGAAAGTCTCTCGACGGGTCTGACGCTGCTTGAGCCTCCTGCTTGTGGACGGCCCATATCTTCTTCCTTGGTTGCTGCTGCTGCTCGACTAGGGACTGCGGTCGCTTCCTTGTCAGTGCCAGAAGCGGCTTACCACCTTAGCCTTCTCTACACGGGGCTGCTGCTGCCGGAGATTCGAGCGAAGCACGGTATCCACTACACACCTCCTGCACTAGCAAACCGCCTGCTAGACCAAGCTGAGGCTGCGGGGCTGAATTGGGCGACAGCCATAGTCTTGGACCCCGCCGCAGGAGCTTCCGCCTTCCTCGTTCCGGCAACACAGCGATTGCTGAAAGCGGTGAAGTCAGATCATCCTCGGGCTATTCTGAAAAGCTTGAGTGCAAGGGTTCGGGGATTCGAGCTTGATCCGTTTGCGGCTTGGCTCGGGCAGGTATTCATAGAAGCAACGGCTCTGCCGTACATAGAAGCGGCAGGCGAGCGCCCCTCACCCTGCATCACGGTAGGTGACAGCCTTAAATCACTTAGCAGCAGACCAGAATACGATTTGGTCGTTGGGAACCCGCCATTCGGAAGGCAGAAACTCTCGACAAAACAGAGAGACAGATTCTCTCGCAGTCTTTATGGTCACGCGAACCTATATGGCGTGTTCCTGGATCTTGCAGTCGGATGCGCCAAACCGGGCGGCTTGGTCTCATTTCTCACGCCGTCGAGTTTCCTTGCTGGCGAATACTTCAAGAATCTCCGTTCACTACTCTGGAACGAAGCACCACCAACCGCCCTGGATTTTGTAACAGCCCGGAAAGGGGTCTTCGAGGACGTTCTCCAGGAGACCTTGCTTGCAACCTACAAAAAAGCAGGATCGCCAAGCTCGGCGTCTGTTTCGTTCATTATCTCTCAGCCTCATACCCCGGCAGTCCCGGTTCCCGCTGGCTCTTTCACTTTGCCAAGCGATCCAACGGCACCTTGGGTCCTCCCTCGGCACCGTGATGAAGAAGCCTTTGCTTCACGTCTTCGGTCGATGCCATGCCGTTTGGCAGATTGGGGCTATAGGGTAAAGACGGGACCTTTGGTGTGGAATCGCTTCAAGAGCCAGTTGCGGGATAAGGCCTGCAGCGGTAGCGTACCCCTGATCTGGGCGGAAAGCGTCACCAGCGAGGGACGATTCACCTTCCGTTCCGAGCGACGGAATCACAAACCTTACTTCCGGGTCCTTCCGGATGATGATTGGCTTGTAGTTCGGCGCGGCTGCGTGCTCCTGCAGCGAACAACCGCTAAAGAGCAGGCCCGTAGGCTTATCAGTGCTGAGATGCCTGCGCAGTTTATAGCCGAGCACGGCGGCGTTACCGTCGAAAATCACCTTAACATGCTTCTTCCCACTGAAGGTAAGCCACTCATATCGCCGGGGCTGCTTTCAGCCTTTTTGAATACAGAGACGGCAGACCGTGCTTTTCGCTGCCTGAGTGGAAGTGTGGCGGTCTCGGCGTACGAGATAGAAAATCTGCCTCTACCTTCACCATCCGACCTAAAGCGGCTCTTGGGACGGAGGCTAGACCAACGGGTTGTAGAACAAGCAACCCGCGAACTGTACGCCGGAGAGCTTGCCTAATGCCTCTACCAGCGTATGTGAACCGCGCAACGATCCATGCGCGTCTGCCGCTGATCTTTACCGATGGAGTTCCGCAACGGGTGTATTGCGTCCGGGAAGCTGCCGCTTCCACCATTTTCACGATGCTGTACATCGGTGCGGTTGAAGGTTCGGGAGAGTGGGTAGCTCCTAAGCAAGTCATTCGGATGACAGACGCTCAAGCTCTCTTAGAGAGCGACGATGAGAGAACCGCGTACGCCGCCGCATCTCTAAAACCGGGGTTCCGTCCGCAAGGTCAAACTTGGTACCTGGAGAACAGTCGCGAGCAGATCCGCGATGAGATCATTCGACAGGGCCTCATTCCTAATAATGCGGTTCTGGAACGTCCGGGTCTTCCAACGACTTCCTCCCTCCCTCGCTACGCTCTTCGTGCTGATTTTGTGAAACTCTTCGAACCGGAGCTTTCAGACGAAGAGCTTTTGCAAGCTGCTGAATCCTGGAGAGAAGCACACCTCTCTGCTACCGCTCTGGCACGCACCGTATTGATGCGCAGAGGAGCCGTAACAACCGGGGAAGGGGTGCTCGTCACTTTTCCCAATGGGGAGACTCGCCGGATGGCTGCGGGGCCAAGTTCGGTCATCACAAAGGCTGTGATTGAGGAGTTCGCACCCCGCTTTCTTCTTGGCCCGGCAGTGCTTTGGGTGAGTGAGAGTGGAGCAAAGGTCGTCTCGCGTGATGACGATCTCGCAGCTCAACTGAGATTGAAGATTGCCGCTGATCGCAATTTGCCTGACATCATCCTGGTTGATCTTGGTAGAGGTTCGAATGATGACGTGCTGCTGATTTTCATTGAAGTTGTCGCATCAGATGGCCCCATCACAGAACAGCGCCAAACCGCTTTGCTCGCGATTGCTACTGATGCAGGGTTTGCCGCAAGGCGAGTTGTCTTTGTAACAGCATTCTTGGACCGTTCGCACGGAGCATTCAAAAAGAGCATCGCAGAACTAGCATGGCGGTCGTTCGCATGGTTTGCTGCAGAACCGGAACATCTGATAGCCCTGTTTGATGGTGCTGCGACGGCCCTTCCCCTATCATCCCTGATTAGGTAACAGCGAGGGGGCCGATGGAGAAAGTAGAAATAACTTCCACCTCGAAGCATTCTGCTACTTGCTCTGACATCGCTATTCGAGATGGAGGAGACCAGGTTCGTTTGGTATTCCGTCCCGAAATCGTCGATAACCCTGCCAATCCTGCCGCCGCGATCAGAGGCCGCTTCCTCTACCAACGAAAGGGAAAGCACGACGCATGGGAAGACTTCGACAGTCTTCCGCTTTCGTCATTGAAAAAGGGTGAGCGCTATCAGCTGTCGTTGAAGGCTGGTGAGCTGCATCAGCTTCTCCGCGAGTTGGTGCCACTCTACAAGCTCCATAAGCGCGAGGGTGTTCCACAAGGGAAGCTAGCCCTCTTGAAAGTAGACCAGGCTCTTTCAGAGCTTCTGGCGCTAACAGAGCAGGATCTTCTAGCCTTTCTCTCTGCAAATGCCCACGATGCCGTTCGGACCTTACGCGTAGTCTTGCAATGGTTTTCGAAACAAGCAGTCGCCCAAGACCTCATCAATGAAGGTCAAGAGCTGCCGGTTCTGAACGCTCTCGTAGGACTCGCGAATCTTCGATCCGTGCTGAAAGTGTGGAAGGCAAATGCCACCTGCAAAGATGAGGAGTTCTGGCAATCTCTGTTCGCCAGCCATTCTTTCGTGCTGTCGCAATTGTTTGCATACCCAGTGGTGTTCATCAAAGGGAAGGCCTATTTAGGAGGCAAAGACCTCACCAACACTGGAGGGAACATCGTCGATTTTCTCTACAAGACAGAGTCTTCTGGGGCAGCTGTGTTGATAGAGATCAAGACGCCACTCACACCACTTCTTGGAGCGGAGTATCGGCAAGGAGTGTATCCCGCTTCCACCGATTTGAGCGGGGCTCTCTCCCAGGTACTTGAGTATCGAGAATCACTTTCTGCGGAAGTCCACTCTCTGAATCGAAATGGCGAGTGCCTTTCTACGTCCGAGCCGTACTGCGTAGTGATATTAGGCAACGCTTCGGAGCAATTAATTACAGAGCCTAGGCGGCGCTCGTTCGAAAGATTCAGAGAACGGCTCGTAGGCGTGCGTGTACTCACTTTTGATGAGGTGTTCCGACGTATCGAAAGCCTGGTCTCTTTGTTAGAGAGTGCATGAGGTTGTCGGTAGTGCATCCGGTTTTACCAAACCTATGGTCGCGTGTCTTCGGTCTGTACAGCGTGCCGGATCATGGCCCGCTTGAGAACATAGTTATTCTTGGCTTTGGCTTGCATCACAGCAACACCGCAGGCGTTGTCGACATCGAGCCGCTCAAGGACAGCTCCTAAACATCGAATGATCGCCAGCTGGACTTCTGTATGAGGGATATTAGCGGGGCTGTGCATCAAGAGACTGCGCTCTGGAGACAACGCATGTTGCATCGAGCCGTCGGCTCCGACGTTGATCTTTATCTCTTTCGCTAGGAAACCCTCTTCTCTTAGAATCAGACAGTTCGTCAGAATAGAAGCGGTAAACTCCTCAACGAATCTCTTTACACTTAACGATTCGCCGGATGGAGATCGCGAATACGGATTGGGGTATAGATCCCAATCAACTCCTTGCGCCTCGATCAACGGCTCTGATCCTCGATTGAGGACGTGGGCAAGGTATTCGTAGGTCCCGATTAGGACGAATTGGTCGCCACTCAGAAGGGCTTTACCCAATTGGGCGAACTGGTCCGCTGCAATGACCTTAAAGTCAGACGGGTATGGATTTGGTAATTCTGATTTAAGAATGATTCCGCATAAGCGACGTTCCCACGATATGGTCCTCGATGCCTGATCGTTCCGAACAACGAGCGTCTCGTAACCAAACCGCTGAATCGTGAAATCTAGATTCGAGGCCATCCGCTTCGCTACGTCACTCGCCTGAGCTCTTAAATCAGCGTCATCAATCTCTACTCCGACTTCAGAAAAGAATTCTTTGAAAGAGAGAAGTTCTTGTTTGGAGTCCTGCCGTGTGACGTAGATCTTCTCCTGTCTTAACTGCTCTTGCAGAGACCGTTTGAGCCCACTGAAAAACGCAGATGAATCAGTCTCTGCGTTCGGTACAGCATCAATCAACACTTGGTAGTTGCGGTCTACAAAGGTTTGCTCGGCGCCTTTCCAATAGCCAAGCGTATTGGCGATGCTGAGCCCCGGGTATGAAAGCAGTATTGTGGCGAGAATAGAATCAACAATCTCTTTCGTAAACGGCTCACCATCGTTGTCATGGAGGGGGAGCACGAGCGACCACGCTTCAACGGTTTTCAGCACCCCTGAGTCGGTAACCTTGTACATGAAGACAGCCTACCTTCGGAGCGGGATTGTTTGGCTGCACGTGGCCAGAAAGTGTTCGTTAGGGTATACCCGTGAGGTACACGAGATGTGTGACACAATCGCGTCTCACTAGGCTTA
>CALMVL010000007.1 GCA_937873265.1 uncultured Granulicella sp.
GGACGTTTGCCTGGACAAGCACGACGATGGTGCTGGTCGAGCTCGAGAGCGGGGACACGAAGGCGCTCGGATACACGTACGCCGATGAGGGCACGGCGAAGGCGGCGGCGAAGCTGGTAAAGGAGCTTGTGGTTGGCAGCGACGTGTTCCGGCAGGCGGAGACGTGGCAGCGGCTGCTGCACGGCATACGGAACCTGGGTGAGACGGGCATCGCGATGATGGCGGTGTCGGCGATCGACAATGCGCTGTGGGATCTTCGGGCCCGCTTGCTCGGGGTTCCGCTGGTGAGTCTGCTGGGGCAGGTGCGGACGGGCATTCCGGTGTACGGCAGTGGCGGATTTACGACGTACACGGACAAGCAGCTGACGGACCAGCTTGGCGGTTGGGCGGAGCAGGGTTTTGGGATGGTGAAGATGAAGATCGGCACGCATCCGGAGGACGACCCGCGACGGGTGCGCGTGGCGAGGTCGGCGATCGGTGCGGAGTGCGGTTTGTTTGTGGATGCGAACGGTGGATACACGGTGACGCAGGCGATCGCCCAGGCGCACCGGTTCGCCGAGCAGGGTGTCGCGTGGTTTGAGGAGCCGGTGAGCTCGGACCACCTCGTGCTGCTCAACCAGGTGATGGAGCGGGCTCCGCTCGGCATGGACATTGCGGCGGGTGAGTACGGTTACACGGCGTGGTACTTCCGCGACATGCTGCAGGCTCAGGCGGTGACGGTGCTGCAGGCGGATGCGACGCGGTGTGGCGGGGTAAGCGGATTTCTGGATGCGGCTTCGTTGTGCTGGGCGTACGGGGTTCCGCTGTCGGCGCACTGTGGGCCGAGCATGCATGTGCATGTGTGCTGCTCGGTTCCGCGGGCGGTGCATCTGGAGTTCTTCCATGATCACGCTCGGATTGAGAGGATGTTCTTTGATGGGTTCTGCGAGCCGGTGGAGGGGGAGATGGTGCCGGATCTCCAGCGGCCCGGGATGGGGTTGGAGTTGAAGGTTCAGGATGCGGCGCGGTTTCGGGTGTGAGGTGGTGGTGATGCTCCCCACCCCACTCCCCAAGAGATTTTTGGGGGAGAAAATCCCTGGATTGAGAGAGTTACTGAGTGGCTTCTGGCTGCAAAATGCTGATTCCAGATATCTTGTGGACAAAATCTTGGGTATGAATGACTTACCTGGTGGTTTGCACGAGAGTTCTGATCTTTGCTTCTGTTTCTATGGTAACGATTTGTCCTTGGGTTTGCGCCAGCGGTATGTGTTTGCAAGAGTTAGGGTTAGAGGTGGGTGGGGGTTGACCGGTTCGGCCTGAGTGAAGGTATGGCAGAACAAGGCAAAAGTAACGGGCAGGTTCTTTGCGGGGTGACAACGTGAGAGATACGGCAAGGCAAATGCAAGGGCGAATGCGGGGGTGGGGGGCGGCGGCGCCGGGCTGACCGCCCGAGCACCACACCGCCCCCCAGCCGGCC
>CALMVL010000008.1 GCA_937873265.1 uncultured Granulicella sp.
GCCGGATTTACGTGCCGATGGCGGCGTTTACGGCGTGGACGGGAGTGAGCCCGAGCGTGGTGGAGGTGAAGGTGCCGGGGGGCGCGGTGAAGGTGGAGGCAGCGGTGGAACGGATGCGCGGCGCGCTGCCGGGGTTGACGGTCGCTCCGGTGCGGGCGCTGGTGGAGGGGGAGAGCCGGATTGTGGACCGGACGCGAGCGCTGATGTTTGGGTCGGTGGTGCTGATTGCGCTGACGGTGGGGGTGAGCGTGTTGCCGACGATGTCGGCGAGTGTGCTGGAGCGGCGGCGGGATTTTGCTCTGATGCGAGCGCTGGGTGGGTCGGAGGGTCAGCTGCTGCGGATGTTTCTGCTGGAAGGGCTGGTGTTGGCGGCGACGGGTGTGGTGATCGGATGGGTGCTAGGCTCGGGGGTGGCGTGGGCAATCAGCGAGCTGAACTTCGACACGGCGACGTTGCCGCGGCTTATGGTGGTCCCGGCGGTGCTTGTGCTGAATCTAGTGATAGCGGGCGTGGCAGCGGTGCTGCCGGCGCGGGTGCTGCGGGGGTTGGAGCCGGCGGCGCTGTTGAAGGGAGAGTGAGGCCGATGCCGGAGCGGATGCACGCGACGACCCAGGGAATGGTAGGGCAGACGAGGGACGAGTGCGCGGTGATCTCGCTCGACAACGTGACGCGGGAGTATCCGGGGAAAGCGGGCACGATATGCGCGTTGGAAGCGGCGACCTTCTCGATTGTGGCGGGGGAGTGGGTGGCGGTGACGGGTCCGTCGGGATCGGGCAAGTCGACGTTGGTAAATCTGCTGGGGTGCCTGGACCGGCCGACCAGGGGCGAGCTGCGGATCGACGGCGTAGAGACGGGAACGATGAGTGCCGGGGAGCTGGACCGGTTTCGGGCGGACAAGATCGGATTTATCTTTCAGCAGTTTCACTTGATTCCGTATCTGTCTGCGGTCGAGAACGTGATGCTGGCGCAGTACTTTCATTCCATGACGGACGAGGCGGAAGCGCTGGCGGCGCTGGACAAGGTGGGCTTGGGGCCGCGGGCAGGACACGTGCCAAGTGAGTTGAGCGGGGGCGAGCAGCAGCGGGTGTGCATTGCGCGGGCGCTCATCAACAATCCGCCGATTCTTCTGGCGGATGAGCCTACGGGAAATCTGGATGCCGCCAATCAGCGGATCGTGGCGGACCTTTTGCGCGGGCTGCACGCGGAAGGGCACACAATCGTGATGGTGACGCATGATCCGGAGATGGCGGGACTGGCGGGGCGGCGGATCGCGCTTAACCATGGAAAGGTGTTTTGTCATCCGGTGGGTGGGCCGGTGGTTCGGTTGGGACGGTAGGCGCTAGCGCTGCCCCCATTTGAGCTTTTCGCGAAGAACGCTGAAGAGGCCGTTGGGTTGGTGGCGGAGAAGGCGAACGCTGTACTGGGATCGCCGGCAATCGATGTGGTCGCCCACTTGCACACGCACGGCCTCCTGACCGTCGACGGTGAGGTAGACCTCATTGGGCACGCCCACGATGTGCACTGAGACGGTGGAGGTGGAGGGCACGACGATGGGCCGAAGTGTTAGCAGGTGCGGGCATATGGGCGTGACAACGGTGGCGGAAAGGTTCGGCATCATGATGGGCCCGTTCGCGGCGAGGTTGTAGGCCGTCGATCCGGTCGGGGTTGCGATGATGATGCCGTCCGCGCGAAATGTGGCGACGCGCTGGGCGTCGATTTCGACCGAAAAGTCGGCCATGCGGGCGATGGTTCCTTTGGCGACCACGATGTCATTCAACGCGTCCCACTGCTGCACGAGCGCGCTGCCGCGGAGAAGTTCGGCGTGGAGCATCTCGCGGGTATCAATCTCGGCGGAGTTGGCACACCAGGCTTCGAGGGTGGGAAACAGCTGGCTGAGGGGAACTTCGGTCAGAAATCCGAGGCTACCCAGATTGACCGACAGAATAGGCGTCGGTGTGCGGGCGAAGGCGCGGGCGGCCGAGAGAAGGGTGCCGTCGCCGCCGAGCACGATGACGAGGTTGGGATTGTGGCGGGGCAGATCCTCGCGCTCGACGGGCTGCGAGGCGCCGAGGTATGCGGAGCTGTGCGGATCCAGAACAGTACGGTATCCGTGCCGCTTGAGCCAGCCGATGAGGTCGGGCAGGAGGCTGGCAAGCTCGGGTTTTTGCGGCTTCGAGACGATAGCGGCGAGGTGCATGTGAGCCTTAGTCTAGCGGAGCAGCGGGGCTGGCGGCGGCGATGGGCGCGAGTTCGCCGAATCGGGCGTGGAGCAGGTACTCGTGGTTTCCCTCCATGCCGCGAATCGGGGAGTCCGCGAGCTGGAGAGCGGTGCCGCCAAGCTCGCGGACCGCGGTAAGGACGCGATTGATGGCAAGCTGGCGAGCCGCCGGGTCCCGCACGATGCCGCCTTTGCCGATGTTTTCGCGACCGGCCTCGAACTGCGGCTTAATGAGAATGACGGCGGTTCCCTGCCACGTCTTGCCCACCGGCGCGAGCGCGGGGAGAACGGCGGGCAGGACGAGGGTCGCGGAGATGAAGGAAACATCCATGACGAGTACGGAGGGTGCGGGCGTGTTGCCGGTGAGGAGCTCGGCGGGCGCGAGCAGCCGGGCATTCGTGCGTTCGCGCAGACTGACGCGCAGGTCGCGGCGCAGCGCATCGGCGATCTGGCCATAGCCGGTGTCGACGGCAAGGACGTGGGATGCACCGTGTTGCAGGAGGCAGTCGGTGAATCCCCCGGTGGAGGCGCCGATGTCGACGCAGTGAAGGCCAGCGACCGGAATGTGCCAAAGCTCCAGGGCGTGCTGCAGTTTGAGACCGCCGCGGCTCACGTATCGGAGGTCGGAGCCGAGCAGGCGGATCGGCGCCTCGGAGTCGACGAGTGTTCCGGGTTTGTCGACGCGCTGCTCGGAGACGAGGACGCGGCCGGCAAGAATGAGGGCCTGGGCGCGCTCGCGGGAAGCGGCATGTTGCTGGTCGACGAGAAGTTTATCCAGGCGAATCTTCATCCCAATTAGCCATGCGCGTGGCGACCGACATCCGCAAGGTCAGTGTCAGCGTACATCGGTATGCGAGCGAACGATAGAATGCGGGCTAGAGCGAAGGGACGACCGGAGCACGTGGGTGGGATCGGCTGCGAGAAAACCCAGCGGGGAACGTGTGGTCGAGCGCTCCGGACAGCTTCGCGACTGGGCGGCTCGCTCGGCCTAGGTGCATCGGCGTCTTGAGAGACGTGGGAGAGCCGGGTGCGCCAGTGGGGCCTCGATTGGACGACGAGGTACTGTTGCGGCTCGTCGCGGACGGCGACGAGCAGGCCATGGCTGCGCTGTTTGACCGCTACTCCAAGGTGGTCTACTCGGTTTCGTTGCGGGTGTTACGCGACCCGGCGTCCGCCGAGGATGTGTTGCAGGAAATTTTTCTGCAGATCTGGCGGAGTCCGGCGGGCTTTATCGCGACCCGGGGCAGCCTGGGCGGATGGCTGGCGGTGGTGGCGCGCAATCGCTCGATCGATTTGCTTCGGCGCAAGCGGCCGACCGAGATGGTGGATGAGATGATGCTGCCATCAAGCTTCAACCTGGCCGAGGACTCCGAGCGCAGCCTGATGGTAGAACGGGCTCGGACGATCATCCACCAGATGCCGGTGGAGCAGCGAAAGACGCTCGAGATGGCCTTCTTCGATGGTTTGACACATGCGGAGATCGCAGAGATGACAGGGGACCCGCTGGGTACGGTGAAAACGCGGATCCGCAGCGCGCTCGCCGTGCTGAGAAGGGCATTCCGGGCATGAACACTCACATCCATGAGGATGAGCTTGCCCTCTTTGCGGTACAGCTGCTGGACGAAGACGAGGCTGAGGAGATCTTGCTGCATCTGTCGCACTGCGAGCACTGCCGGCATGTGTTGGCGGGGATCCAGGGCGATCTGGCAATATTTGCGATGTCCGCCGAAACGCATTCCCCGCCGGCGCTGGCGAGGGAGCGTCTGCTAGAGCAGGTGCGGCGGGAAGGCAAGGCTCCGTTGAGCGAGAAGCCGGCTCCGTCGACGACGAGCCAGATCGCAGCGGGGTCTGTGGGAAGGCGAAGCAGCGCGCGGCGCGGCAAACCGACCGATCGGATGCCCCGCCCAGACATCCGGAGGGCGGGAGGCGGACGGGTTGCGGCGGAAGTGTCCGAACCTCGGCCGAAGCTTTTGGCTCGGCTGCTGCCTTGGGTGGGATGGGCCATCGCGGCCGGGCTGGCCATGGAAATCGGCGATCTGCGGCGCGAGCGCGATCTTTTACGAAGCACGGTGGCGGCACAGAGCGGCGACATCGCTCGGCTGGGTTCGGATGCGGCGACGGCGCGGCAGGTCCTCGAGACACTGACGGATGGCTCGGCGATGCGGGTAACGCTGACGCGCTCGAAGGAGGCTCCGGTCCCGGTTGGCAGGGTGCATTATTTGTCGGAGAAGGGCCAGCTGGTGTTTACGGCGAGCAACATGGAGCCGCTCGGGCCCTATCGGACATATGAATTATGGCTGATTCCGGCAGATGGGCGCGATCCGATTCCGGCGGGAACGTTCCGGCCGGATGCACAAGGGAGCGCAAACGTCATTTTGCCCGAGTTGCCAAAAGGTGTTCCTGCAAAGGCGTTCGGGATTACGCAAGAGGATGAGGGTGGATCGCAGACGCCGACGATGCCGATCGTGATGGCGGGAACTTAGCGCGGTGTGCTGGGCCGAACCCGGGTCAGGGCGCGGTCACGCGGACGGAGACGCCTTTGCCTTGGAGGTCGACATAGGACTCGACGGCATCGGTGTCGGTGCGAATGACCGTCATGAGGCTGGATGTGGGGGCGACAGGAAAGCCGGGCTGGGGCACTGAGTCCTGAGTGACCACATAGACCTTGCCCGTTGGGTTGCCGGTGGTCGAGGCAATCCAGATCGGCCGTCCGGCAACGGGAATGGTGGCGGTGACGGTATTGGTGACCAGGTTGATTACGGAGACGGTTGAGTCGGCGTAGTTGGCGACGTACGCCTGGGTGCCATCCTGCAGCACGGTCACCATAACGGGCTTAACACCTACCGGTATGGTGGCGAGGACATCGCCGAAGCCGACTGCATCGACCGGGTTTGTGGGATTGCAGTTCGGATTTGTCGGTAGATCTGAGGAGGTGCAGAGCGGAATGCTCACGATGCTGACGGTTCCGGGAGAGACCCCGTCGCCCGCATTTGCAACAACAAGCTCGGTACGAGTGGGTGCGAGGTCTGCCCAGACCGGGGCGGTTCCGACAGGGATCACCGGTGTGGCGGCATCGGCTGCATTGCTTTGTGCGTTGATGACCGAGACGGAGTTGCTTCCCTGGTTCAGAATGAACACGCGGAGGCCGTCAGCAGTCATCACGCCATACACGGGCGAGACACCTACGGGGATGGTGGTGGAGATGGTGCTGGTGGTGGTCTCGATGCCGGCGACGACGCCGGGGGAGCCGGCAATGGTGCTTTGGCTGATGGCGTAGGCGCGCGGGGCCGTCGCAATACCGGCGATGTAGACCGGCGTGTACCCCGGGGTGACGGGGAGTTCCTGCCTGAGTGACGGTGGGGTGTTCTGGAGTTGGGCGATGGTCGATCGGCCAGGATCGGTGAGGTAGACGTAGGTGCTGTTGGCGAAGATGCTGTTCGGAGTCGCTCCGGGCAGCAGCGTTGTGGTTTGGACGTTGCTGGTCTGAACGGCAGTGCTGATCGCAAATGTGCTGAGCGTGCCGTCGGTGTTGAGCGTGTAGCCTGTGCCGCCTCCGTTTGCAAGGAGGAGATAATAGGGATTCGGGCCGACGCTGATATTGACCAGGTTGGTGTCACCGGAAAAGTCGACCAGGGTCATGAGGCCGCCGATAGCCGCGCCCGGCTGCGAGATGGCCACGGCGTATTTCGAGGGCTGAACCGCCGGTCCGACCGGGCTGATGGCGGAGACGACCGGACGATAGCTATTGCCACACCCCAGGGTAGGCACAAGGGCGATGGCCGCAAGGGCGAGACCAGCGATGCGGTTGGAGGTGAAACGGGGAAGCAGATTGGCGAGAAAGCGACCGTTCGGGCGACCGGAGACGGTGGATCGTAAGGCGATTCGTACTGAGTGCAAAACTGCTCCCGCTGAGCTGCTGTGTTTCCCTATGCTCAGACCTCGATTGTAAATCAGGGGCTCGGCCCAATGGGTCTGAATGGGGAGAGATGGCGACAGAGGACGGCATGGAACGCGGAGCGGCGAAGGCCATTCCGGCGGGGCGAGACAGGCGGCAGTCGCAGGCGCTGGTAGGCTTGGTCGGCGTTGCCCTGGCTCTCGAAACAGTGGGAACGCTGCGCAGCGCGCTAGCGCAGGTGCGACCGTTTCCGGCGTATGTCGCCGGGACGATCGGGATCAGTCTGGCGTTTACTGGGCTGGTGCGGCTGGTGCGGGCATCTACCACGGCGGGCGCTCTCGCCGGCGGGATGATCTGCTTGGTGGTCACGTACCGGACGGGCTGGTTTTCGGAGCCGGTGGAGCGAAGCGCGCTGACACCCTTGGCGTGCCTCTTTGCCCTGACATTTCTGGCAACTCGGGCGGGGCGTGAGCACAAGGTACGCGCAGGGCTGGCGGAAAAGCGCAGCGGACGGAGCGCGGCGCAGGTGATTGCCAACCTCGGTGTCACGGCGCTGTGCGTCTCGCCCTTTGCGGAGTGGATTTTGCGGCGATCTGCGGCGGGGCACTGCAGACCCGACTTTGCCGATCTGTGGGTGATGGCGGCGGTCAAAACGGCTTGCCTGGCAGCCTTGGTGGAGGCGACTGCGGACACGATGTCGTCGGAACTGGGGCAGGCGTTCGGCGGCAGGCCGGTGCTGCTGGCCGGACTTCGTCGCGTGGAGGCGGGAACGGATGGGGCGATCTCGCTGCTGGGAACGGCGACCGGCGTTGCGGGGGGAACGCTGGTGGCCGGGGCGGGCGCTTGGGCGATGCACCTAGACGGGCACGCGGGACTGGTGTCGCTTGGCTGCGGAACGCTAGGGTTGTTTGCAGACAGCGTGATCGGCGCGACGCTGGAGCGATGGGGCTGGGTGGGCAACGATCTGGTGAACTTCAGCGGGACAGCCTTCGCGGCTGCCGTGGCGGCGGCGCTGATGCGCGCCTGACGCTGGCTTTAGAGCCTCAGTCGTCGTTCTTGCCTTCGATCCAGCGGTACAGGCTGGATGTTTCAAAGCCCAGCCGAAGAGCAGTGTAGCCGAGGATCTCATGCGTGTAGCGAAGGAGGAGTGTTTCGCTGGAAGCGCGGCCAAACGGCGGCCGAGGCGAGGTGTACACGTCAAGGCCGGATTCGGCGCAGAGCTCGCGAATGCGGAAGAGGTGGGTGGGGTCGCTCACAACGACCACTGTTTGGAGGTTGTGCTCGCGGGCAATTGCGGCTAGCCGGTGCACCTGCTCCTCGGTGTCGACGGAGCGGGTTTCCGCGATGATGTCGGTGAGCGGGATGCCGTTGGCGAGCAGGTAATCGCGGCCGACGCCTCCCTCGGTGAGGCCGGAGTCGGCATCCGCTCCACCGCCGAGAGTGATCACGACGGGCGCGATACCTTTGCGGTAGAGGTCGACAGCATGGTCGAGGCGCGCGTGGAAGACGGGCGAGGGACGGCCGCGGTACTCCGCCGCTCCGAAGACGGCGATGGCGTCGGACGGGATGGCCTCGTCGCGAGAGGCGACCTCGTCAATCTGCCGGTAGACATATGCGCACCAGGCGAGGGCCGCCACGAGAAAGAGCGCGACGAACCACCGAAATAAGTGACGCCGCGATTGAGGACTGCTCGGGATAGCATGGCGAGCGCTCATACAGAGAGACGAGTGTACGGCAGAGCGGGCCGGAGGGTCGCTTCCCCTATCGTTGCAGGGTAAGGGCGATCTCGTGGGTAGGGATTGCGCCCTCGCGCAGAATGTTCCAGGCACTGCCGCCGCCGGAAAGGTCGACGATGGTGGTGGCGGTGGAGCGCGCCGTGGGACCGCCGTCTACGATCATGGACAGCTCCGCGCCAAGCTGGTCGCGAACGCAGTTGGCGTAGGTGCATTCGGGCATGCCGGCGAGGTTGGCCGAGGTTGCGGTGATCGGCAGGCCGAGCTGACGAACGATCGCGCGAGCGATGGGGGCCTCGGGTACGCGAAGCGCGACGTTCCCGGTGTTGGCCGTCACCCGCAGAGGCAGCTTCGCGCCGGCGCGCACGATGATCGTCAGCGGACCAGGCCAGAAGCGTTCCGCAAGTCGATCAAATGCACTGTCGATGGTGGGGGCCAGCTCGTAGGCCTGGTGCGTCTCGCACAACAGCAGTGACAGTGGCTTATGGCGGGAGCGTGTCTTCAGTTCATAGATCCGGTCGACGGCGCGAAGATTTACGGGGTCGACCGCCAGGCCGTAGAAGGTGTCCGTGGGCAGGGCAACGACCTGGCCCAGATTGAGGGTGGCGACGACGCGGTCGATCTTTTCCGGTTCAGGTTCGTCGGGATGGATACGGAGGATGTCGGCCGGCAAGTGTTGCTCCTGAGGGGTGAGGCTGCTCGGCGTGCGCGATCTCATAGGAGGAGGGTGCGGCCCGAATCCGCAGGGTAGCACGGGTGGGGAGCCGACTCAACGGCAGGCCCGGCTTTACGGGCCGCTCCCGGTGTACACCGCGGGGGAGCAGCAGCGTAAGATCGGGCCATGCCGTTTGCGGGGAAGGGCGTGGGGGACACGGATCAGCTACCGGTCGTAACCAGCCGGGCGAATGCTCGCGTGAAGCAGCTGCGTGCGGCGTCTGCGGAGCAGGCACGATTGAGCGGCGGACTGCTGGGGATCGAAGGGGAGCATTTGCTGGAAGAGGTGGTGCGGAGCGGCATCACGCCCGAACTTGTGTTTGTGAGCGAACATCGGCAGGCGCCGGCATGTGTTCCGGGCGCAGTCGAGGTCATTCGGCTCTCAGAGGATGTCTTTGCTTCCGCGGTCGAGACGCGGTCGCCGCAGGGTGTAGCCGCGCTGGTTACGCCGCCGGTGTGGGCGATAGACGACATGCTGCGGGCCGCGAGTCCTCTGCTGCTGGTGGCGGCTGGCGTGCAGGATCCGGGAAATCTTGGGACGCTGGTGCGGTCGGCGGAGGCGTTTGGGGCGACCGGTGTGTTGCTGACGCCGGGGACGGTTTCGGTGTGGAACGGCAAATCGATGCGAGCCTCGGCGGGATCCGTGTTTCGGGTGCCGGTGGTTCGCTGCGATGTTGCGGATCTGCGAGATTTGCGAGCGAGGGGAGTTGCGCTTCTGGCGACGGTCGGCAGTGGGTCGGGCGTCTGGCCCATTCGGGAGATCGGCGAAGCGGACCTCGCGCGGCCGGTTGGCGTGCTGGTCGGGAACGAGGGCGCTGGTCTCGCGGAAGAGTGGCTGCGGATGGCCGACGAGTGCATCACGATTCCCTGCCCCGGCCCTGTTGAGAGCTTGAACGTGGCGGTTGCGGGATCCATTGTGCTCTTTGAGGCATCGCGGCAGCGGGTGCTGCGGTCTCAAGAGCGGCAGCTACCATGAGCCTCTTCGATGGGTCGCCTCTCGCGCAAGCCGCGGCAACGTCAGTCTCCGGACAGGCTCCCTTAGCGGAGCGGATGCGGCCGCGGACGCTTGCCGAATATACGGGGCAGGAGCATCTGCTGGGTCCGGGCAAGCCGCTCCGGCTGGCGATCGAGCGAGACGAGGCCACACCGGGCCAAGGCGCACAGGCTAGCAGCATGATCTTCTGGGGGCCGCCCGGAGTGGGCAAGACGACGCTGGCCAAGATCGTGGCGCAAACGACGGGCGCGAACTTCATCGAGTTTTCCGCCGTTCTGAGCGGTATCAAGGAGATCAAGCAGGTGATGGCGGAAGCCGAGCGAGCCGCCGGCTTCGGCTCGCGCACGATCCTGTTTGTGGACGAGATCCACCGCTTCAACAAGGCGCAGCAGGACGCGTTTTTGCCGTATGTGGAACGCGGCACCATTCGGCTGATTGGCGCGACCACGGAGAATCCGAGCTTCGAGATCAATGCGGCGCTGCTCTCGCGCTGTCGTGTGTACACGCTGGTGGCGTTGACCGAGGTGCAGGTGGTGGCCCTGCTCGAGCGCGCGCTGGCTGATGCAGAGCGAGGGTTGGGAGGGCTGGGGCTGGAGGCCGATGCGGATGCGCTCGCAGCCATGGCGGCCTACGCCAGCGGCGACGCGCGCAACGCGCTGAATGCGCTTGAAGCCGCGGCCCGGATGGCCGAGGGACGCGGCGAGCGGACGATCAGCAGGACGCTGGCCGCCGAGGCAATGCAGCGACGGGTTCTGCTCTATGACAAAAAAGGTGAGCAGCATTACGACCTGATCTCTGCGTTGCACAAAAGCGTGCGCAATTCGGACGCAGACGCCGCCCTCTACTGGCTGGGGCGGATGCTTGAAGCAGGCGAGGACCCGATGTACGTCGCTCGGCGGGTGGTGCGCATGGCGGTCGAGGACATCGGGCTGGCTGCGCCCGAGGCGCTGAACCTTTGCCTGAGCGCGCGCGATGCGATGCATTTCCTGGGGCAGCCCGAGGGCAGTCTGGCGCTGGCGCAGGCGGTAGTGTACCTCGCGCTTGCGCCCAAATCGAATGCGGTCTACACGGCCTACGCGGCAGTGCAGGCAGACATCGAAGCGACCGCAGCCGAGCCGGTGCCGCTGCATTTGCGTAACGCGCCGACGAAGTTGATGCGCGAGCTCCGTTACGGCAAGGATTACCAGTACGCGCACGACGTCGAGGGCAAGGTGGCGGCGATGGAGTGCCTTCCGGCTTCGCTCGCCGGACGCCATTACTACCATCCGACCGGCGAGGGCCGGGAGCGGCAAATGGCAGCGCGGATGCAGGAGATCCTGGAAAAACGGGGCGGCGCAAAGCCAGAGTCTTGATATAGTTCTGCTGTCCGCATCGGCGGCTTGTTTTGGAGATCGTATGGCGCATCCGATTCCACCGTTGACCCCCTACCTTGTCGTTTCAAACGCCGCCCAAGCGGTCGCCTTCTACCAGCAAGCCTTCGGCGCGGAGCTGGACGGCGAACCCCACCTGATGCCCGGAACCGACAAGATCATGCACGTCCGGCTGATGGTGAATGGGTCGATGATTATGCTGTGCGACGATTTCTCCGAGATGATGGGAAGCGCGCCTCAGACACCCAATGCGCTCGGTGGGTCACCCATCACGCTGGCGCTCCAGTTCAGCGACGTGCAGCCCTTCTGGGATCGCGCCGTGGCGGCAGGCATGACCGTCACCATGCCGATCGCCGACATGTTCTGGGGCGACCGCTACGGCCAGGTGACCGATCCATACGGGCACAAATGGTCGATGTCGCAGACCTTGACTGTGATGAACGACGAGCAGATGGCCGCCGCCGCCGAGCAGGCGATGGGCCGGACGCGGACTTCGCATGACGATGGGGTGAGCGCCGCGAACTGAGGGTCGGGAGGTCTTCGGAGAGGCATCCCAGGCCGCAACTACCCACGTCCCAGCAAGCCGTTTAGGATTTGGGAATGGACGACTTTCCGCGCCTCAAGCGACTTCCACCGTACGTCTTCAACATCACGGGCGAACTGAAGGCAGCCGCACGCAGACGCGGTGAGGACATTATCGACTTCGGGATGGGGAATCCCGACGGAGCGACGCCGCCACACATTGTCGACAAGATGATCGAGGCGGCACGCAAGCAGCGTACGCATCGGTATTCGCTTTCGAAAGGCATCCCGCGACTGCGGAAGGCGATCTGCGACTGGTACGGAACGCGCTACGATGTGGAGCTCGATCCGGCGACCGAGGCCATTGTCACCATCGGATCGAAGGAAGGCATCGCCCACTTTTGCCTGGCGGTGCTCGATCGCGGCGACACGGTGCTGGTTCCCAACCCAAGCTATCCCATTCACATCTATGGTCCCGTGATTGCCGGCGCGGACATCCTGTCACTGCCGATTCATTCCACGACCGAGTTTCTCGCGCAGGTGGAAGAGACCATTCCGCGCATGATCCCTCGACCAAAGGTGCTGATTGTGAACTTTCCTGCGAACCCCACGGCGCAGTGTGTTGATCTGCCGTTCTTTGAGCGTCTGGTTGCGCTCTGCAAGGAGTTCGGTGTGTGGCTGGTGCACGATTTCGCGTATGCCGACATCGCGTTCGACGGGTATAAGCCACCCTCTGTGTTACAGGTTCCGGGCGCAAAGGATATTGCCGTCGAGTTCTTTACGCTCTCGAAGAGCTACAACATGCCGGGATGGCGGGTGGGGTTCATGGTCGGCAACGCGACACTGGTGGCCGCGCTCAGCCGCATCAAGAGCTACTTCGATTACGGAACGTTCACGCCGATTCAGGTGGCATCCATCTGTGCGCTTTCTGGCCCGCAAGAGTGCGTGGCCGAGATCACCGCGACGTATCGCGATCGCCGCGATGTTCTCGTAGCGGGGCTGAACCGGCTGGGATGGCACACCGAAAATCCGCGCGCGACCATGTTTGTTTGGAGCAAGATCCCCGAAGCCTTTCGCGAGATGCGATCGCTGGAATTCTCCAAGCACCTGCTCGAGCACGCCAAGGTGGCCGTCAGTCCGGGAATCGGTTTCGGCGAGTACGGTGACGACCATGTGCGTTTCTCGTTGATTGAAAACGAAGAACGCACGCGGCAAGCCTTGCGCGGCATCCGCACTGCGCTGCAGATGCTGCCGACGGAACTGGCTTCGCGCTGACCCGCCTACTGCGCTAGGTCGTGCTTGAGCGCGTCCAGAACGATCGGTTTGGTCAGCAGTTCTGGCAGGACGTCGGCCTTGCTGTCGGCCGCTGCGGGATACAGGACGTACGTCGGCACGCCGCTCCGGCCGAGGCTCGCCAGCTGCTGGGTGATCGCGGGATCGTACTGCGTCCAATCGGCCCGAAGCAGCGTCACTTTGCCCGAGGCAAACTGCCGCTGCACCTCAGCCGACCGCAGCACCAGGCGCTCGTTGACCTGGCAGGAAAGGCACCACGCGGCGGTGAAGTCGATAAAGACCGGGTGTCCGCCGGCGCGTGCGGCTTCGAGTGTTTGGGGCGAGAAGGCCTGCCACGCAAGGGTGGTGTCCTTTGGCCGGTAGAGCGGAACGGCGACGGCGAGCAGCAGCAGCGCAACGGCGGCGAGCGTCGACCCGAGCCGCGCCGGCCACTTGCTCAGCGCCCATCCAGCAATCGCGACCAGCAGAAAGCCGAGCAGCAGCTTTGCAATGGCATCCGTTCCCTGCCCCCCGCCGCCGGTCGAGAACAGACGGCCGTACACCCACGTGAGCCAGATCACTGTTGCAAAGAGCGGAACCGCCGTAAGCTGCTTTAGCGTTTCCATCCACGCGCCCGGGCGCGGCAAGATGCGCGTCCACGCGGGCTGGAAGCTGAGCAGCAGATATGGCAGCGCCAGCCCGATCGCGAGCGCCGTAAACACCGCGAACGTGACCCCGGCTGACTGCGCGAGGGCAAAGCCGATTGCCGCGCCCATCAGCGGAGCCGTACACGGCGTCGCGACCACCGTCGCCAGCACGCCGGTGAAGAACGATCCGGCAAAGCCCTGCCTGCGTGTGAGCGCATCGCCCGCGGAGGTGAGCGAAAGCCCCAGCTCAAACTGCCCGGCAAGCGACAGCGAAAAGAAAAACAGCCCTACCGCGAGCAGAACGAGAAAGACGGGCGATTGCAGCTGGAAGCCCCAGCCGATCTGATTGGTCGTCGAGCGGAGCAGAAGAAGAACCGCCACAATTGCCCAAAAGCTGACCAAGATGCCCAGGGTGTAAACCAGGCCGTGCGCGCGCAGCCGCGAGCGTTCTTCGGTCGACGAGTTGACCAGCGCCAGCCCCTTGAGAAACAGCACGGGAAAGACGCACGGCATCAGGTTCAGAAGGATGCCGCCGAGAAAGGCGAGCCCGATCGCTCCCGCCGTGGTGACGCCGGCGGCGGCATTGGGCTTGCCTCCCGCGGCGCTCGCGGGAGGAACCTCGCCGGCCACCACCGGCGCGGTGAACTCATAGGCCTGTTCATCGCTCAACTTCAGCAGCCCGTGAATTTGCTTCGGCAGAGCAGCGGACGGTCCCGCATCGGGGGTCTCCGGCGCCCGCGGCACCCGCAACCGAATCCCGCCCGGCATCGATTCGACTACCTGGTCTCCGGCATTGTCGATCTGATCGGGATCAAACGGGTAGAACTCCGCATCTGTCTCCTGATCTCCGGTGAGAAGCGTAAAGACGAACTCCGATTTGCCGCCGTTTACCGTCAGGTGTGTGTTAGGGTCCAGCGGTTTCGGCAGGAGCGTCAGCGCTTGCCCGAGAGCACCCACCGGCGGGCCGGGCGGTGGAGCATGCGGGTCCACGGTCAGGTCGAGGCCGAGGTGTGCCTTGCCCGGGATGCACACCTCGCGGCAGACCAGCCAGTTCACCATCGCGTCGATGTGCATCGGGCCGGGCTTCACATTGCCGGCCGCCGTGAGCGTGACGGGAAAGGCGGCGGTGTCCTCGTAGCCGAAGTCCATCAGCGGACCGAGCGGAAGACGCGACGGGATGGGAAACTGCATGGGACCTGCGGTGATGCCGCGTGGCAGATTCCAGTTGATGTGCGGCGGCTCGCCCGAGTCGCCCGCGTTGATCCAGTACACATGCCACTTCTCTTCAAGCGTCAGCACCAGGCCGGCGGTGACGGTGCCGCCGGGTGCGATTGTGGGCGAGAGCGACGTCAGCTCCGCCGTCAGATGCGCGGCCTTCACCGGTCCCGGGCCGCCGTCACCGACCGTCTGCATCTGCGCGCCCGCTGACTGGAGGGCCGTCAGGCTGAAGACCAGCGCGAGCAGAGACGGGATGTACCGGCGAAGAGACATGGTGCTGCGATTGTAGGCGTTGCGCTTCGACGATGTCAGGCGGTGGACCATACGTTCTGAGACGGCGGAAGCAGGTGCAGGTTACGCGGCAGGGGCGGGGGCACTCAGCGGCCGCGCGCTCGCCGGTGCTCAACCATGATGCACCGGTCCATCACCACGCGAATTCCGCCCGCCTCAGCGCGGCGCGCTGCCTCGTGGTGGACAATGCCCTGCTGCACCCATAGCTCCGCGAGACGAAGCTCCAGCATCTCGTCCACGATGGCCGGGAGAAAGCTTGGTAAGCGAAAGACGTTGACGACGTCGGGCGGTTCCGGCAGAGCGGAAAGTGAAGGGTACGCCACCTCCCCCAGAACGACGTCGAGTGCCGGATTCACGGGCAGGATCCGGTAGCCCTGCTGCTGCATATAGGCCGCAACATAGTGGCTCGGACGTTCCGGTCGTTCCGAGAGCCCGACGACTGCGAGGGTGCGCGGCCGGCTCGCCACGCCCATCAGCATCGTTTCGCCAAGCATTGCCCGCAGGATGTGTGGGTCGTTCATTGTTGGCTACGCCTTCCACGCACCGAGAAGTCTGCGCAGCACCAGCAGCTCGCCCAGGTGATAAGCCGTGTGGTCGGCGATGAGCAAGGTTTCCCGCAGCAGATTCTGACCGCTACCCCAGCGAAACGGCTTCACGAGATCTGCCTCGGGTCGCGTGATCAGATCTTCGAACTGCTCGCGATCGGTGCGTATCGCGGCGACGGTTCGGTCCCACGCCTCGGGGATTGGCGGCTCGGGCGTACTTGGCCAGTAATCTTTCGGCCACTCCAGCGCATGGTAGCCACCGGTGGGCGGCGCACTGAAATTCAGAATGTCGCGTTGCGTGATGCGCATGTGCTCCAGGAGCTGCCACGCGGAGTACGGCAGCTTCTCCGGCACCACTCCGCGAAGGTTCGTCGGCATGTCGGCGACGACGTCGTCGAAGCTCGCGTGCGCCTGCCCACCTTTGAGCAGGTCAAGCAGCTGTGTACGAAGCTCCTGGTCGAGAGACCGGATTTCGGCCATCGTGTTCTCCCTGAACCGCTCCGGCTTGGATGCGGGAGAGAAGGCGCGCGACTCAGCGCATCGTTTCCCCAAGGTCGTCGGCATCTTCAACGGCTGCCGGCAAGTTCCCCTCGCGCCGCATGCGCAGGTAGCCGCGGATAAACGGGTCGAGATCGCCGTCGAGGACGCGGTCCACATCGCCAACCTCCACGCGCGTCCTCAGGTCTTTCGCCATGCGGTAAGGCTGCAGCACGTAGGAGCGGATCTGCGAGCCGAAGCCAATGTCGAGCTTCGAATCTTCGAGCTTCTTGGTCGCCGCCTTCTTTTTATCCAGTTCGTACTCGTAGAGGCGGGAGCGCAGCAGCTTCATTGCGCGCTCCTTGTTTTTATGCTGCGAGCGCTCGTTCTGGCAGCCGGCGACGAGTCCGGTCGGAAGATGCGTGATTCGCACGGCGGAGTCGGTCGTGTTGACGTGCTGGCCACCCTTGCCCCCGGACCGGTATGTGTCGATGCGCAGCTCGTCCGGCTTGATATCGATGTGAATCGCGTCATCGATCTCCGGCGAGACAAAGACGCTGGCGAAGGAGGTGTGGCGGCGCTTGGCGGAGTCGAACGGCGAGATGCGCACGAGGCGGTGCACGCCTGTCTCGCCCGACAGCAGGCCAAAGGCGAAGTCGCCCGTAATGGTGAAGGTGGCGGACTTGATGCCCGCCTCGTCGCCATCCTGGATCTCGTTGAGCTCCAGCTTGAAATGCTGCCGCTCGGCCCACCGCAGGTACATGCGCATCAGCATCTCGGCCCAGTCCTGCGACTCGGTTCCACCCGCGCCCGGGTGCACCACTACGATTGCATTCAGCGGGTCCGTCTCGCCCGAAAGCATCGTCTTGGATTCAAGCTGGTCGGCATACTCGACCAACGCCGGGATCTCGCGAGCAAGATCCGCTTCGGTGTCCTCGCCCTCGCGCGCGAGCTCGAAGTACGCCTCAATGTCGTCAGCCCGCCGGGCAAGCTCGGTCTCGTCGGCCAGCAGCGTTTCGAGGCGCTTTCGCTCGCGCATCAGCGGCTGCGACCTGGCCGCGTCGGCCCACACACCGGGGTCCGAGATCTTCTCCTCCAGCGAGGCTAGTTCCTTCCGCAGCCGGGGCGCGTCAAAGATACTCCCGCAGATCGCGAACCTTTTCGCGAACCGGGGAGTAGCTGTACTCCAGATCAGTTAACATGCTCCGATTCTAGAGCATGTGTGGCCCGATCGGAGAGAAGCGACCATGCCAGCGCCAGCACCGTCGCCAGAGCGCACGCATAGGCGAACAGATCGCCATGGCGCGTGTAAAAGGTAAGCTCGTGCTCATATCCGAACGGCACAAGAATGGCGGTACGGACATGCCGAGGAGCAGAGGCGATTACGCGTCCAAACGGATCGATGGATGCAGTGACGCCCGTGTTGGTCGCGCGCAGAACCCAGCGGTGATTCTCGATCGCCCGCATCCGAACCATGTTCAGGTGTTGCCAAGGAGCACTGGTGTCCCCATACCACCCGTCGTTAGAAAGGTTGACGAGAACATCGGCGCCACGCAGAACGAAGCGTCGGATCTCGTCGCCAAAGATGGATTCGTAACAGATAAACGTGCCGAAGGTATTGCCTTCTGTTGTAAAGACGCTACGGACCTCTCCCGGCTCGAAGAGGCCAACCTCTTCTAGGAGGCTGCCGGCAAAGAAGAAAAGGCGCTTGTACGGGGTGTACTCGCCGAAAGGCACGAGGTGCATCTTGTCGTAGTGTCCCTGGACCGAACCCTCGGGCGTGACAAAGGAAGCTCGATTGCGAGGAGCATAGCCGCGGCGATTGCTAGGATCGGTACTCCGCTCGAAAGCCAGATCGCCAATGATGAGGGGAGCGTGGGCCGCCTTCGCCAATCGCGACAGATCGGCGCGAAAGGTAGAATCCTGCTCCTGGAAAGGGGCTGGCGACTCCGGCCAAAGAATTACATCTGGTGGCCGGGGCGAGTGGCGAAGCACGGTGACCCGAGGTGCCGTGCCCAATTCCGGTGTGCCTGCCAGAAACGATGCAGAGGGCGCCAGACTAAGGGCGGAAAACGCCTGAACCTGCTGCGACATCGACTCCTGCGGACCCGCGTCGGCCACCGCCCCCACTTCGAGATTTTCCTGCACCAGCGTCGCCGTCGCCGCCGCCACCGAAGCTCCGCCGTGCTCGGTGCGCCACACTGCCGCGCCGTACAGAACCACCATCACGAACCCAGCCGCCGTCACTGCCAGACGAGTAAAACGCCGGGCGCGCAGCTGAAGCCGAAGGAGCCACAGGCTGTTCACCGCGGCGATGACGAAGGACAGTCCGTAGGCACCGGTGTAGGGCGCGAGTCTGGTGAGCACGGCGTTGTCCACCTGCGCCACACCGAGAAGATCCCACGGGAATCCGGTAATCCGCGCCCGGGCGAGTTCCACCGCGACCCACGCCGCCGGTGCCAGCAAGAGCGCTCCCTGCCGCCCCATCGGAGATCTTCGGAAGGCGGCGATCAATGCGCCGAACAGCGCTGGGTAGAGCCCGAGATACAAGCAGAACAGCACCAGGATGCCAGCCGCGACCGGCTGTGAAAGCCCGCCGTACAGATGCATGGTCTGAAAGATCCAGTAACAGCTGCCTGCGTACCAGGTAACGCCGGAAAGGTACCCTAGTACCGCGCCGCGCAACAGATCCCATCGAGCATCTTCAGGGCCCGGGGCCAGCAGCGCCACCAGCAAGGGAACCAGGGCAACCCAGCAAAACGCCGTGCGCCAGAGCGGAGTTGGGCCGGCAATCGGAAAGGGCAAAATCTGCAGCACTCCCGACAAAAGAGCCAGCCCGCCCAGTCGCCACCTGACGAATCCCATTGCATCCGCAGTCTATACCGCGTACCGAATTTCCCAGCCTGAACTGCCGTTCACGAACACCTGCCAGCAAAAAGCGCTAACAGCCTGTCCATCGAGTTACAATCAGGTATGTGACTGAACTTCTTATCCGCGTGGTCGCCAAAGTAGTCGTGCCATTGTTTTTCATTGGTTTGGCAGGTTCGGCCGTGGTGGTGGCCGTCAGCTTCGTTGAAGACATGCGGGAGCTATTTGCGGATGAGGAGTAGGCACCCCATGCGATTCGCCGGCGCGCCCCCGTCTCTGCGATTCGCCAATCCGCAGCCTACGCTCTTTCGACATTTTTCCCCGACATCCTTTTCCCGCTCAGGCCTGAGCAGACGACATGACTCACAAGACTGAAACGAAACGACCCGATTCCACCCGCGTGCGCCTCGTCGTGGCCTCGTCGGTCATGCTGACCTTTATCTCGTTCTGGCGCGCCGCTGCCATCGTGCTCAACGATCTCGGCTCCTCCGCCTTCTATGCCGGGGGCATCGCCGAGGAGGCCGTCGGCAAGTCCGCCCCCTGGTTCATCCTCGGCGTCATGCTCTTTTCCTTCGCCGTGCGTGCCGTCTATGTCGAAAGCTGTTCCATGTTTACGCGCGGTGGTGTCTATCGCATCGTCAAAGAAGCTCTCGGGGGCACCTTCGCCAAGCTTAGCGTTTCTGCGCTGATGTTTGATTACATCCTTACCGGTCCCATCTCCGGGGTCTCCGCGGGCCAATACATCGTGGGCCTGCTGAATGAAGGTCTGCAGCTTGTCGCGGCGCACGGAGCACGTTTTGCCATGGGCTCCGGCGGCGCCGTCCGTCAGGTGCCCGTCAACGGCGCTTCTGCCGTCTTTGCCGTCGCGGTCACGATTTACTTCTGGTGGCAAAACCTTAAGGGCATCGAGGAATCGAGCGACAAGGCCCTGAAGGTCATGAAAATCACCACGGTCATGGTCGTGCTCCTGCTCGGGTGGGGCATCTACTCCGCCGTTCACAGGGGTGTCGCCCTGCCGCCGCTGCCGACCCCTGGCAACCTTCATTTTTCCCAGGACGCGCTCGGCTTCCTTCGCCACACCTCCTATGCCCGCACCATCGGCCTGTTTGGCATCCTGATGGCCTTTGGCCACTCCGTCCTCGCCATGAGCGGCGAAGAATCGCTCGCACAGGTCAACCGCGAGATTCAGCATCCCAAGCTAAAAAACCTTAAGCGCGCGGCGATTGTTATCGCGATCTACAGCTTCATCTTTACCGGTATCGGCTCCTTGCTGGCCGTTATGCTCATTCCCGATTCCGTTCGGGTGCCCGTCTACCGTGACAACCTTATTGCCGGAATGGCCATGTACATGGTCGGACCGTTTGCTCTGCGCGTCGCCTTTCGCATCTTCGTCGTGGTCGTCGGTTTTCTCATTCTCGGCGGCGCGGTCAACACCGCCATTGTCGGCTCAACCGGTGTACTCATGCGCGTCGCCGAGGACGGCGTGCTTACTGACTGGTTCCGGAGGCCACAGCGCCGCTTCGGCACTTCGTACCGCATCGTCAACCTGGTGGTCGGGCTGCAACTGTTCACCATCCTGGTCACTCGCGGCAACGTCATCATGCTTGGCGAGGCGTATGCCTTTGGCGTCATCTGGAGTTTCACCTTTAACTCGCTCGCCATGCTGGTGCTGCGCTGGAAGTACAACGGCGAGCGCGGCTGGAAGGTGCCGCTCAATATCCGTGTCGGCGGTCGCGAGATTCCATTTGGCCTTCTGTCGGTGTTCCTCGTCCTGCTCACCACTGCCATCGTCAACCTCTTCACGAAGTCCGTCGCCACGGTCAGCGGGGTCATCTTCGCCGCTGCGTTCTTTGTCATCTTCTCTTTTTCCGAACGCGACAACCGACGCCGTCAGGACATGACCAAGCGCCAGATGCGTGAGCACTTTCAACTGCAGCACCAAGACACGGTGGGGCGGGAAGCCCTCGCAATCCGTCCCGGCGCCGCCATCGTGACCATGCGTGACGACTCGAGTCCCTTCGCGCTCAAGTGGGCGCTTGCCCATACCGACACCGACCAGCAAGATCTCGTCGTCCTTGCTGCACGCATGATGGGCGCCGGCGGATCGGAGTACCTCGAAGCTTCGGAACAACTCTTCAGTGAGCACGAGCAGATGCTCTTCACCAAGGCCGTTTCCGTAGCAGAAAGCTTCGGCAAACATATATCCCTGCTGGTCGTTCCCGCGGGCGATATTTTTGCCGCGTTGGTGCAGACCGCAAACTCACTTGAGGCGGCGGCTGTCGTCAGCGGCCTTTCTACAAAGCTCACCGCTGAGGAACAGGCGTATCACGTCGGTCAAGCGTGGGAAGCATTGCCCGAGCCAAAGCGCCAGTTTACTTTCTATATCGTCAGGCCCGAAGGCGAAGCGCTCTCCTTTCACATCGGCCCGCACGCCCCCGCGCTCCCGCCGGACGAAGTCGAAATGATGCACCGTCTCTGGCTCGATCTACGCCGCTCGCCCGAAATGCACGAGCTTCACCACAGCGACATTCTTACTTATGCGATCAGCCGCATGGCGCGCGAACTCGCGCAGGATCGACCAGGCACACTTACACGCTTGCGGATATGTATGGAACGGGCGGAAAAGAGCCGTGGCTTGGGAGCAATGCAGTTCAATTCACTCCAGGAAGAACTTGAACCAGAAGAAGCCGAAGCTCCCGCCGAAACTAGAACCTAAGATCTCGAGTAGCGAAACTAGGCAGATCTGTATACCCGAAACCACATATTCTTTCTGTAAGTGCCCTTCAAGTTACTCAGAAATGGGCGTGAAGATCCCAATTTTGCATTGAAGGATGTAGCATCAGACTGGAGGTACACCGTGGAAGTAAGTAATATCATCTCGGAAATCGACGTGCAGATTCAGAAGCTTCAGCAGGCCCGCGAACTTCTTGCCGGCACAGAAGAGACCATAGCGCGCCGAGGTCCGGGCCGGCCGAAGGGCAGCAAAGCTGCCGTAGCTGCCCTATCTGCTCCACGCAAGACAAGGAAGCTCTCCGCCGAGGGCCGTAAACGGATCGCCGACGCCATGAAGCGACGTTGGGCCGAGCGCGCCAAGGCAAACGGCAAGTCCTAATCGCGTTTGGACATAAGGCACCCTTTAGACCGTGGCTTTTTCCTCAAGTAGTTCGCATCGGCCCGCCTCGGCAGAAAAAGTTAGGTGCGCTGCCTTGGGCGCTGCTGCTGGAACAGCATGGATTGCGCAGGCAGTTCGCCGCTCAGGTAAGTCCGCGGCTATTTTCCCGCGGCCGGTACCACCACAACACCGGCCTTCATCACAAAACGCACGTGCTCCATCGCCGAGATATCCTGCAGCGGATCACCTTGCACCGCCACCAGATCCGCGTACTTTCCGGCCTCGATTGTCCCCAGGTCCTGATCCAGCGAGAGCAGCGTCGCGCCATTGATGGTGGCGGCCTGCAACGCTTCAAGCGGCGTCATTCCGCCGCGCACAAGCGCGCCAAACTCCTTCGACACCGATTCATCCACATCGTCATCATCTACGCCGTACGCTATCTTAACGTGGTGCGCGAGCGCCCGCCGGAACGCCGGTCCCTGCTCCTTAACGATCGCGATCCCCTTCGCCATGCTCGCAGGTTCGCGCCCCTTCGAGAGCCCAGTTTCTAAGTCGTGCTGAAAACAATAAAGCGTCGGCACCAGCCACGTCCCGCGCTCCGCCATCATGCGCGCGCCCTCCTCGTCGAGCATCGTGCCGTGTTCGATCGAGTCGACGCCCGCCCGCACGGCTGCCTTGATCCCGACCGTTCCTTCCGCATGCGCCATCACCTTCCGCCCGGCCCGGTGTGCCACCTCCACCGCCCGCGCCATCTGCTCGTCGCTCAACTCCTGCACGCGATAGTCGCTGATCGGATCCATCACACCCCCCGTAGCCATCAGTTTGATCCAGTCCGCGCCGAACTTGATGTCGCGTCGCACGATCCGGCTCACGTCATCGACCGTGTCCACCTCGTTCGGCTGATCCAGACCCGGCTTGTCCGGCGATAGCCGGTCAGCATCGCCATGGCCGCCGGTAAGCGAAACACAACTGCCCGCCGCCACGACCCGCGGTCCCTGGATGAGTCCCTTCGCCACGCCCTCGCGGAGCGCGAACTGCGGGTAAGCCGGATAGGGCTCGCACGCATCGCGTACGACGGTAAACCCGTGCGTCAGCCACAGCTGCAAGTTCGCCACGCCTCGCACCGTCGCCTGTGGAGCCGAGGTGATAAGGTACGCGGCCGAACTCTGCGTCGTCGGGTTCGACAGGATATGCCCATGCGCATCCACGAGCCCCGGGACCACCGTATACCGGCTCAGGTCCAACACCGGCGCCCCACCGCCAGGCGCGGTCGTTGTAACGGACACAATCCGGTCGCCGCGCACGGTAATGTACGCTCCCGTCGTAACCTGCCCCGTGCGCACGTCGACCAGCCGGCCTGCGCGAATGACCTGCAACTTGGCCGGTATCTCCGTGGCGGACTGCTGCGCCATCGCTCCACACGCTACCCCAATCAACAGACACGCAAAGACCAGCAACACCGATCGACGCAAAAGCAGACTCCTCGCACATCCTTAGTTTTGGGATTCGTTCCGTCATCCTAGCAGTACCCGGAGCGGGTTCTACGCGAAGTCTCCTCACCGCGGACTTGCGCCCTGGCAGAACGGGTGTTCCAATGGGGCGGATTGCGCAGACTTTTCTCCATGCTTCTGCTGGCCGCCTTCGGCCTGCCTTTCGCCGCACAGTGGCTCGCCCTCTCCGGCGGCAGTGAGGCTGGGTTGCCCGCCTGCTGCCGTCGTGGCGGCAAGCATCACTGCATGATGGGAGCAGTCGCCGTCGACGCAAGCTCCACCGCGCACTTTCGTGCACCTGCAGAACGCTGCCCGTTTGCCCCTGGCAATCTGCCCGCACCCATGCACCAGGACACTTCCGTCCTGCTCGCCGCTGGCATCCACTTCGCGGGCCTGCGCAGCCATCCCGCCGTCCACGCCCAGACGCACTCGCTCTGGCGCATAAGCCGCGACCGCTCCCGGCAAAAGCGCGGCCCCCCTACCCTTCCCTCGCTCATCTAGCTTCCCTATAGCGACCACTGCGCCGACCCGGCGCCCACCGGAAGGATTCCCATGCGCCTCGTATTCCAGGCTCCGCGCGCCGTCGCGTGCCTACTTGCCCCTTTGTTCCTCGCCAGCCCCGTCCATGCCGTTCTCCAGGGCGACCTTCGCGGCATCGTGCACGATCCCACGCATCACTCGCTCCCGAACGCCCGCGTCACTCTGCGCGCCACCACGTCCGACCTGATGCTGAAGACCACTACCAACGCCGAGGGCGCCTTCGAGTTCTCTCCCGTTCCTCTCGGGCGGTACCGCGTGCGCGTTGAGGCGCTCGGCTTCGCCGCGCTCGAGCAGGACTTCTCGCTTGAGAGCGGCTCGGCACTTATCCTGCACCTGCAACTTGCCCTCGCCGGCCCGAACGAACAGGTTACCGTGCTGGGCCACACCGCCGACCTAAATACGGCGTCAGCTGCCCCCGCCGCCACCGTCTCTCGCCAGCAGATCGACACCTACGCCGGCGCCGACCTCACCAATAGCCTCCGCATGATCACCGAATTCGTTCCCGGAGCCGCCGTCGTCCATGATCAGCTGCACGTCCGCGGCGGCCACCAGGTCACCTGGGCCATTGACGGCGTGCCCCTGCCCAACACCAACATCGCCACCAACGTCGGCCCGCAGTTCTCCCCACGCGACGTCGATACCCTCGAAGCCACCACCGGCTCCTACGCGGCCGATTACGGAGACCGCACCTACGGCGTCTTCAACGTTGCCACCCGCACCGGCTTCGAACGCGACCGCGAAGCCGAGATCGTCACCACCTTCGGCAACTACAACCAGACTGACGACCAGCTCAGCCTCGGCGATCACTCCCAGCGATCCGCCTATTACGTCTCGCTTGCCGGCAACCGATCCGGTTACGCGCTCGAGCCGCCCACCTTTGACAATCTCCACAATGGAGGCGCCGGCGGCAGTATCTTCACCTCGCTCCTTTTCAATAAGTCCGCTGCCGATCAGATCCGCGCCGATGCTGCTTTCCGCGCCGATTTTTTCCAGGTGCCCAACGACCCCGACCAGCAGGCAGCCGGAGGGCGCAATCGCGAGCGCGAGCAGGACGGCTTCGGCCTTCTCACCTGGACCCGCACGCTCCATCCCGGCCTGTTCACTGAGATCAGCCCATTCGTCCACGTGAATCGCGCCGCACTCGTCGGCGGCGTTCTCCCCGGGAGCCCACCCAACGACCTGCTTGACCCGATCGCCAGTACAAACCGCATCTCCACCTACGAGGGAGGCCAGGCAACCCTCTCCGACATCGCCGGTCCCAGCAACTTCCGCGCGGGTCTCTATACCTTTGCCCAGCAGGACACCTCCTTCTTTTCCGTCTTCGACCCCACTGGAGCCACACAGAACTTCAAAGAGACCACCACGCCTTCGGGACGCCTCATCGCTCCCTTCGCCGAAGAGCAGCTCCGCCTTCGCTCGTGGCTCAGCGTCTCCGGAGGCCTACGTATCACCTCCTTCTCCGGGCTGGTCACCGAGCACGCCGTTGATCCCCGCCTTGGCCTCGCCCTCACGGTTCCGCGCCTAGGCTGGATCCTGCGCGCCTCGTACGCCCGCTTTTACCAGGGCCCACCACTCGATACGGTTAACGGCTCGCTGCTCACTTTCGCCTCCTCACAGCAACTCGGCTTTCTTCCCCTCCGAGGAGAGCGCGACGAGCAGCACGACTTCGGCGTTACCGTCCCCCTTCGTAATTGGACCGCCGATTTTGACAACTTCCGAACCGGTGCGCGCAATTTTTTTGATCACGACGCCCTCGGCAATTCCAACATTTTTCTTCCACTCACCATCGATCGAGCCCGCCTCAGCGGCTGGGAGGCGCGCCTCCGCTCTCCACTCGTCCTCGACCGCTACCGCGCCCACCTCGTCTACTCCAACCAGCAGGCCGAAGGCTTTGGCGCTGTTTCCGGCGGCCTCACCGATTTCTCTCCGCCTCCAACCGGCGGCTTCTACCTCGACCACGACCAGCGCAATACGCTCTCCGCCGGCGTGGACGCCGCTCGCCTTCCCTTCCGCACGAATGGCTCCTTGGAATTCAATTATGGCTCCGGCTTCCTCCTCGGCGACGGTCCAGCTCACCTGCCGAGCTATAGAACCCTCGATCTCTCGCTCGCCAAGCAGGTTCGCGAGCGCCTCACTGTACGCATTGCCACTACAAACGTCACGAATAAGCAATACCAACTCGACCAGAGCAACACCTTCGGCGGCTCCCATGTCGGCGACCCACGGATGATTTACGGAGAGGTACGCTGGCGTGTTCGCTATTGAGCCAGTAATTCTAAGCCTGATTAGGCTCCGACACGCTCTCAGAGCGGACCATAGCTTGCCTTCGAGATCAATTCAGTCTGTCCTTTCCGAAGGCACGTCTGTACAGCCGTCGGCAAACCATCGTTTCGTAGCGGCCCGGCTGCAGCCATGCCGTTAGGAGCACTGCACACAAGCACTAGCAAGGTGAGAGTGGATCGAAACGCCCGGTCGTCGTGTACCCGTTCCGTAGCTGAGCTAAGAAGAAAGTAGAACAAATGGTGTTCGTTCTGTTCGTCTCCAACCCGACACCATCGAGCTGCTTGCGGCTTTACCGAATCCGCCCAAAGCGGTACACCAGCTGAAGATTAAACCCGAGATTGCTCTGAAAGGAGCCACCAAAGGTCGTCGGCGCATAGGTCGGCTGAAATCGTGCCGACAGATTCGGAAAGAAGTTGTAGTCCAGATTCAGATCCGCCGCAAACGCCGCCCGTACCCCGTCCGGATACAGGCCCAATGCCTGGGGCGCCACGCCCAGGCGATCGCCGTCGAACCAGCCGTACGCCGCGCCGGCCATCCCATCCACGCTCACTGCCACCTTCTGCCTGGCGTACAGCCTGTACCGCACGCCACCCAGAAATGTGTAATGGCTGATTGACGGCCGGTATGGACCGTTGATCGCCGGGTATCCCGGCTGGCTGAAGATCTGCGAGTTCAGCTTTGCGTCGCCAAATGCCGCTCGCCCATCTGCCACGATCCCCAGCCGCGGGTTGAGGTAATACGCAATCGAGGTCGCCGCAGTGACGTCGTTGTTGTGGAGATTGGTATCGCCGGACCGGAATCGGAGGTATCCGCCCCCGCCCGCCGCCTCATACCGATGGCTGTATGTATCCTGAACCGTCCGCAAAATGCGCGCCTTGCGGTTTGCATTCGACTCGCGTCGCGTTCGCCGGGCATTCTGTGCTGCTGCCGGCACAGCCGCGCTCGCTCCCAACCCCACCATGAATCCCAACACCGCCAACCGACGTACCAGCAACCGCACACCAACCACCACGAACACTCCTCAGCCGGCTTCCTTTGCTAAGGTGAACCTCAGGGCTTGACGCCCGGGGTTCGGGAACTCCGGCCTCTCCATTAGAACATCCGTCGCGACCAGCCTTCCTTCGGCTAGAGCGTGGACAACCGCGCAACCTCCACCGCTTCAGATGGGCAGCGATGGATAGCGCACTGCGAGGCTCCAGAACCATGGCGAACGTACGACCAGCCGGCCCTGGCGGCCGCCGAAGCTCCCGCCCAGCTCCGCGCCCGAACCGCAGCAGCACCCGCGGACGACAAAACATGTTCGGAATGCTTCTGCTCGGCATCCTCCTCGGCCTCCTCGCGGCCGTTATCGCCCTGTTCGTCTATCGCCGCCTCAACGCTCCTTCGCTCACAAGCAAGCCCTCCGCCTCGCAGCAGGCTACGCGACCTGGAATCTCGTCCCCCAGCGCCTCCCTCGCAACCAGAGCCGGCAAGCTGCCAACGCCGTCGGTCGATTCAGCTACCGAACCCGTAACGCCGCCCTTCGGCATTAGCGAGGACGTGTTCGAGGCAGGCGCGCACCTCTACAGCAGCCGCTGCGCATCCTGCCATGGCACGCCCACCCATAGCTCCAGCCTCCAACCCGCCGCGCTCCAGCTCTGGAAGCCGAATCGGTCGCGCGGCAATCTCACCGGAGCCGCCAAGCAGCTACCGGCAACGATCTACCGACAAGTCGCCGCCGGGAACCCGGCTGCCGGCATGCCCGCCTACCGCGGCGTTCTCACGAGCAACCAGATCTGGCAGCTCAGCCTTCTGCTCAGCAGCGCCGGACCCGACCTGCCCGACCCCGTTCTGCAGATCCTCAACAGCCCCCCGCCGAGGTGACCGGACGCTCACCGCAACGAATCCCCGATCTCAGTCACGAAGTGGAAACTGTTCTTCTGAAAGTCGACGAAGAATCGCAATCCCGTACGTGGCGAACTACACCGCGCAGCCCGTAAGCGCACATTACCTTGAAAATCCTGATTGGCGCGGGATAGGGTTTCCTCGCCTACGTGGCCATGTCCTTGCCAGAGAAGCAGTTCGCCTAGCGCGTATGCCCGAAAACAAAGTGTTGCCAACGTTACTTTCGTGGGGGTACTATCCGTCTCGCATCCAGATAGGCCACTGAGCAGCACATGGATGTTCCGGGCCACGCAAGGCTGACGCACGCTGGACACATATATCTCTCTACGGACCGGAAGCTCGGCTTCCTGAACCGTTGGAAGGTCATCTCATGGCTTGGTACGCGTACTGCATCGCCGAACGAAACAGCTTTCCGGAACTTGCCCGCCATCGTCGTCCGACTCCGGTTGACGGCAAAACCGGAATATTCGGGAACCAGATCTTCTTCTTTCCTGCGAGCGACTTCGCCGTCATCGTCTCCGAGCACCTCCCGGAGGACAGCCTACGATTCGACCAGCAGGCGGCCAGGGATCACGCCCATGTCATCGCGGAACATTTTGAGCACTCGACTGTCCTGCCCTTTCGCTTCGGGGCAACTTTCCAGGATGATGACGCGCTGCGCCGGTCCGTGCGTTCCAACCAGCGCCAGTTCCAGGCGAATCTCGACCGCCTACGCGGCAAGGCCGAGATGCACCTCAAAGTGCTGGTCGACGATACCTGTCCGGGAAATACAGCTCGCAGTCTCACCGTCGGGCACGAGTATCTCGCCAGCCTCCGGGAGAGCGCCACACGGCAGCGCGAGCGGCAGTCGCGGGCACGCGCGCTCTCGATCCAAATGAATCGTATGTTTCTTCCCCTGGCCGAGGAGATCTCCTGCAAGCGCATTGATTCCAACAAGATGCTGCTCGACATCGCACATCTGATTGATCACAAGACAGTGGAGCGATACCAGAACAAATACTCATCGGCAACGGTGCAGATGAAGGAGTGCCGCATGCAGCTCTCCGGTCCTTGGCCTCCGTACCACTTTGTCCAGCGGTCTCAGCAGCACACGGCGTAAGTGTACCGGGCAAGTGGGCGTTGCCGGTTCGACAGAACGGGTGTCGAGCATCTGGCGACCGGATTCCGCGCGCGAATCGTTCCGTTCCCATTTTGGGACGCCCATCGGCCTTAGCACGACGTTTCCGGACACCCTCTCCCTTTCCCATCGCATCGCATCCTGTATCCGCTTGGCAGAGTTCTGCCCTGATGGAGATGCGTGATCCAGTGCGACACGCTGACCTGCAAGGAGATTGACCATCATGCAACGCAGCACGACACTTCACGTCCTCCGGGCCGCTTCTGCCGCCATCCTCTTCTCGGTCGCCGCTTCCCCCGCGACCATCTTTGCTCAGGAGCCAAACCCCACCTCGACGCCAGCACCTTCAGGCGCAATCGTCACTCAGGATAACGGCATTTTCCTGTACCGCGTCCAGGTGGTCCAGCGCGATCTCGACGCGGTGAACTACTTGCACCGCAGCGGATCGACGCGCATCGGCTTCAAAGGCACCACCCTTTTGCCCGGCGCGAGCGGTGAGGCCAGGGTGACCAGCGAACGCGGCGGTATCACAATCGATGCGCGCTTCAAGGGCGTCACACCGGCCAATGGATTTGGTCCGGAGTACCTGACCTATGTCCTGTGGGCGATCAGCCCGGATGGCCGTCCGCAGAACCTCGGTGAAGTTCTCCCCGATGGCACCAAGAACAACATCACCGCTACCACATCCCTTCAGTCCTTCGGCATGATCGTCACCGCCGAGCCATATTTCTCGGTGACCCAACCAAGCGACGTCGTGGTGCTCCAGAACTACATCCTTGAAGACAGAACACAAGGCGTGCTGGAGAAGGTCAACGCGCATCTGTCCCTCCTTCCCCGCGGTCTGTACGCACCGACGGCCGGCTCCGATTCCGTAGCCAACCCGATTACCCGCAACGAGAAGTCGCCGCTAGAGTTATACGAGGCATACAACGCCGTCCGCATCGCCACCGCAGCGGGAGCCGAAAAGTACGCTCCGGACATCATGTCCGAGGCAAAGCAGGACCTACGCAACGCGGCCGATATTGACAGCAACAAGAAGGGAGATCGCAAAACCGAGATCACCTTCGCCCGGCAGGCCGTTCAGCGCGCGGAAGACGCTCGTATCGTGACGCTGCGCAAGCAGGCAGCCGAACGGCAGCTCAACTCTGACTTGGCTAAGCAGCAGGCGCAGGAACAGGCAGCACAGTCCCAGGTGCAAGCGCAGCAGGCAGCCTTGCAGGCACAGCAGGCGCAGCTTGCAGCCGAGCAGGCCCAAGCCGCGAAAGCACAGGCCGATGCAGAACGTGCGCGCGCAGAAGCAGCTGCCGCTGCGGCAAATCGTCAGGTGCAAGACGCAAACTCCGTACGTGAGCGTTTGCGTAACCAGCTCAACAGTGTGCTGGCCACAAGCGAGACTGCGCGAGGCCTCATCGTCAACATGTCCGACGTGCTCTTTGACACTGGCAAGTACACCCTCAAGCCGGACACGAAAATTGCTTTAGCCAAGGTGGCCGGCATCTTGCAGGCGTACCCCGGCCTGAAGCTGCAGGTGGAGGGCTACACCGATTCTGTTGGCGGCGACGACTATAACCAGAAGCTGTCGGAAAACCGGGCGGGAGCCGTGCGCGACTTTCTGGTGCAGCAAGGCGTGCAGATGAACAACATTTCCGCGACCGGCTACGGCAAGGCGGACCCAGTGGCCGACAACGGAACCGCTCAGGGTCGCGCGCAGAACCGGCGGGTGCAGCTGGTGGTCTCGGGCGATGCTATCGGCGTTACGCAGCAGTCTGGACCTGACGCCTCTTCTCCCACAACTCCGCAATAGCGGCAATCCACCGCTGTCAGATACGCGCGAACAAGGACAGGATCGCCGCTTTTGGCGATCCTGTCCTTCAATGGAGGCATGATGGCGAACATGCTTGTATTTATCACGGGAGCCAGCTCCGGCATCGGCGAAGCGACGGCAATGGCGTTTGCGCGCCAGGGTACACGCCTCCTCTTGTGCGCGCGCCGCGCCGACCGGCTGGCGAAGCTCGAGCCCGAGCTCCGTTCGGCCGGAGCCGCTGACGTGAAAAGCTTTGCTCTGGACGTCCGCGATCGTGCAGCGGTCAATGCAGCTCTTGCACAGCTGCCGGAAGACTGGAAGACGATCGACATCCTCGTCAACAATGCCGGCCTAAGCCGAGGCATGAGCAAAGTACAGGACGAGGACAACCCCGAAAACTGGGAAGAGATGATCGACACCAACGTGAAGGGTCTGCTGTACGTTACGCGATCCGTGCTGCCCGGCATGGTTAGCCGCGGGCGTGGACACATCCTCAATCTTGGTTCAACAGCCGGTCACATGACCTACGCGAATGGAACCGTATACTGCGCCACGAAATCCGCCGAAATAGCCGTCAGCGAGGGGTTGAAGCTGGACCTGATGGGAACGCCTGTACGCGTAACCTCGATCGACCCTGGCATAGTCGAGACGGAGTTCAGCGAGGTACGTTTTCGGGGTGATGCGGCACGGGCCGCCAAGGTTTACGAGGATCTCACGCCACTGAAAGCCGCCGATGTCGCCGATGCGATTGTCTGGGCGGCAACCCGCCCCGCCCACGTCAACATTCACCAGATCCTGATGACCAGCATCGACCAGGCTAACTCTCTCGTGGTCAATCGCCGCAGCTCCTAGTTTCTTAGAGGTGGACCGACCAGCCAAGCTCGGCGAGCTTCTCCTCAATGTCGGCCAAAGCCAGTTCCAGCGCCGATCGCCGATGCGGGTTCGAGGTCCGCTCTGACAGAATACGTTCGCGCTGCATTTCCAGATCCTGTCGGCGACGCTTCCGATCCGCCTCGTCCCGCGTGCTGGCGGCAGCGGAAGTCTTCGATGCCTGTGCCTCGGCCTGCTGTTCTTCCACGGACTTGCTCTCCCAACCTCGCGACATATCGGTATTGTACGCACGGTCCAGGCTTCGCCATGTCTATCGGCTGAAAGCCGTTACGGGCGCATCGACCTCCCGCCCCTATAATCACTCCTGCACGCGGAGACGGAGCCGACAACTTGATCGTAGCCCTTAAAGGATTGCGGAAGGTCTTCCAAAGCAGGGGCGAAGTAATCGCCGTCGACGGAATCGACCTTAGCGTTCGGGAAGGCGAGCTGTTCGGTCTGCTCGGGCCAAATGGTGCGGGCAAGACCACAACCATCAGCATCTGTACCACCCGCGCCCTGCCGACGGCGGGCGTGGCCGTGATCGACGGCATCGACGTGGTACGGTCGCCTGCTCTCGCCCGCCGTTCCATCGGTGTCGTCCCGCAGTACAACACGCTCGACCGCGCCTGCACCATCTTTGAAAATATCTACTTCCATTGCCTCTATTTCGGCATGTCGCGCCCTGCCGCGCGATCGCGCACAGATCAGTTGCTCGGCCAGTTTCACCTGGCGGAGCGATCCTCGTCCTATCCGTCGCAGCTTTCCGGCGGCCTGGCACAGCGCGTGCAGATCGCCCGCGCCATCGCCCATCGGCCGAAAGTGCTCTTCCTGGACGAGCCCAGCGCCGGGCTCGATCCGCAGAGCCGCCTCGCCATGTGGGAGGCCGTTCGCGGGCTCCGGCAGGAGGGTATCACCGTCGTCCTGACGACGCATTACATGGAAGAGGCCGACGAGCTCTGTGACCGCGTCGCGATCATCGATCACGGACGCATTCTTGTCGAGGACACGCCCGCCGCCCTCAAAAGCTCGGTCGGCGCACAGCGCGTCTATGCGCTTGAATTGATCGAGCGCAGCGGCCTCGCGGATCTGACAACGCAGATCCAGGCTCTCTCCGGCGTCGTCCGGGCCGAGGCGATGCCCGCCGGCGTCCGCGTCTTTGCGCATGCCGCTGACGGCCTGCTGCCCGAGATCATTGAAATTGCAAGTGCTTCCGGTTTGCGCGATCTCACCATCCAGGAGACCAGTCTCGAAACTGTCTTTATCCAGCTCACAGGTCGCGATCTGCGAGAATAACGAAGGCCCATGGCAACTTCTGTAGCTCACGTCCAATCCGCATCGCGAACCGGTTCGCTGCCCTACGCGCGCGCCTTTGCGGGACTTCTTCTGCGCGACCTTTTTGTGCTCCGCCGCGAGCTCTTCCCCTTTGTCATTCGCGTCTGCATGAACCCGCTGCTCTTCCTGTTCGTTTTCACCTTTGTGATGCCGCACATGAGCGGCGGGGCGGCGCTGAACCCAACCGCGGCCACGGGCATGAACTTCGGCACAGTGCTGCTGCCCGGTCTGATGGCCGTGGCCATCATGTTCAGCGGCATCGCCGCGGTCGCGCTTCCCTTGGCGCAGGAGTTCGGCGTCACTCGCGAGATCGACGACCGAGTCATGTGTCCGCTGCCGGTGGCTGGCGTCGCCATCGAAAAAATTTGTTTTTCCGCGCTACAGAGCATGGTTGCCGCGGCGATCGTCTTTCCGCTCGCCTACTATATTCCGGCAACGCCGGTCGTCGCGCATGTTTCGAGCTGGCCGGTGCTCTTTTTGGTGCTCGTGCTCGCCAGTCTCACCTCCGGCGCGCTCGGCCTCACCATCGGCACCAGCGTCAAGCCGCAGCAGATTGGTCTCATATTCGGCGTGGTCGTTGTGCCCATCACTTTTCTCGGTTGCGTTTACTATCCGTGGGCCGCGCTCGTTCATATCCGCTGGCTGCAGATCGGCGTGCTGATCAACCCGATCGTCTATATGAGCGAAGGCCTGCGCGCGACGCTGACGCCGAACCTGCCGCACATGCCGGAGTGGCTCATCCTCGGCATGCTGCTCGTGTTTCTTGTGCTCCTCACCACGATTGGCATTCGCGGCTTTCGCCGGCGCGTCATCAGTTAGGCTACCGCTCGTTACTCGAGATTGCGGCTGGCCAGATGAGCGTGCTCGGCCAAGTCTCGGCGGACCTTGGCGTTGCCGCTACCCTTTAACGCGTCAGCAATCAGCTTGCCGTGGAATCGTCCATTCTCGATGAAGATTTCGTTGGTCCGCTCGCCCGCGACGATGACGCCGGCCAAATAGATCCCCGGCACATTGCTCTCCAGTGTCGCCGGATCGCAGATGGGACAGCGATCGTTATCCACGTCAAGGTTCACGCCCACCTTCTCCAAAAATGCAAAGTCCGGATGGTAGCCCGTCAGCGCGAAAACGAAATCGTTCGGGATCACCCGGGTTCCTTCCGGAGTCGACAGCGTCACGGTGTCATCGCCGATGTCCCGCACCGTACTGTTAAAAGAAGCCGTGATTTCGCCGTTCTTGATGCGATTGTTAATGTCCGGCAAGATCCAGTACTTGACATGCCGATGCATCTCCGGCCCGCGATGTACCAGCGTTACGTGCGCTCCATGGCGCCACAGTTCCAATGCCGCGATCGCCGCTGAGTTCTTTCCACCGATTACCAACACATTCAAGCCGAAGTATGGATGCGGCTCGATGTAGTAGTGCCGCACCTTGCTCGAGTCTTCGCCCGGAACGCCGAGATGATTTGGCAGGTCGTAGTAGCCCGTAGCCAACACCAACTTGCGCGCCCGGTGCTCGACCAGTCGGCCAAACCGATCCATCCCCAGCACACGGAAATCTCCATCCGAACCTTCGACGCCGGTCACCGTCTCATACTGCCGCACATCGAGTCCGTAATGCTCGGTCACCTTGCGGTAGTACTCGAGGGCCTCGTTGCGCGTAGGCTTCTGGTTGGGGCTCGAGAACGGCATGTCACCGATCTCCAGCAACTCCGGCGTGGTGAAGAACGTCATGTGCGCCGGGTAGTGAAAGATGGAGTTGCACAGGCAGCCCTTGTCGACGACAAGCGCGTGCAACCCGGCTCGCTCGGCCTCAATGGCACATGCTAGACCCGTCGGTCCAGCGCCGATCACGAGCAGGTCAACGAGGGGGGAAACTTCCGTTTCGGCCATTCGACAAGTTTACGGCGCAAGTACACAGAATGCACCCGCAACGCGCACTTCGGCGCGGCTAACTGTCAATCACCACAAGTTTGTGCGCGATGGCAAACAGCGCCAACTCCAGCCGCGTGGAAACCCCAGTCTTGTCGAAGATGTTCGAGAGATGCCGTTTCACCGTCTCCTCGCTGATCGTAAACTCCTTGGCGATGTCTTTATTGCTGCAGCCCTCAACTATCGAGTTCACTACCTCAAGCTCCCGAGGCGTCAGGCCATAGGTCTTGCGCTCCGGCGCGGCTGCTGCCTTTTGGGTCAGCTCGCGCAAGGCATGCAGCAGGTTCACCACGCGCTCGCCACCGATCCAGTAATCACCGCTCAGGATGGCGCGCAAAGCGCGGGAAAGGTCTCCCACGACCGCATCCTTGAGCACGATGCCACGAGCCCCGATCTGCAACGCCTCGATCACCTGCTGCGTGGAGATGGTGCTGGTCAACAGAATGATTTTCACCCGCGGCGACCGACTCATGATGGCGCGCATCGCCTCAAGGCCGGGCAGCCGGGGCATCATCAGATCCAGCAGAAGGATATCCGGCTCGAGTTCAAGTACTTGCGTGATCGCGTCATCGCCGTCGTTCGCCTCCCCCACAACGTCGAAACCGGGCTCGTTCGAGAGCATGTTGCGCACTCCCATGCGGACCACGGGATGATCATCGGCGACCACGATGCGAATGCCCGTTGACCCAACGGACGTTTCAAGGGACCTTTTGACCGTTTCTTTCATGAGCAAGCGGAACCTCCAGCGGGCGAAGCGAATCTCAGGGTGGGCACACTCCGCGCGTGACCAGTGTAAGCCGCAGACGCACCAAAGCATCTGAAAATCGCAGCCGGGTAGTTACCTCTGCGGCGGCATCAGCGAAACCTGCGTGTTCCGCGGCCGCCGCCATGGACTGCAGCTCTCGCGCGCCCAGAAGGCCAAAGCTTCCCTTCATGGAGTGCGCACACCGCCGGTAAAGCTCAACATCCGCCGTCTCCGCCGCGGTTCGCATCACATCCAGTTGACCCTCCGCGTCCCTCAGCGCTAACTCGAAGAGGTCCGTCAGCTGGTGCACTCGCATGCTGGTGCGCAGACCTTCTAACGTAACCTCGTCAAGCACCTGCGGCGCATTGCCGATCTGCTCCGACTCGGACGCGGCGGGATCTCTCAGTCCGGGCGTCGCCTCGGCTGCGGACGTCTCCAAATCTGCCAATACGGCTGAAAAGTGTCGCATGGTGAAGGGCTTAAGCAAGAACGCATCGTACCCCGTGGGTGTGCCCCCCGCCGGTCGGCTGGCGCTCATCGCCAGAAAAACCCGAAGTTTCGCCTGCGGTATGGCCCGCAGAACCGTCGCTAACTCCGAGCCGCAAAGTCCGGGCATTTGGAGATCACTCAGCACGATCCACGGACTGCGGTGATCGTGCCGCACGAGTCCAACTGCCTGCTCTCCCGATGATGCCGCTTGGACGTCCCAACCCTCTCCCGCGAGCAGCAATTCTAGAACCTCTCGGCTCAGATCGTCATCATCAATCAGCAGGATGCGCGCTGGGTCGGCGGCTTCGCTCATTACGCAAAGGGTATCAACCCAGTGGCGGCCTGTCACCGGCGACGCTGAGGGAATTAGAGTACTTTTATGGATCTGGCCCGTCGCGCCTGGGAGAGAGAAGGTTGTGATGCTGCCGTGGCTAACAGGAAATGTGCCCTGCCATGAGATGTGCCTCCGCGCTCCTGCCCTGGTTCTTGCTGGCGCTCGGACGAGGCTGTGCGAGTGAGGTCAGCTCCTTTCAATACGAGCGCCCGATCTTCACGACCGGCACGGGCCAGACCTGCGCGGTGGTCGACCCAGCCATCTTTGCCCATGCGGCGCCGGCGTTGCGGGACCTGCGTATCTACGCAGATCGCCCGGCAGCGACCGAAGTTCCCTACCTGCTCACCGTAAGCGAGGCGCAGCAGATGGAGGCCGAGTCCGCCCGCGTTTTCAACATCGTCCGCGTGCCAAGGGGCGGCGTTTCCTTTGACCTTGCTATGCCATCACGGCCCTACACCGACGTGGTGCTCGATCTCGCCGCCCACGACTTTGTGGCCTCCGCCGATGTCTCCGGCGAGCGCGCCGCAACAGTCGGCAAGGAAGCCGGTCTTGGGCAGTTCACCCTATTCGACCTTAGCAAACGACACCTCGCGCGCAGCACCGTGCTCCGCCTACAAGAGTCCACATTCCCCGTGTTGCGCGTCCGGCTGCACCTGTGGGACGAGCGCACCGGCAGACCGATCCTTCTCGATACGAAATCCGCCAGCCAACTCGTGCGCAGCGCAAGCGTGCCCCCGAGCCGCGAGCGACAGACGCTCTTCGATACCGCGCTGGTCGCGCCGGCACAGACCACAGGTCGCGAGAGCGTCGCCCATTTCACCCTGCCGCAGCATGTCCCGATCGAGCGCGTACTGGTCCGGCTCGCTCCCGGGTTTGCCGGCAACATCAGCCGCGAGATCCGCGTCTCCGCCCGTCCTGTCGGTGCGGACACAGGCGAAGTTGTGACCGGGACGATCTCACACGTCCATGTCAGCGAAGCAGGCCTGGCGGTCAATCTGCAGCAGATGACCGTCGACGCGACAATCGGTGCGAATCTGCAGGGCCCCGCTGATGTGCAGGTTGTGATCGAGAACGGATCTGACGCGCCTCTGCCCATTGTCGCCATCGCGCTCGAAGCCCGTCGCCGCAGTCTCTGCTTCCACAACGGAACCGTGCCTCTTACGCTTTTCTACGGCGACCCGGACCTGCAAGCTGCCGGACTCAGCGACAACCCAAGCGTTCTCCCCGCGTTAGCAGGTACAACCGCAAAGCTCGGCCCGGAAACCACGAATCCGGCGTGGCAACCTCGCGTGCGGAAGTCAGTCGCACGGCGGCAGGAACCTCGCCATATCCTCTGGATGGTTCTGCTTGGCTTGGCCGTCCTGCTGGGAGTCGTCGCCGCGCGCTCCACGCGTGTCGTCCGACACTAGCGAATCGCCGCGTCCACTTCGCTGATCCAGTTCGGCGACTTCAGGATCTCGCGCGGCTTAGATCCGTCCGCCGGACCCACCAGACCGTCGCGATGCATGAGGTCGATGAGGTGCGCCGCTCGGCCGTACCCGATACGTAACCGCCGCTGCAACAGACTCGTGCTTGCCTTTCCGAACTCAAATACGAGTCGCACCGCGTCGTCAAATAGCGGATCATTCGCGTCGCCCTGGAGTTCTCCCTCGACCTCGCCCTCCTGGTCATCCTTAGGACCTTCGAGGAAGCCCTGCACGTATTCCGCCTCGCCCTGCGCCTTCCAGAACTCGGTTACCGCTGAAATTTCTTTCTCGGTTACAAATGGCGCGTGAACCCGCTGCACACGACTGGTCCCCGGCGGTAGGTAAAGCATGTCGCCCCGCCCCAGCAGGCTTTCCGCTCCGTTCGAATCGATGATCGTTCGGGAATCCACCTTGGTCGCCAGCCGAAAGCTCATGCGCGTCGGCACGTTCGCTTTAATCAAGCCCGTAATCACATCCACGCTCGGCCGCTGCGTCGCCAGCACCAGGTGTATGCCGACCGCACGTGCCATCTGCGCCAGTCGCGTAATCGCCTCTTCGACGTTCGCCCGGTCGAGCATCATCAGGTCGGCGAGTTCGTCGATGATGATCATGATGTACGGCAGCGGTTCCTGATCCTTCGGATCTTCAAACATATCCGCGGTCGCGTTCTCAACCATCTTGTTGTACTGGTCGATGTTCCGCACATGATGGCTCGCCAGCAGCTTCAGCCGCCGCTCCATCTCGCGTACCGCATTGCGAAGAGCATTCGCGGCCAGCTTCGCCTCGGTGATGATGGGCGTAAACAGGTGCGGAATGCCCTCATACATGCCAAGTTCTACGCGCTTTGGATCGACCAGGATCATCCGCACCTGCTCCGGGGTCGACTTGAACAGCACGCTCATGATCATCGCGTTAATGGCCACCGATTTTCCTGATCCGGTCGATCCTGCGATCAGCACATGCGGCATGCCCGCCAGATCTCCCGTCACGATCCGCCCGTTGATGTCTTTGCCTAGCGCGATTGGCAGCCGCGACTTCGACTGTGCAAAGCTTTCGCACTCGATCACGTCCCGCAGCCAGATCGTCTCGCGTTCCGAGTTCGGCACCTGGATACCCACTGTTGACTTACCCGCCATGCGCTCAATCAGGATCGACTCCGCCGCCATGGCCAGGCATAAGTCGTCGGCCAACCCGGTCACACGCGAGTACTTCACGCCCGCATCCGGCTTGAACTCGAAGGTCGTTACCACCGGCCCCGGGTTGATCTGCGTCACCTGCCCGTCGACCCCAAACTCGGCGCACTTCTGCACCAGCACCCGCGCTTCGTCGCGCAGCGCATCTTCGCGCACCGCCGTATGCTCCTCACTCATATACAGCAGATCCGAGGGTGGAAGTTTGTAGCCGCGCACACTCTTGGGGACGATCGCCACAGCCTTCATATCCGCATCAGCCCGCTTGCTGAAGGAGATCGCCTGCGCGGGCGACGCCTCCGGAAGCGACGGGGCGACTGGCGGCACGTCCGGAGCAAACGCCTTCGCTGCCCCTGCACTTGGCAGGCTCGTGGAGCCGTTAGCCACCTCGTCTTCCTGCGCCGGTTCTTCCCCGAACAGGTCCGTTTCCTCCGAATTCTGGTGCCGACCGACGTACCCCGGAAACTCACGCGAACCCTCAGCCATCTCCGCACGCACCGGAGTTGCTGCCTGCGCCAGCACCTCAGGGTATGGCGCAGCCGCAGCCGGAGCCACGCCTGGCGAGGTCACCGGAGCCGCGTTTACCAGTGTGCGCGGCATCGTCCCCCACATCGATCCCGGGTCCGCCGCAATGGGCTGCACCGCCGGGATTGGTGAGGTCTGCTTCCTCCGACCAAGCCAGCGGAAGAGGCCACCCAGCAACGTCCCGTTCTCCGCTCCGACCGCCTTGGCCGCCGCAGCGGTTTCCCGCTGCGTCCGTGCCTCCGCCTCTGCACGCTTCTTGCCGAACTCCGGTCCCGCTGACCGCGTGCTGCGCTGCAGCCGAATACGGCCCCATCGCGCTGTCAGCCGCTGCACAAAGCCAAAATGCCCGCCCAACCACTCGCGCGACCCGCTAAACGTAAAGGTGGTCGCGAGGTACAGCGCCGCCGCGACCATCAAAGCCAGAACCACGCACGCCCCCGGCGCATTCAGGAGATGCACCATCGCGTCGCCCAGCAACCGACCGCTCGCGCCCTCAATCGGCAGCGCTTGGTGCCACAGCAGATGCCCCGGCAGCAAGGCCACCGCCGCCGGCGCAAATACAGCCCACAAGGCGACGCCCAGCGCCCGCGCGACCGGCGAACCCACCGCACGGCAACGCATCCAGCAGAGACCCACGCGCGCCAGTACCAACGGGAAAAAGAACGCCGCCACGCCAACTGTTTGCAGCACGCCGTCCGCAAGGTACGCGCCCGCCATGCCGATCCAGTTGTGCGCTGGCCGGCCCGCGGCGTATCCGCCGGCCGTGTCGAAAGACGGATCGCTCGGCGTATACGTGGCAAGCGCCAGCAGTAAAAGGCCGGCGCCGACCAGCACCGAAAGACCAAGCAACTCGTTCAGCCGGCGGCTGCGGGTTGGAGTGCGAGGGAGTCGAAGGTTTTTCATCGGGACGCGCGGCCTCACTCTCGCCCGGCGTAGCGGCACCGCCCCTGAGGCGACTGGGAAGTATGCCGTTGTCCGCCAAGACAACTCGATTATTCCATTCGCAGCGCCTCGCGGCAGAAATCCGCCGATTGCAGAATCAGGATGCAAACCACGGCGCTGATCGTCGCATCTACCTGCCTATTACATGCCGCCCGGGTATCCTTCGGGCGGACCTTAGTGATCGGCTGGCGGGGGCGCGGGATTTTCGCGATTTCTCCTGCTTGCCGCCGGCAAAGGAGAATCGCGTCGAGCCGGCGGACCCCGCACCAGCCGAAGCACCACATTTCCGGATCGAGGATCAGATGGCATCAGACGAAACCAGGGAAAAGGAACTTAGGAGCGCACTAAGCTCCGTAATCAACACACTGCAGGACAGCCAGAAAGGCTTCGCCGACATCGGCGAGCACCTCAAGGACGACACCCTCAAGCGATACTTCCTGGCGGAGTCGATCAAGCGCGCCAATTTTCGCGCCGAGCTCGAAAACGAGCTGCATCGTCACGGTGTAAAGGACGTCCATGAGACCGGAACCACGGCCGGCACGCTGCATCGCGTCTGGGGCGACCTGAAAGCGAAGGTCTCGAGCAGTGACCACACCCTGCTGGAAACCGCGGAACAGGGTGAGGACGTCGCGAAAAAAGCCTACCAAGAGGCCCTCGACAAAGATCTGCCCCTCCCGGTTCGCCAGCTCCTCACCGAGCAGCAGGCGCATATCCTAACCTCGCACGACTACGTCAAACGCGCCCGCGACGAGCGTAAGAGCTAAACGAATAAAGTCCTCATTGCAGGGCGAGGCGCTTCGGCGCCTGCTCTTTGCATTTTGCGCTTGTAAACTCCGGGGTGCTTGTACGGAGAGTGCTCAATGATCTTCGGCGTGTTTGTTCTCGCTGTTTCGGTCGCCTTTTCAACCGCACAACAACCAGACCCGGACCCGGCCCCAGCCACGCCCGCGCAAGCGCGGGCGGCTCCTAGGGCCCGCCTGTCGGGTGGCGTCCTCAACACGCTGGCCTTGCGCAAAGTTCCTCCTATCTACCCGCTAAGCGCTAAACAGGCGGGCTTGCAAGGCACGGTCGTTCTTCACGTGATCGTCAGCAAGAACGGGAAAGTTGTTGATCTAGCTCCCGTTTCAGGACCTGAGGACCTTCGCGGGGCCGCGATCGATGCAGTCAGACAGTGGCGATACAAGCCATACTTGCTCAACGGCAACCCTGTCGAGATCGAATCCTCCGTTTTGATCAATTTCCGTTTAGGCAACTAAGACATGCGCGCAGGCCGGCTCATCATGGGGCTCCTCTACATCGGCGCCGGCTCGCTTCACTTCCTGCTCACCCCCACCTACCTGCGCATCATGCCCTCCTACCTTCCCGCGCACCGCGAGCTTGTCTATCTCAGCGGCGCGGCCGAGATCCTGGGCGGCGCAGGCGTCCTCCTCCCCACCACGCGCCGGGCCGCTGCCTGGGGCCTCGTCCTTCTTCTCGTCGCCGTCTTCCCGGCAAACCTCACCATGGTCACCGAACACGCGCGCTTCCCGTCCGTCCCACTCTGGGCCGCGTGGCTCCGCCTTCCGCTCCAGCTACCGCTCATGTACTGGGCATGGAGGTACACCGGTAACGCGGCCGATTAGTTTGCTCGACGGACTGAACTTGGAAACATCAGTCACACACTGCGGAGTCGCTCGGCCTTGTGCCGGGCCATTTTGTTTTCGCTACTCCACACGAAAGTCCAAACGTCCGGCATACCGAAATCAGACCTAACTTGAGCGAATCGAAGACTCGAGGACCGAACACGGAGGGGAAGGAGGAGCCGTCCCGTCCTCATACCGGTGCACCCCAAACACAAACCCGGCCGCAAGGAGGCAATACACGCCAAAAAGCCACCATCGCCCCTGCTCCAGCCACGAGCTCAACCAGCGCAGGGCTACCAGCCCCGCGAGAAAGGAGAACACCATGCCAAGAACACTGACCAGCACACTCCCGTGCAGATCCACAGGGCAGGCCGTCGTCGCTTCGTGCGAGGCCTTTACCAGCCGCAGCGCTTCTCTGCCCACCACTGCTGGAGTTAAGATTACTGCTAGGGCGAAACTGAAGCGCTCCGCCCGCTCTCGCGCCGCACCTGTCAGCATGCCGACCGAGATTGTTGACCCGGAACGGGAGAATCCACGGAAGGGCAAGGCCAATCCCTGCACCGCGCCGATCCAGCCTGCCTGGCGCATAGTCACTGTTGTTCGAAGATCTTCCGTCTCCCCGAGTCGCCCCGCCGCTGCTCTCTCCACAGAGCGTTCTCGTAGGCCCGCTATCAAGATCAGCACGCCTACCGCCAACAGTGCCGGCGCAATCAGGTCCAAACGCCCGAACAGCTGCTCAATCTCGGCATGTGGAACACCCCGAAACGCTGTCTTCTCGATCACCTTCTGGAGAGCTAGCCCCAGCACGCCGGTTAAGATCGTCGCCCATATCCCACGAATCGCAAACCGCTGAAACGCGTCCGAGCTCGCGAAGTACGTTCGCTTCCACTGCCTCCAGAAGTACACAATCACGGCAAACATCGTGCCCGTGTGCAGCATCACCAGCAGCAGCGTCATCTCGGGCGAGGTCGGATCGAGGTGCATCAGCTTTTCCGCCACCACCACGTGCGCGGAGCTCGAAACCGGCAGAAGTTCAGCAAGGCCCTGCACAATGGCAAGAAGAATCACTTTGTAAATCGGCATGATCCCATCCTAAAACGAGCAGCGGCTCCTTCGAGCAACGCCGTGAAACAGTAGCAAGACTCAGTCCCGGTCGCTCCCGTAGACCGGAATCCCCTGTTGCACCCGAAATGCCAGGCTCGTCGCCCGCGCCGAAAAATCTGATTGTGGAAACTTTGCCCGCATCTCCGCCGCCAAATCCGCCGTTTTTCCTGCCGCCTGCTCCGCCCGCTTGCGGTTCTCGTCCACCGTATACATGGTCACCAGCACACCCTCGCGGTAGGTCGCGTTGTAGAGCGCCTCCGCCGTCTTCGGTCCGTCCGGGAACTCGCGCGCATACTTCTCGTAAAGCCCCGCCTCCATCTCCGGACATTTCGGCAGTCCCTGCCAGTCGCCGCACAGTTTGTTGTCCAGCAGATCATAGGCCGCCATCGCAGCGAACCGCGTGCCCGGGTAGCGCTTGATCACCTGCTTCATCTCGCCATCGTAGATCGCCGGCCGCAGATACGCTTCCTGCTCCTTGGCCGAAGGCAGCGTGCTCGCGTCGCGCCGGTCCAGCTGCCACCGGATGTCCGCCGAGCGCCACGCCGCCTCAGCCGCCAGGGGCGAGTCAGGAAAATAATCCGGGATCCTCCGGTACAGCAGATGAGCCTCCTCGGCCGCGTCCTTTGGCGCATTTGGACGCGTCGCTTCGTCCTCAAGCGAGGCCGCGGTCCCGTATAAAATTGCATCGCCAGTCGGCGTCGTTGGCCCAACGATGCCCTTGTTCCGAATCCACCCGGAAGCCGGCTGCGCAGCCTCTTCATCCACAAAATCCGGTTTGTCCTCCGTCTGCTCCTTCGTGTCCGTATTGGCGAATACCCGCACCCACTCGCCATTCCGCTCCACTACCACCACCTCATGCCCCGGCGTCACCAGTGAGATCCGCTGCGCTCCCGCATCCGCCGCCACATACACATTCGCCGGATGCAGCACTGTCGCCCGTGCCGCCCGATCATACCCTGCGGCCGCCTGCTCCTTCCGGCTCTGCGCATCGGCGGCCAGCGAACCCAATAAGATCAACGCACATTGCAGCCCGAACCGCCCGTGTTTCAGCACCCGCCTTGGCTCTTCCATGCTCTCCTTTAGACGCCGCCGCGACGCCCTCTGGAAGCGTGAACGCTGCCCAGACCACGGCCAATCCTGTCTTTCCCATCCAAACATCCGCCTTGATCTATGACGAGCCTTTGCTCCCGTCCGGATGCTACGAAGCGCGCTCAGCCCGCTTCGCCGCGACCTCTCGCTCCAACTCCCCCAGCAGCAATGGATCGACGTTCCCCCCGCTGAGCACCACCGCCACCGTCTCCACCTCCGGCAAATGCCCCGCGTGAAACAGAGCCGCCGCGAGTGTCACCGCCCCACTTGGCTCCGGCACCAGCTCCGTCGTCGCGAGCATCACTCGCATTGCCCGGAAGATCTCCTCCTCCGACATGGCCACGATTCCGTCCACGTAGCGCAGCACATGCTCGAAGTTCCGCACACCCAGGCTCTGCGTCCGCAGTCCATCCCCGATCGTTCGGCTCGTCATCGCCGCCGGCCATTCCACCAGCTTCCGGCTGTAGAAGCTCTCCTTCGCATCCGCCGCCAGCTCCGGCTCCGCTCCCCAGACCTGCACGGTCGCCTTCGCCAGGCCTTCCTCCGCCGCCAGCTTCACAGCAGCGGCAACGCCGCTCAGCAACCCGCCCCCACTCACCGGCGCGAGCACCAGATCCACCCCCGGCAGCTGCTCCACAATCTCCAGCCCGCACGTAGCCTGCCCCGCGATGATCGCTGGATCGTCATACGGCGGAATGACTGCATAGCCAAACCGCTCTGCCAGCTGCAACGCTTTCGCGTGGCGTTCCGAGCTCGCCGGTCCCACCGTCACGATCTCCGCTCCGAGCGAAGCGGTCGCCCGCACCTTCACCTCTGGCGCGTTGCTCGGCATCACAATCACGGCCTTCGCCCCCAACACCCGCGCCGCATACGCCACCCCCTGCGCGTGATTCCCGCTCGAATACGTAATCACCCCACGCGCGAGCACCTCTGCCGGCAGCTGCGCCATCATGTTGTACGCCCCGCGCAGCTTAAAACTGCCAATCGGCTGCGCACTCTCCGCCTTGATCCAGATCTCAAAGGCCGGCACCGGCAAACCGGCTGCACGCAGCTGCCCCGTATCCAGCCGAACCAGCGGAGTCCGCACGGCTACCCCCGCGATGCGCTTCCGCGCCGCCCGGATATCGGCCATCGTCACCAGATTACCCATCTCCCCACCAACCCCGGATCCAGTTCGCCTTAGATCTCCAGAATCACCGGCGTAATCAGCGGCCGTCGGCTCGTACTTTTCTGGATATATTTCTTCAGCTCCGTACGAACCTTCTCCTTCACCATCCCATAGTCCGCCTTTTCTTCGGCAGACGATGTGTCCAAGGTCCGCTGTACCACTTGCCGTGCCTCCGCGATGAGACTCGGCTCATCCACCGCGAAGCCACGCATCACGATCTCCGGCGTCGACTCCACCTTGCCTGTGCGCTTGTTGATCGTGATGATCGGCACCACAAACCCGTCTTCGCTCAGGTGCTTGCGATCCCTGATGACCAGGTCCTTCACTACATCGCTCGCCGACCCGCCCGAGTCGATGCACACCCGTCCCACTGTCACCTTGCCGTTCTTCACCGCCTTGTCGCGGCCAAGCTCCAGCACCTCTCCGTCTTCGAGCAGAAACGTCTTTTCGACGACGCCCATTGCCCCGGCCAGCTCGGCATGACGCTTCAGATGGCGATAGTCGCCGTGCACCGGAACGAAGAACTTCGGCCGCACCAGGTTAATCATCAGCCGCAGTTCTTCCTGGCTCCCATGCCCGCTCACGTGGATCAGCCCCGCCGTGCCGTCGTCGTGGATCACCTTCGCATCCCGTCGCTCCAGATGATCGATAACCCGGTAAATCGATTTCTCGTTGCCCGGAATGATGCGCGAACTCATCACAACCGTGTCGCCCGCGTCGATCTTCGCGAACCGGTGATTGTTCACCGCGGCCCGGCTCAGGGCGCTCATCGGCTCACCCTGCGTCCCGCTGATCAGCACACACATCTGCTCTGCCGGCATCTCGCGAATCTGTCCCGGCGGAATCAGCAGCCCCGGCGGAATGTCGAGGTATCCCAGATCCTGTGCAATCTCGGTGGAGTTATCAAGTGACCGCCCCACCACCGCCACCTTGCGCCCATGCGTGTGCGCCAGCTCCATCGCAATCCGGATCCGGTGTATCGATGACGAGAAGCACGAAAAGAACAAGCGCTTTTTCGTCCGGGCGAAGATCTCATCCAGCTTCGGCCGGACAGCGCGCTCCCCTGGCGTGTAGCCGACGCGGTCCACATTGGTAGAGTCCTGCAGTAACGCCAGAACCCCCTGCCGGCCCAGTTCCGCGAACGCATGGAGGTCAAACGGCTTGCCATCCGGACTCGACAGATCAATCTTAAAGTCGCCGGTGTGCAGCACCACGCCAACCGGTGTGTAAACCGCCAGCGCCACGCAGTCTACCAGTGAGTGCGTCACTCGAATCGGCATGACCTGAAACGGCCCAATCGTGAACCGTTTACCCGGTAACATCTCGATGAGGTCCGCTTGATCCAGCAGCTTGTGCTCTTCCAGCTTGCCTTCCACCAGTGCCAGCGTAAACTCCGTCCCATAGACTGGCACATTCAGTTCGGAAAGGATCCAGGGCAAGCCACCGATGTGGTCCTCGTGCCCGTGCGTGAGCAGAATACCGCGCACCTTCGACCGATTCTCCAGCAGGTAGCTGATATCCGGAACAACAATGTCCACACCCAGCAACTCTTCTTCGGGAAACATGAGACCGGCATCGATCACCAGGATGTCGTCTTGCCACTGCAGGGCCATGCAGTTCATCCCAAACTCACCCAGGCCACCCAGCGGAACCAGTTTCAACGTATCGTTTGCCATCAACACTCGATTCTAACAGTCCATTGCCGCACGCCTGCGCTCGTCGGAACTCCGGACTACCGCCGCGTGCGCGCGGAAAGGGGGGTGGAAGTGTGTCACTGAACAAGCGTTGCCCCGGCAAGGACACCGGTGCCGTTACACGCCGAGTCTTCTCGCCGTCCGACTCCCCCGGCGTGGTGCTCACCGCAGCAGATTTTCCAAGACCAGCGACAGCTCCGTCTTCTCGTCCCGGTACTTAATAATGACCGGCGTCGCCAAGCTAAGTCCCCACTCGAGCCCCTTGCCCGTTCCAATAGCTCTTGATCCCGGCACCACCACGGCTCCCTCCGGTATCTCGAGGGGGGCATCTGCGCTCGACCGGTACACCTCGCCCCGCACCACGTCGTAGACCGGCGTGCCCCGCGTTAGAACCACCCCCGCCGCCAACACCGCTCGCCGCCGCACCACCGTGCCCTCGTACACCCCGGTGTTTCCGCCCACCAGCACATCATCCTCAATTACCACCGGCGCCGCCCCCACCGGCTCCAGCACTCCGCCAATCTGCGCCGCCGCGCTCAGGTGAACTCGCTTGCCAATCTGCGCACAGCTGCCGACCAACGCATGTGAATCCACCATCGTCCCCTCCTCCACATGCGCCCCCACATTGACATACGCCGGCGGCATCACTACCACCCCCCGCGCAAGATGGACCCCCGCGCGTACACTCGACCCACCCGGCACGACCCGAATCCCATCCTCCGTCGTAAACTGCCGAGCCGGGTATGTGCTTTTATCAACGAACGAAAATCCCGCCGAGCAGCCGACTTCCTTCATCTGCCCTATCCGGAACCCGAGCAGAATGCCCCGCTTCACCCACGCATTCACCCGCCATCCCGCCGGCCAAAATGCATCGGGCTCCGCCGCCCGGACATCTCCCCGCTCCAACGCGACCCGTAGCTCCTCAAACGCAACCATCGCCTCCGTCGCACCCACGGCCGCCGCACCCTGCCCGAACCAGAACTCAATCCGCTCTTCCAAGCCGCCGGTCATCATCTCTCCAGTTCCGCATCACAATGGAACACACGAACACCATGCGTCTCCGCTCGGCAACGACGGTACAGCCGCATTCAGCCCAGCTTCTCGCCCGCCGCCCGCAGATCGTCCAGCAGCCCATCGAGTTTCGCGCGCAGCCCCTCGCTCACCGGCACCATAGGCAGCCGCAACACGTCTTCGCCCTTCCCCAGCATTGCCAGCACGGCCTTCACCGGGGACGGGCTCGTCTCTGAAAAGTGTGCCTGCATCACGCGAAAATAGCGCAGGTTTCGTTCCCGCGCCCGCACCCAGTCTCCTTCAAGCGCTGCGTGCACCATCTCGCTCACCTGCCGCGGAAACGCATTCGACGCAACTGAAATCAGACCCGCGCCCCCCAGCGCAATCACCGGCAGCGCCATCCCATCGTCCCCCGCAAACACATGGAAACCCTTCGGCACAGAGGCCAGCACCTCCGTGATCTGCATCACACTCCCACTCGACTCCTTCACCCCAATCACATTCGGCAACTCCGCGAGCCGAGCCACCGTCGCCGGCTCCAGATTCGCCCCCGTTCGCCCTGGAATGTTGTACAGCAGCACCGGTACCGCGACCGCCTCCGCAATCGCCCGAAAGTGTCGATACTGCCCTTCCTGCCCCGGCCGGTTGTAGTACGGATTCGCCGTCAAAAGGCCGCTCAACCCCTGCAACGCAGCTGCTTTCTTCGCCCGAGCCACCGCCTCCGCCGTCGAGTTGTGTGTGCATCCTGCAAACACCGGGACGCGCCCCCCTGCTGCCTCCAGCACCACGTCCACAGCGCGCAGCCACTCCTGCTCCGTTAGTGTCGAAGCCTCTCCCGTCGTCCCAGCCGGCACCAGAAAATCAACGCCGCTGGCAATCTGCCACGCCACAAGCCGCCGCATCGCCGCCTCATCGACCGCGCCGTCTGCGGCAAACGGAGTCACCAGCGCCGTCCCACACCCCTTCAGGTCCATATCGATTCCCAGTCTACGCGCGCTGTGTAGATCGTCTTCGCGCCCAGTTCACTAGTGAACTAGCGCAATGAGCCCGTACAAGCCAGAAGAAAACGAGTTCGCGCGCACAATGAAAACGAGAGCGGTCGTGAACGTTGCCTCTGCTTAGCAGCGCCATGAAGATTCCGGGTATGAGGGTACACATGAAGAAGCACACAATGCCCTCTAATCCACTTGGAACAACAGCCGACATCGCCCTACCGTAGGCACAGCAAGAGCATCGCTCACCGCGAGCAGCACACGCCGCTCGCGAGACGTCACACCCACTCCCCCGCCCGCATCAGCGGCTCACTCGTCCCATCCGCACGAACTCCCTCCACATCCACCTGCCCCGACCCAATCATCCAGTCCACGTGGATCAGGCTCGAGTTCGCCCCCAGCTTCGCCAGCTCCTCGTCATTCATCTTCGTCCCGCCCTTCAGGCACGTGGAGTAGCTCTGCCCCAGCGCAATATGGCTGGCCGCGTTCTCGTCAAACAGCGTGTTCCAGAACAGCAGCCCGCTTTGCGAAATTGGCGACGAGTGCGGCACCAGTGCCACCTCACCCAGGCTCCGCGCGCCCTCATCCGTCCTGATGAGTCGCTCCAGCACATCCTGCCCCGCCGTCGCATGCACTTCCACAATCTTGCCCGCCTCAAACCGCACCTGGATGTTTTCAATCAGCGTCCCCTGGTGCGACAGGGGCTTCGACGCCCGCACTTTGCCATCCACACGATCTTTATGCGGCGTCGTGAAGCACTCCTCTGTCGGAATATTGGGTTGGCAATACACCCCATTGCCCGCCGTCGTCCCTCCACCCGCCCACAGGTGATCGTCGGCTAACCCAACCGTCAAATCAGTCGCCCCATCCGCCGAGTGGAACCGCAGCGCCGAGTAGCGCTTCGCATTCAGCATCTCCACACGTTGCTTCAGCTCCACCCCATGCGCCCGCCACTGCGCCACTGGATCGTCGCCATCAATCCGTGAAGCCCTAAAGATCGCCTCCCACAGGTTTGGTACCGCCACACTTTCCGGCTCCCCCGGGAACACCAGCTTCGCCCACTCTGGTGTCGCGCACGCGACGATGGTCCAGTTAATCTCGTGTCGCGTAATCAGTTCCATGGCCGGCTTGGACGCCTTGGACATGGCGACGTTCGCCCGCGAAACCTTTGCCGGATCCTGCTTGGCTAGCAGCGCCGGATTTGCACCGGCGATCGCCATCCGCGCCGCACCCCCGCGAAATGCCGTCGCAATCGCATCGTGCAGCCATACCGGCGCATAGTCGAAGGCCGCATCCGGCCCATACTGGTATCGCGCCAAAACCGCCGGGTCGTCCGCATAAAAAGTCGTCACCAGCAGGGCTCCCACCTTGTACGCATGCTCGGTAATCCGCCGTACCAGCGGCATTGCGTCCACCGGGGCTGTCAGCAACATCTCCTGCCCGGGCTGCAACCCCAGCCCAATCTTAACCGCCACCTCCGCCAGCCGGTCCAGCTTCTGTTCCAACGAAAGCGACGAAAAGTCTGTAGAGGTGGGCAAGTTCAGCAGAGTCGAAGACATGCTCACAGACTAAGCACAACATCTCGTACCCGCAAGCGAGCGACACATGTTAGAGGAAGAATCAACCAGCTTCTCTGGCCCAAGCAGGTTTTCCTACTTACATTTGCGTAAAGACGTCCTTGAAGTCGTAACTTCCGGTCCGCTCCGAGATCCATTCCGCCGCTCGCACCGCGCCCTCCGCAAACGCCCGCCGCGAAAACGACTCGTGCGACAGCACCAGCCGATCGAAGTCGCTCTCCGCAGCGAGCACATGCAGCCCCGCCGCGTCGCCTTCCCGCCGCGACTCGATCGGCACATCGCCCACACCCGCCGCCTGCTTCACCACATCCGCCAGCGTCAGCGCCGTCCCACTCGGTGTGTCCAGCTTCGTCTCATGATGCGTCTCTTCCAGCCGGAACCGGTACCCTGCCGAACCAAGCTCTCGCGCCATCTCGGCCGCGACGCGCAGCATCGCCTGCACCCCCACCGAAAAGTTCGTTCCAAACAGCAGACCCGCCTCCTTGCGCCGAGCCAGTTCCCGCATATCGTTCAATCGGTCATACCAACCCGTCGTCCCCACTACCATCCTCGCGGCATTCGAAAGACAAGCTCGCATGTTCTGCACGGCAGCCTCCGCATTGGTGAAATCAACCACCACATCAAATCCCGTCACAAATGGAGCTGTCAGCGCCCGTGCATGCGGATTCTCCTTCGCATCGAGCACATGCACGCTATGGCCGTGTTCCGCCGCCACCTCTGCCACCAGACGCCCCGTCTTCCCATGCCCCAAAACCAATACCCGCATCGCGTCCTCTACCTTTCACCACAGCCCAACACTTCAGCTCTCCACGTCTCTATTCAATCGGGTCCGTGCTCATGCGCGTCAGTCTGCGTTGAGTCTTTCCCGCCGCCCCGCCACGTCAAACACGGTTTCATCCGGATTCTCAAAAAACCTGCTGTGCAGTGATCGCACCGCCTCCTCCACTTCCTCCTCATCAATCATGAAGCTCATGTTGATCTCGCTTGCCCCTTGCGAGATCATTCGCACATTCACATGGCTTACCGCCGAAAAAACCTGCCCCGCAATCCCGCTGTGCCCGCGAATATCCTCACCCACGAGGCAGATCAGCGCCTTCCGCCCTTCGTACTTCACATCCGCCAGCTTGCTCAACTCCGCGCAGATCTCCGGCAGCTTCTCATTCGAGTCTACCGTCAGGGAGATGCTGACCTCACTTGTCGACACCATGTCGATTGCGCACCGGTATCGGTCAAACACATCGAACACCGCTTTCAGATATCCATGCGTCATCAGCATACGGCTCGCGACCACATCGATAATCGTGAGCCGCTTTTTCGCCGCGATGCTCTTGAACGGACTCGCGCACGGCGGCGCCACTGCTGTGATCTTTGTTCCCTCATTTGTGGCGTCGCGCGAGTTAAGCACCCAAACCGGAATCGATTTCTGCACAGCCGGCAGGATCGTCGCCGGATGCAAGACCTTCGCCCCGAAGTATGCCAGTTCCGCCGCTTCCTCAAACGAGATGGTCTTGACCCGCAGCGCATCCGGGCAGATCCGCGGGTCCGTTGTCATAATCCCATTTACGTCCGTCCAGATCTCAATCGCGGCGGCATGTAGACCGCCTCCCACCAGCGCCGCCGTAAAATCACTCCCGCCGCGCCCCAGCGTCGTCGTCACGCCCGTCGCCGTCGAACCGATAAACCCGCCCATCACCGGCACGCGCCTCTCCGCAATCAGCGGGGCCACGTGCTCCAGTAATCTCGCCGCGATCGCCGCCTCGATCGGTACCGCCTTGCCAAAGCCGTCATCCGTAACAATGCAGCTCCGCGCATCCACATGCTTCGCCGCAATGCCCCGCCCGCGAAACGCCTCTGTCACCATCCGGCTCGACGCCCGTTCGCCAAAGCTCACCACCAGGTCATTGGTCCGCGCGGTCAACTCGCCTACCGCTGAGATCCCTCGCAGCAGGTCGTCGAGCCCGTCGAATTCCGCGTGCAGCACCGCATGAAGCCCACCCACCGATCCGCCAGCGGCCAGCTCAGTCGCCGTGTCCACATGCCGTATGCGTAGTCGCGACGAGATCGCAAGCGCTCCCTTTACGTCTCCCCGCCCCGCTGCGCTCGCCGCCGTCAGCAGGAGGTCGGTCACCTTCGCCATCGCCGACACCACCACCACCGCCTCAAGCCCGCGATCCAGCCGTCCCAACACGATATCCGCTGTCCGCAGCATTGCCCGCGCATTCTCCACGGACGTCCCACCGAACTTCATCACAACCAGCCCCGGCCGCAGCTCACTCACACCCGCACCGCCTCACGCACCGTGGCGCCCGTCATCCGTAACTTGTCGAACTTCCCCAGGCGCGCCAGCACCTCCGCATTCAGCACAGCCGCCCCTGCTGCACCGCGAATGACATTGTGCGACAGCACGACGAACTTCCAGTCCAACAGCGCACACGGGCGCAGCCGCCCCACCGTCGCCGCCATGCCGCGGCCGCGCATCCGGTCCAGCTTCGGCTGCGGCCGGTCGACCCCCTCGACATACTCCACCGGCTGCTCCGGCGCCGATGGCAAGTGCTGACCATCGAGCGGACGGAACTCTTCCCAGGCCCGCAGCACCTCGTCCCGGTTTGCCTTGGCCGTCAGCTTCACGCTCACGCACTCCGTATGCCCATCCTCCACCGCCACCCGGTTGCAGTGCGCGCTCACCTTCGCCTCCAACCGCTTCACCCGGCCCAACTCAAGCCGCCCCAGAAGCTTGCCTACTTCCTCCTGCAGCTTCTCTTCTTCGTTCCGGATGAACGGCACCACATTGCCCAGAATGTCCAGCGACGCCACACCTGGATATCCTGCCCCACTCACCGCCTGCATCGTCGAAACGAACAAGCTCTCAATCCCAAATCGCTCTTCCAGCGGCTTCAACGCCATCACCAGGCCGGCAGCGCAGCAGTTTGGATTCGTCACCACGAATCCGCCGCGTCCGCCGGTATTCCCTAGCCCGCGCCAGCTCTGCCCTTCCAGCATCCCGAGATGATCCGCGTTCACCTCCGGCACCACCAGCGGCACGTCCTCCACCATCCGAAGCGCGCTCGAGTTCGAGATGACCGCGCACCCCGCCGCCGCAAACTTAGGCTCCAGCTCCCGCGCAACCTCTGCATCAAGCGCCGCGAAGATGATCGCGGGCAGCTCGCCCACTACGCCCTCCGGCACGTTCGACTGGACCGTCATCTCGGCGATGCGCTTCGGCAGAGGAGCCTCCAGCTTCCACCGGCAAGCCTCTCCAAATCGCTTGCCCGCGCTCCGGTCGCTTGCCGCCAGCCAGCTGACCTCAAACCACGGATGCCGCTCCAGCAGATGAATGAAGCGCTGGCCCACCATGCCAGTCGCTCCAAGTATGCCTACCTTGCGTTGCTCCATACCTTAAGCATAGCAACAGCCTCTTCGCTCGCGTATTGGGAGCTCGGCCGTGCTCGGGATTGCGAAAACCCGGGGGAGCTCCCGAGCTACTCCTCGTTGCGGCCTACGCCATTCAGGATTCCGAACGCCGGGGCAGTACCTGACGGGCCACTCTAGTAATCGTCCCGCCGTCGTCGCCGCGACCTTGTGTACCCACCACTTCCACCCCAGACCAGCACCGCCGCCAGCAGATGAAGAAGAAACCAGAGGCTCACCCCCTGATCCAAATAAATCATCCACAAAATCAGCACCCTCGGCAGCACAGCCGCAATGACCAACGGCACAAGCCCATGCAGATGAAAAGGCGCGAGCGTTCCCTGCAGCCATGCCACAGCCAATGAAATCCGCGGCAGGAATAGGGAAAACACCAGAAACCACAGCGGCAGCTCATGCACCATCAGCATCTGATTCATCCCGCATCGCCTCCCGTGCTTATCGTTGCGCGAAGTCGAAATTCGCTTTCGCCAACTGTTTCGCCGCGACCGTCACCTGGGTCGTTTGCTCGCCCATCTTCTCGTGCACGGCCCCAATCGTATACACTCCCGCCGGCAACCCAGTCAGGGTGAAGCTTCCATCCGCCCCTGTCACCGCGAAAAACGGTGTCGGCGCCACGTTGATAAAGGCATTCATCCAAGGATGGTTGTTGCACCGCACTGGCAGCATCGCTTCCACCTGAGGGAACATTCGCACCTGGGGGGCGCCCTTCGGCCCCTGCGACACATCGATCACCTCATTGCCCACCACCGTCGGCATCGTGTGGATGTTGTGCATCGTGTTGTCCGAGTTGCGAAACTCCACCGACCCACCCGCCTGCACCGCCACCACATGCGGCCGATATTGGCACCCCACCTGGTCCAGCACCACCGGCGTGCCGCTCGGCTCGAGATCCATCACCGCCGCCGGACCGCTCTTCACATACACATAGACGTTGGCCAGCTTGCCGTCCTTCACCACGTACTGCTCCGTCAAGTTGTCGTTTCCGCTCAGCGAGCACACCGGATCTTGGCTCATGTCGATCTTGATCCGCTCCGGCGCCTTTCCGCCGAAATGCACGACCCCACTTACCCGGCCCAGCGTCGCCGGATCGAGCGAACTTGCCGGCTGCTTCTGCCGCTTCACCCCCGTCTTATCGATCAACGCCCCAGACCGCACCGCCGCATCCGGCTTGCACCCGACCAACACACACGAAGTCAGCAAGCCAGCGCCAACCCATCCAAAACCCCTCATCGCTCAGTCCTCATCGTCCATACCTCATATTTGGAAACCACACCTCCTCAAAGAGCCGCCACAACCGCATCCGAAAACTCCCGCGTTCCACCCGTGCCGCCCACATCCCGCGTCAGCGCCGTCCCATTCGCATACACCGCGGCAATCGCTCCCTGTACCAGCTTCGCTGTCTCACCCTCGTTCAGGTAATCCAGCATCAGCACCGCACTTTGCAGCAGCGCGGTCGGGTTCGCCTTGTTCTGCCCCGCAATATCCGGAGCCGACCCATGCACTGCCTCAAAAATCGCGCACTCCCCCCCGAGGTTTGCCCCCCGAACCAACCCCAGCCCCCCCACAAATGCCCAACACAGATCGCTCAAA
>CALMVL010000009.1 GCA_937873265.1 uncultured Granulicella sp.
ACCTAAAAGCGAAGGCGGCCAGCCCCAAAACAGGACCCGCCGCCTATCAACTCAGCCGCAGACAAAAGCCTCCGCCACCACTACGCCGCCTGCATGCTCGCCTGCTTCGCCTCTTGATTCACCGTCTCCTCAGCAATCTTGGTCAGCTTCGCGTCTCCGCCCTTGCTGTCCTCAAGGTTTTGCTTCAGTCCCTCAGCCGCATCCTGCTTGCCGACCAGCCGTGCATACGTCTCAAGCGACCCATACGCAGAGACCCGATACAGCTGCATCTGGTTCGCCGCCACGATCAGAGCCGCATCCCGCACCGGCCCAGCCTCCGTGTTCGAAATCATATGTTCCACTTCGGTGATCATCGCCTCGGCAATGTGATTGTCGTTCGTCTGCACCGGCTTGCCCAGCTTCTGGTACGCCTGCTGCACCTTCTGCGCGTACTCCTTGCCCTTGGTCACGCTCTTCTCAAAAATGTCCTTCGCATCCGGGTTGGTCGCCGCGGCGGCCATCTTCTTGGCCACGTCCGAAACCTTATTCTCGAAGTCCAGAACGTAGCTCAGACCAGTCAACATCAGATCCTCAACCGTCGTCATTTTGTCAGCCATACGTGTCTCCATCGCTCCATCGGCAGCCCCTCGTCAACACTCGGCAATCAGGCACCGCCACACATGACTTAGTGCCCTAAACCCGGTCGCTCGTTGCCACCGACCTCCGTCAGTGTTCATCGGCTCGACAAACACACGAATCCGCATCGCGGAAGAAAAAACAACGCGTGGCGTCTTCCTCTGACGTACAAGGAGGCCTCCTCGCGTGCCGCTTTCACCCAACGGCAAGGTCATAACACCAAAAGAATCGCCGCACCCAGAAACGCGACCACCACCGCAAAGATCGCGTACTTCTCCCCCACATGCGACATCTGTCCAAGCAGACCCAGGACGATCAGGATCGCCCAGCTCAGCAAGAGAAACTGACACACGCGCAGACAGGCATGAAGCATAGCAAGCATGCTCTCAAGCTCGTCTTCCTTTGGCAAGCGCCTGAGCCCTTCACCGCAAGCACTTCGGAGGACACGATGGTGTCTCTTCTTGAACTCCTGACATTTGGCGTACTTTCTCAGGCAAGTCGCTAAGATAGAAACAGGTGAACAGCACAGCGGACGTCGTCCACCTACATATCTTTGCAGCTAACCTCTGGAACGCTGCTTGTAAGTCGTTTCGTTTGAATATTTTGAGCGTAAGCCGTTTTGGATCATTCGTTTGCAGCCAGTCGTTTCAACTAAGTCGTTCACAGCAAATGGTTTAGTAAGAGGTATCCGGGGGGGAGGGGATCGCGGCCACAGTGCTGACCCGAGTCTATGGGTACAACAGCACCGCAAGATTGTACGAGCTAAATGGACCGCCCTCGGAACTCGAGCACGCCCCGATCACTGCCTGGTGGTACCGTCCCGAGCTGATATGGCTGGTCAGTTGCACCGGCAGCTTCGAAAGGTCCGCCGCACTGTATCGCATAATGAACCATGGCTGGCGATGGCCGGCAAAACCGGTCTCCATCGTACAGGTCTGCCGTGCCTCTTCGGTCGCCTTGGCGCTGTCGTTCGCGACCGAAATGCCGGTCGTTCGCAGCAGCTCTGCCACGGTCGCCTCCTGCTGCTCGAAGCTGAGCGGCTCCACCGTGCTGGCGAAGTCCTCCACGGCGTAAACCTCGCGCTGGCTCACCACCACCGCAACGCCCACGACGTTCACCTCAGGGTCGAGCAGGTTGGCGCGGTGTCCGGCCGAGTGCATCCACAGCCCATGGATGATGCCGGCGTTCCCCGCTTCCGCGACGTTCTCGGTAATCAGGGAGAACCGAACGCCGGCCTTTGCGCCGCGTTCCGAAAGCTCCGGCTCCCCAGGGAAGCCGTGGGAGATGTCGCCATGGCGCGCCATCTGAACCGCGTGAAACGCAGCGGCCTGTGACAGCAGCGGATCGCGCTCGAGCGGCTGCAGACCGTGCGCAATCCTGTCCTGATTGGCCTGCGAGAGAAGCAGCTGCTCCGCGACGTTCGGCGTGTCGGCTGTCGCGGGCTCGGACGCATGGAGTGCCGGGGAGGCGCTCACAACCAGCAAAAGGAGAAGAACAACAGGAAGCAAACGCTTCCAAAAGAGCAGCATGGGAAATGACCTCAAGAAGAGAGGTTCGCGGCGCTTGGGGACGCCTGCGATCTGTGCTGATCTTAGGGTGCGGGAACACGAGCAGTTAATCCCACTTTCGGGGACGTGTCGCAACACGTCTGTTCGAAGCGGCTGGGCAGAGATCATCACCGGAGCGGCATCCTTCGCATGGCGCTACCGTCTGCGCCCACCAACTGTGGGCGACAGGCAACCAGGGCAGGATCACAGGAACGGAAGGGAATGCAGCGGAACCGAGTGTGTCGGAGGTCGCCAGCTTACAGCAGCTGCGTGCGCGCGATCTCCCACGTCTTGCGGATCCCAGTTTCGAGATCAGTCGTATGATGCCAGCCAAGCGCATGGAGACGTTTGACGTCCATCAGCTTCCGCGGGGTTCCGTCTGGCTTCGATGTATCGAAGCGCAAAGCGCCGGAGAAGCCCAGCACCCGAGCGACGGTCTCGGCCAGCTCGCGTATGGTGACGTCCTCGCCGGTGCCAATGTTGATCAGCGGTGGCGCATCCTCAACCAGCATGGAATCGTACGTCGGTGCGTCAAGATTCAGGAGAAAGACACATGCTTTCGCCAGATCGTCCGAGTAGAGCAGCTCGCGGCGGGGTGTTCCTGTCCCCCAGACGACGACTTCGCTTTCACCGTCCCTGAGCGCCTGCGCGGTCTTGCGGATCAGCGCGGGAAGCACGTGCGAGTTGGCCAGATCGAAGTTGTCATTCGGCCCATAGAGGTTGGTCGGCATCGCTGCGAGATACTTGGTGCCGTACTGGCGGTTGTAGCTCCAGCACATCTCAATCCCGGCGATCTTGGCGAGCGCGTAGGGCCGGTTGGTCGGTTCAAGCGGGCCAGCCAGCAGGCAGCTCTCGGGCATCGGCTGGGGCGCCAGCTTTGGGTAAATGCAGGAAGACCCAAGGAAGAGCAGGCGGTCGACACCGCTGCGGTAACTCGCATCAATCACGTTGTTCTGGATGGCGAGATTGTCACGGATGAAATCGGCAGGATAGCTGTTATTTGCAAGGATGCCGCCTACCTTGGCCGCAGCCAGCACCACGAACTCCGGCCTCTGCTCAGCGAAAAAGGCGCTCACCGCGGAGGCGTCTTCGAGGTTCAGCTCCCGCCGGCTGCGCGTCAGCAGGTTGGTGTATCCGAGGCTCCCCAGCTCGCGCACAATGGCGGAGCCGACCAGACCGCGATGGCCGGCGACAAAGATGCGGGCGTCTGGACGCATGTACGGTTCAAACATCGAGGACTGGCTCTCCGGAGTTTCGGTAAGGGTCTGCATCGCAGGTTACGACTCACGCACGTTGTAGGCGTCAAAGCCATGTTCGCGGACCAAAGCGTCCCGCTGCGCGGACTTAAGGTCCGAGTCGACCATCTCCTGCACCAGCTGCTCGAAGGTAGTGGCCGGCGTCCATCCGAGCTCGCGCTTGGCCTTGGACGGATCGCCAAGCAGCGTCTCCACTTCGGTCGGACGGAAGTATCGAGGATCGACAGCAACGATCACATTGCCTTTTGCGTCGACCGCCTTTTCGTTGACGCCGCTGCCCTCCCAGCACAGCTGGAGGTCGAGCAGCTCGGCGCAGCGCCGGATGAAGTCGCGCACCGAGTACTGCTCGCCGGTGGCGATGACGAAGTCCTGGGGTTTGTCCTGCTGCAGCATCAGCCACTGCATCTCGACATAGTCGCGCGCGTGACCCCAATCCCGCTTGGCATCAAGATTGCCCATAAAGAGCTGCTTTTGCAGACCTACCTTGATGCGGGCAAGACCGCGGGTGATCTTGCGGGTGACAAAGGTCTCTCCGCGCAGCGGCGACTCGTGGTTGAACAGGATGCCGTTGCAGGCGTACATGCCATAGGCCTCGCGGTAGTTGACCACGATCCAGTACCCGTACAGCTTCGCCACGGCGTACGGCGAGCGGGGATAAAACGGCGTCGTCTCCTTTTGCGGAATCTCTTGGACGAGGCCGTAGAGCTCGGAGGTGGAGGCCTGGTAGAAGCGCGTCTTCTTTTCAAGGCCAAGTATGCGAATGGCTTCGAGCAGACGCAAGACCCCAAGCGCGTCGGAGTTGGCGGTGTACTCCGGCTCTTCAAAGCTCACCTGCACGTGCGACTGTGCGGCCAGGTTGTAAATCTCGTCCGGCTGCACCTTTTCAACGATATGGATGAGCGACGAACTGTCGGTCATGTCGCCGTAATGGAGGATGAAGTGCGGATCGGGGTTATGCGGGTCTTCGTAGATGTGATCGATGCGGGCGGTATTGAACAGCGATGTGCGCCGCTTGATTCCGTGCACTTCGTATCCTTTGCCGAGCAGAAACTGAGCGAGATAGGCTCCGTCCTGACCTGTAACTCCGGTGATCAAAGCCTTCTTCAAGCGAACACTCCGTCAGGTTGAATTTCAAAGATTGCAGTGAGACACGTACCGCGACCAGTTTACGTGAGTGGGGGATGCAATACCTCACCTAAAAGTGGAAGTACCTTGCCCAGCCACCTGCGCCAGCTGTCGCTCGAAGCGCTCAAGTACCTGTTGCTGCGCAAGATACCGGACCGCATACGTCCGTGCCCCGGCCCCGAGCCGCGCGCGGAGCCCGGCGTCCGCCAGGAGTGCGCGGGCGACCTGGACGAAGCCGCCGAGATCCTGCGGAGAAACCACCACGCCACACGGATCGTGTCTCTGCTGACCAGTGGCCGAGCAGCCGCTGACGACCTCCGCGAGCTGCGTTCCGGGCGCTGCCATGGCGAGCACGGGTCGTCCGCTGGCGAGCATTCCGGTCAGCTTCGACGGCATCACCAGGTCCATAACGCCGACCTTTTGCGGCAGGAGGTGGAGGGCTGCGAGGTTCAGGAGCTCATTGAGCCGATCGGGCATTTGGAGTGGCAGGAAGGTGACATTCGGCAGCCCGGCAACCAGCAATTCAAGCTCCGGCCGGAACGCGCCGTCGCCGCAGAAGAGGCAATGGACGTCGGGGTTGGATCTCAGCTGCGTCGCCAGCTGAGCCAGGCATTCGAGCCCCTGCTTGTTGCCCATGTTGCCGGAGTAGAGCAGAACCAGCTTGCCCTCGAGGCCGAGTTGCTGGCGGAAGGAGTTAGGGTGCGACGGTGGTTCGGGGTAGATCACGGCGGGATCGACCCAGTTGGGAAAGAGGACGACACGCGACGACGGGACGCCTTTTGCGATTGCACGCTCGGCCATGCGCGGGGAAATGGAGGAAAGGCAGTCGAACTGGCGAGTCAGTCTCTTCTCCACGCCGAGCGCAAGGCGCTGCAGCACGCCGCCGGAGGGCAGCAGGCCAAGATCAAAGGCAGCATCGATCTCGAAGTCTTGGACGTGCAGCCAGGCTGGGCTTTCAGCAAGACGAGCCGCCAAGAGCGCGACCGGTGCGGAAAAGAAGGTTGGCTCCACGTTGAGGAGGATGTCGGGCTCCCAACCGCTGGACCTGAGCATGGGCAGGAAACTGGACACGGCGAAGGAGCTGAGATGCAACAGGCGCTTGATCCCTGAGGGCTTTGTAGGAACATAGAACGGGCAGCGATGGACGGTGAGGTTGGGCAGCAGATGCTCGGTCTGGTAGCGGTTGCTGAAGCCCTGGCCGAGCCGCCATTCCGGGTAGTATGGCGGCGTCGTAACGACCTGGACCTGGTGCCCGCGGTGCGCCAGCCACCAAGCCATCTCGCCGGTGTATTTGCCGATGCCGGTCAGCTCGGGCGAGAAGTTCAGGCCATAGATGAGGATCCTCAGCGGCGCTCCTTCCCTGCGGAGCGGCCTCCGCGTGCAACCCGAAACCATCATGGCACGCGGCACTGTGCCGGACGTAGGATGAGCAGTGTGGGGAGCCGAACGAGCAACAGCCGAGTCGCTTCAGAAGTTCGGAGCCAGCCTTTGGCGTTTCTGGGGGGCCTGCTCCTGCTGGGATTCGTGATCGCCGCGCTGAGCGCACCGTGGATCACACGCTACGATCCGGCACAGCTCGATCTCGGGCATCGTCTGGCGGCGCCGGGGCCGGGTCACGTTTTTGGTACCGATGAGCTCGGTCGCGACATCTTTGCACGCGTCGTGTATGGCGCGCGTATCTCGCTCTCGGTGGCGGTCAGTGTCGTCGGGTTGTCGCTGTCAGTCGGGCTGCTCGCCGGGTCGGTCGCCGGCTTCTACGGCGGATGGATGGATACGTTGCTGAACGTCTACGTCAGTAACGCCTTCCTTGCCCTTCCCGGAATCTTGCTGGCGATCGCGTTTGTGGCGTTTGTCGGGCCGGGGCTCGAAAACGTCGTGCTGGCGCTCGCGCTTTCGGGTTGGGTGAACTACGCTCGTCTGGTGCGGGCGCAGGTGATGGCGATGCGTGAGCGCGAGTTTGTAGAGGCAGCGCGAGCGCTGGGAGCGTCGGATCTCCGTATCCTGAGCCGGCACGTGCTGCCCAACATCGTGCAGCCGGTGATTGTGCAGGCGGCGATCGGCATGGCGGGCGCGGTGCTCGCGGAGGCCACGCTGAGCTTCCTGGGTCTGGGTGTTCCAGCACCCGCGCCAAGCTGGGGTGCGATGCTGAACGACGCGCGATCGCACCTGTTCGACTCGCCGCACCTGGTAATCTTCCCGGCCGCGGCGGTGATGTTGATGGTGCTGTCGTTCAACTTCATCGGCGATGCGCTGCGGGACCGGATGGATCCGCGAACGCGGCTTGCGGCGGGGATGTGAGTGGCGCATCCAAAGGCCTGACGGAGATCGCGCATGCTGGAAGATCGGAGCGGTGAGGAAGTCGCCTGGCTCGATGTGCTGAGGCTGGCGGAGATTGAGGTGTCGTCGGAGGACGAGCTGTTTCCGGTGACGCAGGCCCTCGGTCACGCCCTCACGATGGGCTGGAGGTCGGCCGAGCCCGGACCGCAGGTGCTGCGGCTTCTCTTTCGGACGCCACAGCGAATCTCTCGCGTGTGGATCGACATCGCAGATCGGGTTTCGGAGCGCTCGCAGGAGATGTCGCTGTGGGCGAAGACTGCGGGTGGAGAGATGCGCGAGGTGGCGCGGCAGCAGTTCACCTTCAGCCCCGCGGGAAGCACGGAAGAGGTCGAGGATTTTAAGGTGGCGCTCGACGGGGTTACGGTTCTGGAGCTTCGCCTCGATCCGGACCGCAGCCATGACCCCGCGGATGCGCAGATGTTTGCCGTTCTCAAGAGCTTTTGGATAGCGTAGGCCTGTGCTGGTTGGCGTGATCTCCGATACACACGGGCTGTTGCGACCCGAGGCGCTTGAGCTGCTGCGGCCGGCTGAGCACATTCTGCATGCGGGCGACGTGGGGGACGCGGCAATCCTCGATACGCTGCGCGCGCTTGCGCCGGTGACGGCGATCCGCGGCAACATCGACCGGACGGGACGATGCGCGGACCTGCCCGCGACCGAGGCGGTCGAGCTTGCCGGTGCGCTGATCTACCTGGTGCACTCCATCCACGACCTGGACCTCCATCCGCAGGCGGCGGGGATCTCGGTTGTGGTGAGCGGGCACTCGCACAAGCCGGAGGTGCGGTGGGCCGAGGATGTGCTCTATCTGAATCCGGGAAGCGCCGGACCGCGCCGGTTTCGGCTGCCGATTACGCTCGCTTTGCTGAGGCTTGAGAGAGGCACGCCGCCCCTGGCGCAGATCGTGGAAGTCGCCTCGTCGCAGCGGTAAGCAGACTACTTCGAGTCGAAGTGAACAGTTTGAAGAATGCCTTCGAGGCGCTTGCGGACCGCGGCGATCTGGTCGTCGGTCATGTTGCGCACGCCGGACACGTCCCCGCCGCAGAAGGTGTTGAGCACCAGATCGAAGCGGAGGCAGCTTCCGTTGCGAAGGGCGGTGTAGACGTCGTCGCGCGACTCCGTGCAGATCGTTCCGTGCTCGTCGTAGCCGTGCGCAAAGGTGACCCGATCAAGGATCTCTGAGGAGACCATGTGGGGCGCCTGCGCGGATGCCTGGTTCGTGCAGTCTCGGGGACTCGACCGGGGAGTTGCGCTGAAGTAAAAAAGCGCGCCGGAGAAGGTGGATGCGGGAAACGGGTTGAAGGCGAGCTGCGCGGTATCGCGCATCTGCGTGAACCGGCCGGAGGTGCGGGCATCGAGGGCAAAGGTGCTCAGGTCACGATCTTTCTGGGTTGTGTTCCATCCCGCGGGGAGCTCGAAAGAGAGCCCATACCGAGCGTCGTGGATGTGACGAGGCGCGGGCAGGCTGGCATCTCCCGCGATGGGGGATCGGTCTGGAACGGCGTGTGGGGATTGCGCGGCGGAGACGAGGGCGGCGAGCAGGAGGGCGGGCAGCGCGAGCGAACGGGGACCCATGCCTTCCATTGTGCAACGAGGCAGCCGCTAGACGGCTCGCACGCGTGGGTTGATGACGGTATAGGCGAGGTCGGTGAGCATGTTGACGGCAACGTAGGTGAGACCGACCGCGAGCAGGGATCCCTGCACCAGGGCGTAGTCGCGGTTGGAGATGGCCGAAAGAGTGAGACGGCCGATGCCAGGCAGGGAAAAGATGGTCTCGGTGACGATGGCCCCGGCCAGCAGGCTACCGAACTGCAGGCCGAGTACGGTGACGACGGGCAACAAAGCGTTAGGCAGTACGTGGCGGAGGACGACGGCGGTCTCGCTGAGGCCCTTGGCTCGCGCGGTGCGGACGTAGTCCTGCCCAAGCTCCTCGAGGGTGGCCGTGCGAATCATGCGGGTAAGAATGGCCGCGAGCGAAAGACCCAAGGTGACCGCTGGCAGGATGAGGTGCGCGAGGAAGCTGGGCAGGTCGCCGGGCGTGCCCGCGCCGGAGACGGGCAGCCAGCCGAGCCTGATGGAGAAAAGCAGGATAAGCAGCGGACCGAGGGCAAAGTTGGGGAAAGAGAGACCGAATAACGAGAGGACGCCTAAGGTACGGTCGGGCCACGCGTTCCGAAACAGCGCTGAGATGAGCCCGGCGGGGACGGCGAAGACCAGGCCAAGAAAAAGCGCGGCGGCAGTGAGGGCGAGCGTGTACGGGTAGCGCTCGAGGATGAGACGGGTCACCGAGTCGTGGAAGCGCAGCGACTGGCCGAGGTCGAGGTGAAGCACGCCGCGCCAGTAGTGGACGTACTGCTGCGAGAGCGGCGCATCGAGTCCGTAGGCGTGGCGGATGGACGAGATGTCGGCTGCCGTGGCCCCCTCGCCGAGCATCTGGACAATCGGGTCGCCGGGAACGAGGTGGATCAGCAGAAAAACGACCGAGACCACCAGCCAGAGCACCGGCAGCGTGGTGAGGACGCGACGGGCACCGGGGAACGCCGCTGCTAGCCAGGCCGGTCGGCGCGGGGCGTCCGTCGCCGCGCGTGCACTCACGATGCAGCCGCGCTCGTAGCAGGAGTTTTGTGCGCCGATCGATCCTGAGGTACAGCCGGTGCGAGCGTCTCGGCACGCACCCGCGTGATTCGACGGCCGGCCATGTCTTCGATGGTGAACCGGCGTCCGTCGCTCTCCACGCTCTCGCCTGGAACCGGGAGGTGCCCAAGCTGCGCGAGGAGAAAGCCGGCCAGCGTCTCGACCCCGGACTCGCGCGGAAAGCTCCAGCGCAGCTGCGTGGTGAGATCGCGAAGCGTCGTGGATCCGTCGAGGTACAGAAGTCCGGCGGCGTTGGGCGCAGCCGGACGCTGGCCGAAGTCGAATTCATCGTCCAGCTCGCCGACAACCTGCTCGACGACATCCTCGGCGGTCACAATGCCGACCGTCGACCCGAACTCATCCACGACGATAGCCATGTGCCGACGCTGATTCTGGAAGTCCTGCAGCAGTTCAATGGCGAGTTTTGTCTCCGGAACGACGGTCGGCTCGCGCATGACCTGCCGCAGCGTAAGGCTGGCGACCTCATTGCCCGCGTGCTGGAGGCCAGCCTGGAAGTGCATCAGGCGCGAGACATCCTTGAAGTACACGATGCCAATCATGTGCTCCGGGCCAGCCTCGGGATCGTAGACGGGAACGCGGGAGTGCTGCTCGTCGACGATACGGGCGCTGGCGCGGTCAAGCGGGAGATTGGCCGGCAGCGAAAAGATCTTGCCCCGCGGCGTCATGATCTCGCGAACGACCAGATGGCTCAGCTCGATGGTGCGGTGGATCATCTCCTCCTGAAAGGGCGCGAGCAGCCCCATGCGTCGGCTTGCGGTGGCAATCAGCTTGAGCTCCTCCGGCGAATGCACCGCTCCTTCGCCAGAAAGCGGTGCGCGGAACAGCCGCAGTACCAAGGTTGCCGAGCTGTTCATCAGCCGGACCGCCGGTCGCGTGATACGGATAAACACGTCCATAGGACCGGCAACGGCAAGCGCGATGCGGTCGGTGCGCTGCAGGGCCAGGGACTTGGGGACGAGTTCGCCGAGCAGCACCTCGAAATAGGTGATGATGCCGAAGGCGAGCACGACGGATACGACCTGGAGGGCCCGATGGTCGACAGCATTGAGCTGAACCAAACGGAGAGCGCGGACCAGCAGCTCCGTGACAGCGGGCTCGCCGAGCCAGCCGAGAGCTAACGCCGCCAGCGTTACGCCAAGCTGCACGGCAGGCAGAAAGTCGTCGATCTTGTGTTTGAGATCGAGCACGGTGCGAGCGCCGGGACGACCCATCGCCAACAGCTGCTCCATGCGTGTCTCACGAACGCTGACGAGCGCGAATTCGGCGGCCACGAAGAAGCTGTTCGCCAGGATGAAAAAGGCCACCAGGATGGTTCGAAACAGAACCGAGTCCATCATGTCGAAGCCGAGTCTAGCACTGCGGGGGGCTTAGAAAGCGCAAAAGCCCGGGTCGCTCGACCCGGGCTGCGAGGTGCTTTCTGCTGGGACAAAATCAGGCGGGCTGCGTTTCGAGCACCTTTGCAACCGAGCGCTCGATGGTGTCCTTGGGGACGTAGCCGACGATCTGGTCGGCCACCTTGCCGCCCTTGAACAGCAGCAGAGCGGGGATGCCGCGGATGCCGTAGCGCGACGGCGTGGCGCTGTTCGCGTCCACATCCATCTTCATCACTTTGAGCTTGCCCTGATGGCCGCTGGCGACCTCATCGACGACTGGGGCCAGGGCTCGGCAGGGTCCACACCACGCTGCCCAGAAATCCACCAACACTGGCTGCTCCGACTGAAGCACCTCTTTTTCGAACGAACTGTCGTTGACTTCGCTGACGAACTGGCTGGCCATGTTTCCCCTTCCTCCCTGCATTTCGCTTGGGACGCCTCATGGTAGATGCAGGGGAATGCCGGAAGTTTCGCTCCGGCGGCCAAGAGAAACGCCCGGACCTCTCGAAAGAGGTCAACGGGCGGTGTAGCAGCCCTCCCCAGAACTGTCTACGTGCCTAGAGTGCCAAGGACTTCGCCGTCCGTAAAGGAATCTTAGGTAACATTTCGTAATGTTACCTACGGTCCTCTGGATGCGGCCCTGTGGATAAGCTCAGCCCTGAAGCGATGCTTGTCGCCAGGATCTCGCCCAGATCCTGACCAGCTGCCCCGCGGATCGTGGCTGAAAGCTGGGCGCTGAGCAGATCCGCGCTCACCAGAAGAACCGCGGGTCCAGCGCCGCTGAGAGCGACGCCAAAGACGTCTGCGTGAGCCGCCAGCGGGAGCAGGCGCGGCAGCAACGGGCAGACCTCCGACCGGAACGGCTGGTGCACACGGTCCTGCATGGCCGTGCGCAGGAGGCGGCCCTCACCCGAGGCAAACGCGGCCACCAGGAGCGCCGTGTTGGCGACGTTGTGGGTGACGTCGGCGCGGGTATACGTCTCGGGAAGCAGCCCGCGGGCTTCGCTGGTCCGAAGCGGGCTCTGTGGAAGAACAAGCGTCAGGTGCCATGGCAAGTTCTTGCCCAGGCTGGCGACCCTTACCGAGCCGTCGGCGCACATGCGCGAGATCGTTAGACCGCCGTGGACGCAGGCGGCAACGTTGTCCGGATGCCCCTCGCGGCGGCACGCCTCGTCACGCACCTGGTCGAGCCGCCATCCGAGCTCACCAAAGTGGTTTGCCAGAAGCACGCCCGCGAGCAGAGCTGCGGCGGATGAGCCGCAGCCCATGCCCAAGGGGATCTGGTTGTGGAGCTTGATCGCGATCGGGGATGCATGCAGACCACGCTCATGCAGGATGTCGGTGTAGGTGGCGAGAATCAGGTTCTCGTCGAGCTGCCCGCAGATCTCCGGGTCTCGACCCGTGGCGATGATTGCGAAGTTCCGGGCCCGATCCGCCTCGACGGTCAGCCAGAGCGACATTGCCAGGCCAACAGCATCAAAACCGGGGCCGAGGTTGGCCGAGGTGGCCGGCAACCGAGCGAAGAACGGTGCTGATCTCATACCGACAGCGGACGCGCCTCGTGCATGTGGCGGTCGAGCGTTCGAAGCAGGGCATCCGCGTCGGCGTCTAGTACGATCGGCGATCGGCGGAGTGCCTCATGGTGCGCCAGCTCGGGTTCGCTCGCGGCCGTGAGCTCGTACGGTCGCAGCAGCGTATTGCGGTGGTAGTCGATCGTGTATTCGGGATCTTTGAGGGTGTGGCCGGTCAGGAAGAGAACAACACGCTCTTCGCTCCCGATCTTGCCCTGGGCCACAAACTTCTTCAGGCCGGCAAGCGTGACGGCGGAGGCCGGCTCGCAGCCGATCCCCTCTGCGCCGATCTCGGCCTTGGCCAGCGCGATCTCCTGCTCATTGGCCTGCTCGCACCATCCGCCCGTTTCGCGCAGCATGGCAACGGACTTGCGCCACGAGGCCGGGTTGCCGATGCGAATCGCGCTGGCGCGGGTCTCGGCGGCCACAGGATGGAGTTCGTGGCCGCCATTCTCCCGCATGGCCCGATAGAGCGGATTGGCGCCCTCGGCCTGAACGACGCTGATGCGCGGCGATCGCGGTATCAGCCCGAGCTGGACCATCTCGCGAAATCCCTTTCCCAGCGCGGCCCCGTTTGCCAGGTTGCCACCGGGAACGATGAGGTGCTCCGGCACCTGCCAATCCAGCTGTTCGACCAGCTCAAAGGCCGGAGTCTTCTGCCCCTCGAGGCGGTAGGGATTGACGGAGTTCAGCAGGTAAATGGGCAGACGGCGAATGATCTCCGCCAGCAGATGGACGCATCCATCGAAATCCGTCTTCACCTGCACGGTGAGCGCACCGTAGTCCATCGCCTGCGAGAGCTTGCCCCAAGCGATCTTGCCCTCGGGAATGAGCACGAGCGACCGTAGACCGGCGCGCGCCGCATAGGCTGCCATCGCGGCCGAGGTGTTGCCGGTTGAGGCGCAGGCAACCCACTGGTAGCCGCGCTCGGCTGCAACCGACAGGGCCGCCGTCATGCCGGTGTCTTTAAACGAGCCTGTCGGGTTCATGCCCTGGTGCTTGGCCAGCAGGAAGTGCAGGCCAAGCGAAGCCGCGGCGCGGGGAAGATCATATAGCGGCGTGTTGCCCTCGCGCAGCGTGACGGCGTCCGCGGGCCGGTCCAAAATGGGCAGCAGATCTCGAAAGCGCCAGACGCCGCTTTGGTCAATCGCCTGGTTCGATGACCGGCGCTCCTGCCACAACCAGCGAAGCGCGCTGGCGTTGGGAAGTCGCCCGTCCGGCGAAGACGTGGGCGCTGACCAAGGATAGACGACCTCATACAGCTGCCCGCAGATGGTGCAGCGAAAGTCGGCGCCGGCAGCCCGGCCAGCAATCCCGGTCGAGCAGCCGACGCATCTCAGTTGGTGTGACTCTGCCATCGCTTTTAGGGTACCGCACGCCCCTGGGCCGCTCGCAACGGCTTCGTCTCACATTCCTCCTTGCGCTGGCAGCGGTGGTCCTCGTTTGGGTGTCCGCTCCTCGGTGCATTGGGCAAACCCGCGAGCTCCATGTAGCGGCAGCAGCCGACCTCCAACCCGTGATGCCGCTGCTCGCGGACGCCTACCAGCAGAAAACGGGGGTCAAGCTGGTCGTCAGCTACGGCTCGTCGGGCGCGCTGGTCAGCCAGATTCAGAACGGTGCACCGTTTGACCTGTTCTTCGGCGCGGATTTCGTCTTTCCGGAGCGCCTGGTCGCCGCGAACCTGACTGACGCCACCGCGCCGACTCCGTATGCCCGCGGGACGCTGGTGCTGTGGGCGCGCAAAGATTCACCCCTGCAGCCAATCTCGATGGACAAGCTCGAAAGCCCGCAGATGGTGTCGCTCGCGATCGCCGACGAGAGCCACGCGCCCTACGGACGAGCCGCTGTCAGTGCGCTCGATAAGCTGAAACTATCTGACAATCTGAAGCCCAAACTGCGAGTCGCCGAGAACGTGGCGCAGGCGGGCCAGTATGCTCTAACGGGCAACGCTCAGGCTGCGTTGATCTCTCTGACGCTTGCCCGATCCGGGCCGTTCCAGAGCACGGGCAGCTTCGTCCTCGTGCCCGCCGTCTACCCGGAGATCCGGCAGTGTGCGGTAGTTCTGAAGCAACCGGGGCACGAGCAGGAGGCGCATCAATTCCTCAACTGGGTACTCTCGCCTGAGGTGCAACACAAGCTGGCAGACCTGGGCCTGCAGCCGATCTCTTAAATCCCATCTGACTTCCGTGTCGCCAGCTTTGCGGCCGCTCTGTAGACTGCGCTCTATGGAGATCGATGCCCTTCTGCTGACCCTTCGCCTGGCGTTTGCAACAACGGCGATCCTCGTATGTGCTGCCATTCCGCTGGCCTGGTGGATCGTCTCGGGCAGGGGTTTCGTGCGCGCCGTGGTGCAGGCGCTGGTGGCGCTGCCGGTGGTCATCCCGCCCACGGTCCTGGGCTTCTATCTGCTTCTTTCGCTGGGACCCCTGACCGCTCCCGGCAGGCTGCTGATCCATCTGCTTGGGCATCCTCTGGCGTTCAGCTTCGCCGGCCTTCTGGTCGGATCTCTGGTGTACAGCTTGCCGTTTGCCGTCCAGCCGCTCGTGGCCGGTATGCGCGCGGTCGATCCGCAGCTGCTTCAGTCGGTCTCAGGACTCGGCGTGGCTCCCGCAAGGGTCTTTCGCGATGTCGTGCTTCCCCTCAGCCGCGCTTCCCTCTTGACCAGCGCTCTCCTGACGCTCACCCATACCGTCGGTGAGTTTGGCGTCGTGCTTATGCTTGGCGGCAACATCCCCGGCGTCACCCGGACGATCTCCATCTCGATTTTCGATCTGGTTGAGAACGGCAACTATGCCGCGGCAAACCGGTCGGCGTTGCTGCTGCTGGCGATCTCCGGCTCTGCCTTGCTGGCCATCTACCTGCTCCCGCAGCGAAGGCGCGCTTCGAGGATGGGGCTCCTTGGCTGAGTCGCACGAAGCCCTGCTTGCGGTTACGCTCCGCCATCGGCAGGGTGCTCACACGCTTGACGTAAGTTTTCGCACAGGAGCCCGGTGGACGCTCCTGTTCGGTCCCTCCGGCAGCGGCAAGAGCACCGTTCTTCGTGTGGTATCCGGCTTTGTCACGCCGGATGCCGGTTCCGTGATCTTTCGATCCACTGTTCTGCTCGACACGGCCCGCAAGCACATCTGCGCTCCGCACCAGCGCCCGGTACGGAGCGCTCCGCAATCTGCCAGGCTGATTCCACACCGCCGCGTGCTCGCCAACCTTCGTTACGGCCTTGGCGGCGGCGCGCCTGACTCCGACCAGCGCGAAATGCTCGAAGCGCTTCTCGATCTGTTCCGCATCCGCTCGCTCACGGACCGGCTTCCCGACGAACTCAGTGGCGGCGAGGTCCAACGCGTGTCCGTCGCGCGAGCCGTCCTCTCCGCCGCGACCTGCAAGGGCGAAGCCCCGCCTCTGCTCTTGCTCGACGAGCCGTTTTCGGGCCTCGACACCGCTCTGCGCGACGAACTCGCACCCGAACTGCACCGCTGGCTCGCGGCAAGAAACATCCCCGTCCTTTCGGTATCGCACGACATCGCCGAGGCGTTCCTGCTCGACGCCGAGGTCCTCCGCATCGCGGACGGGCGAATCGTCGAGCAGGGCTCCGCGCAGGCTGTGCTGGCAGTGGAACGCCAACGCCTACTGCGCCACCTTCAGATCTGACTCGCGCCTCGCAACGGCAAGCGCGTCCGTTCCAGGGCCGACCTCAACCGGCTCCTGCTCGAGCGGGATCCCAAAGGCGCGACGGACCTCATCGCGAATACGATCCCGCAACGCGCATATCTCGTCGCAGCTCGCCCCGCCGCGATTAATCAGCGCGAGACTATGCCGCGAAGAGATGCCCGCACACCCGAGCACATACCCCTTGCCGAATCCCGCCTGTTCGAGGAGCCACGCTGCCGAGACTTTCACCCGGTTCTCGCCCGCAGACCAGTGCGGGACCCGGTCTCGGGATGTCATCAGCGTGCGCGCCATCTGGTCGAGCACACTCGCCGGAACGATCGGGTTCTTGAAAAACGAGCCCGCGCTCCGGCAATCCGGATCGTCCTTCACCAGCAGCATGCCCTTGCCGCGTCGGATCTCCCGCACCACACGGCTTACCTCTACCGGAGTCGGGGCTTCGCCGACGAAACGTTGCGCCAGATCGGCGTAGGTCAGCTTCGGCCGCGCCGTCGGATCGAAGCGGAACGTCACCGACGTGACGACGTACCGGCCGCGCTCGGCACTGTTGAAGAGGCTGCGTCGGTACGCGAAGCGACACTGCTCCTTCGCGATCTCCACATACGTGTTCGACAGCAGATCGAGCGCGCGCACCGAGTGAATCGTATCGGCGACCTCCTGGCCATACGCCCCAACATTCTGCACCGGCGTCCCTCCGGTCAGCCCCGGAATGCCAGCCAGGCACTCGATGCCACTCAGTCCCTGCGCGCCCACAACATCGACCAGCGTCTCCCACGGCAAACCCGCGGGAACCTCCATCTGTACGAATTTGCCGGGATAGGAGGTGTCAATCGGCCCGGCAAGACCGACCTGAACCACGAGCCCAGGGAACCCGGCATCGTGCACCAGCAGATTGCTGCCGCCGCCCAAGAGAAAGAGCGGCAGATTCCGGGCGCGGGCAAACCTGACCGCCTCCAGCAGCTGCGGCTCGGTTTGGACCGTCGCAAAGAAGCGCGCGGCGCCTCCGATCCCGAAGGTCGTGAGCGGCGCCAGGGGCACGTTCTCGCGCACAAATGAGGGCTGGCCCTGCACCTCTCTGACCTTACATCACGAGTGGCTCGCCGATGTTGGCCATCAGCCGGCCGAACCCATACAATCAAAGAACAAGCTGACCCAGCAGCCAGGAGGGAACACGATGTATCCAGAGATCATGGTGATGCCGATGCGCGAAGAGCTGACCCGCGCCGGTGTAAAAGAAGTCCGGACCGCCGCCGAGGTGGATGCCGCCGTGGCGCAAAAAGGAACCACGATGGTGATCGTCAACTCCATCTGCGGATGCGCCGCCGGCAAGATGCGTCCGGGCGTACGGCTCGCAATGCAGCATGCGACCAAGCCGGAGCAGGCTGTCACCGTCTTCGCCGGACAGGATCGTGAGGCAACCGACCGCGCTCGCAGCTACTTCGGCGGACACCCGCCTACGTCACCCGCCATCGCCATCCTGCGCGACGGCCAACTCGTCTACCTGATGCAGCGCTCGGCGATTGAGACCTCGACGGCACCGGCAATCGCACAGGAGCTGCAGCGCGCCTTCGACACCTACTGCGCTCCGACCACCGCCTAACGCCGCTTTACCGAAAAGCCGGGCCGCATGCGGTCCGGCTTTTTTTCGCTAAAGTTTCGCCTTAGTCTGCCGATAAAGAGAGTATGTTGCCCATCTCTTCCAGCCCGGCTGAGCATCCACACCCGCCAATCCCCTTCCCAACGGCTACCGCTTCCCTGCTCGACGGCAGTAGTTCGTTGACTGTCAGCCTTAGATCCCGTCTGCGCCAGATCGCTCCGTTCTTCCGAACCGCTCTGATCCGCGGTGAAGCAGGAGCGGGAAAGCAGCGCGTCGCTCGCGAGCTTCACCGCCTTCGCTGCCCTCTGGGTCCGTTCGTTCGGCACTCCGGACGCGGTCGTAACCCGGAGGTCTCCCCGCTCCTTGGCCCACTCGCGAATCCGCAATGGCCAGCTTGTCTCAAATCGGCGCAGGGCGGAGTTCTTCTGCTCGATGAAGTGAGCGATCTCTCGATGCCGGAGCAAACGTCGCTGCTGCAACACCTCCAGGGACGAGATTGGAAGAGCCTTGCCGAGGCAAATCGGGCAAAGATCGTCGGATCCACTCGCTTCGATCCGAAGCTGCTGGTGGCGACAGGCCGCCTGCACCGGGATCTGTATGCGTTGCTTTCCGCTGTCGACATCCAGGTCAGCCCGTTGAGAGAACGTTTGGACGATTTACCGGATCTGATCGGTAGTCTGCTCTCGGATACATCCGCGCTCGGATCGGAGCCCAAGCAGTTCTCTGCCGAGTCTCTGGACCGTCTGCGGGCACGCACCTGGTACGGCAACATTGCGGAACTTCGATCCATGCTGCAGCAATCGGAACGCATCGGCTTCGAACCGAAGCGGGCGGAAGACATCGGTGCTGTATCCGTCCAGGGTACGTCAATGCCGGAGCATACCCCAGCCTCCATGCGCCTCCAAGATCTCATTGACGCCCATGTGTCACGAGTGCTGGCTCTGTGCGGAGGAAACAAGCTCAGAGCCGCGGAGATTCTGGGCGTCAGTCGGTCAACGCTCTACCGCATGCTTGCGGAGATGGTCAAGGAGGCCTCTGATAGCCTCAGGCCATGAGCGATACGGGACAGGCGGTACAACCTGGACTGTCTGGGTCGCGCGTCGCCGTTCTGGGCGCGGGCAAGATGGGCGGCATCCTGCTGCAGGCGTTTCTGAAGGATCGACTGCTCCGTCCGGATCAGTTGCAAGCCACGGTGCTACACCGGAAGCGCGCCGAGATGCTCACGGAACAGATGGGAGTCGTGGTCTCGACGGACAATGTGGCCGCGGCTGGAGACGCGGACGTCATTCTGCTCGGGGTCAAACCGAGCCAGGTGCCCGAGGTCGTTGAACAGATTGCGCCGGTGCTGTCTCCCGAGAAGCTGCTGATCTCCTTCGCAGCGTCCGTTCAGACCTCTGCGATCGAACAGGCCGCGAGATGCGAGATTCCCGTGGTTCGCGCCATGCCGAACACGCCGGCGGCAGTTGCCGAGGGAGTGACCGCCCTCTGTGGCGGGCGGTATTGCACCGCCGACACTATGGCGCTCGCGCAGCGGATCTTCAGCACGGTCGGCCGGACGGTCCTGGTTGACGAGCGCCACATGGACGCGGTGACGGGGCTGTCCGGCTCCGGACCGGCATTTCTCTACATCATCATCGAGGCACTGGCGGAGGCCGGCGTCAACGTCGGACTCCCGCGCGAGGTGGCCACTCTTCTGGCTGCACAAACCACGCTTGGCTCAGCGCGCATGGTGCTTGAAACTGGATCCCATCCTGCGCTGCTCAAGGATGCTGTCACGACACCCGCGGGCTGCACGGTCGATGGCATTCTCGAACTCGAAGAGGGCGGCTTGCGCGTCACCCTCATCAAAGCAGTCAAGCGGGCGACGCAACGTGCCCGCGAACTGGCCGGATGAGAGCGGCACGGGCCGGCGCTTACTCCACCGGCAGTTTCGCCCGGTACCCGTCGCGAGCGATGACGGAGTACTTGAGCGGCTTGCCCTTTTCGTCCTGCATGCGCAGCGGGTGGCCTTCGTTGTCGACCAGCTCGACCTTGACCTTTCGGAAGCTGCCGTCGTTCTGTGTGTTGGTCGGCGTGTAGGTCAGAACGTACTGGTTGCGGATGGAATTGTTGATCTGGGCGAAGATATCGGGCAGCGCTCCTTGGAACATGGGGCTGAAGCTCAGGCCGCCGGTCATCGAGGCAAAGGTGCGCAGCTGGTTGTCCGCCTGCAGGTAATCCATCCTGGAGATCGAGCCCATTCTGCCCCGCGAATCTGCCATCTCGCGGGCGTACGCTCCGGTTCCGATGGTGAAAATGGTGACGTTTGGCGTGGCTTTGATCTTGGCCAGGATCTTGTCCAGGGTGATCTTCGAGAAGGTGTCGCGGCCGGTGCCGATCAGGATGATGTACTTGCGGCCTTCGATACGGCTCACGCGATCGAGCGTCTCGTAAAGCGCGTCGAAGCAGTCGGTATCGGAAAAGCCCGGAAGCGTGAGCGACTGCAGGGCCTGTGCGATGACCTCCTTGTTGTTCGTGAAATCGGTGAGGATGCGTGTACGCAGGTCGTAGGTAATAACAGCGACGTAGTCGTCCGGCCGCAGCGTGTGGAAGAAGCTCGCCGAGGCGTTCCGCATGTCGTAGATGTAGTAGTAGCTGTTGGACGCGAACTCGAGCAGCATGACGGCGGTGATCGGCGTCTGCGCCATGCGGAGACTGGTGACCTTTTGCGGCACACCGTCCTCAAGGACGGCGAAATTGCCCGGCTTCAGACCTGGGACGAACTGGTGTGTCTTGTCGAGGATGACGTTGACATCGAGGTTGACGATCGGGACGTCGACGCGCAGCGAAAAGGTCTCGTTATTCGGGTTCTTGACCTTGGGCGCCTCGGGCGCAGGCGCAGGGGTCTCAGCGGCAGGGTCCTTCTTCTTGAGGATGATCGGACCGGAGTCACTCTCGGGACCCGCCTGATCGGGCGCGGTGTTCTGCGGCGGCTGCTGGGCTGGAGCAGGAGCCGTTTGCGCGAGCAATGGCGCGGTGGGCCCGAAGCTCGAGACGAGCGAGGTAAGCAGAAGCTGGCGAATGACACTGCGAAGGTGCATCATCAGAAACTTTACTCCGTCCGAGAGCGGCGACCTTGCACTTAGGACCGTTCGTGCTCGATCACGCCACCGAGCGCAATGTGCGATGAACCGTTCGCTCGGCTGCTCTACTCTGTAGACGTGAGCTTTTCTCGAAGGACGCGATCGCCACTCTCTGGGCTTGTCTTCTGTTTGACGTTGGTTGGAGCGGTTGGGGCACAGGCGCCTACCGTGCCGGGAGCCGTTGCGACCGGGACAGCGGCGGCTCCGACCGGACCGGAGCTGCAGTTTTTCCCCCTGTCGGAGGTGCGGCGCGGGCTGCGTGGGACGGCTTACACGGTCTTCGAGGGTGCGACGCCGGAGCCGATGGCCGTTGAGATCCTTGGGGTGCTGAAGGACGCGATCGGGCCCAAACAGGACATGATCCTGGCTCGGCTGCACGGGCAGAAGCCGGAGTACACCGGCGTTGTGGCCGGGATGAGCGGCAGTCCGGTGTATGTCGACGGCAAGCTGCTTGGCGCGCTGAGCTTCCGCATTGGGCAGTTCTCCAAGGAGCCGATCGCCGGCATCACACCGATCGGCGAAATGCTGGAGGTGCGGGACGGCGTCGCTCGGCCGGAAGCTCTGCCAGATTCCGCTTCGCAGACGGCTTCCGGCTGGCAGGCTGGCGCGTCGAGAGCGGGGGACGAGGTTCAGGCGATGGAGACACCGCTGGTCTTTTCCGGCTTCAGCCGCGAGGCGGTTGAGCGATTTGCCGACCGCTTCACGGCGTTGGGCTTCCAGCCGGTTGCAGGGCTGGGTGGAAGCGATCCGGGGAGACTGCAGCCGGAGCCGCTTGTGCCGGGAAGCGCCGTGAGCGCGGTTCTGGTGCAGGGCGACCTTTCGATCGCCGGGACGTGCACCGTGACGTATGTCGATCCCGAGCGACTGCTGGCCTGCGGACATCCGATCACGCAGTACGGTCCGGTCAGCATGCCGATGACCAAGGCGGATGTGGTGGCGACGCTGCCGTCGCCGATGAACGCCTTCAAGATCGTCAACACGACGGAAACTGTGGGGGCGTTCACCGAGGATCGGGAGTCGGCGATTCTGGGACGGTTCGGCCAGACGGCGCGGATGATTCCGGTGACGGTGGAGCTCCAACCGACGGGCGCCGCTGCGACGAAGCGAACCTACCATTTCAGCGTGCTCGACAACCGGCAGCTGACGCCGTCGGCGGTGCTGGTTTCGGTGTATCAGACCTTGCAGGGCACCAACCTTTCCGCCGCCGAAATGAGCTATCGGCTGCATGGGACGTTGACGGTGGAGCGGGCAGCGGACGGGGTGGCGTTGCCGGCGATCCGGATGGATGGCGTTATGCCACAGACGGAGTTCAACCCGGCTGCGATCACCGTGGCGCTCGCGGTGAATGAACGGTTCAGCCGCGTGTACGAGAGTGCGGCCGAGCAGCCTCGGGTGACCGGGTTGCAGCTCCAGGTGGAGTCGTTGGCAGGGCAGCGGAGCGCGGTGCTCGAGAGTGCGCAGGCGGGGAGCGCGGAGGTGCATGCGGGCGACCTCCTGGAGATTTCGGGGACGCTCGATCCGTTCCGGGAGTCGGCGCAAACGGTGCATCTGCGGGTACGGCTGCCGGATACGGTGTCGCGCGGGCCGCTGCGGCTGCTGGTAAGCGACGGAGCGACGCTCGACCGGCTGGCGGCGGCTCCGGCGTCGGCGCAGCGGACGGCTTCGCTCGCCGACACGGTGACTCGGCTGAATGCGCTGCACGACAACGATCGGGTGTATGTGACGGTGCTTGACCACGAGGCGCAGGCGGTGCTTGGGTCGGGCGCGCTGGGCGATGTGCCGCTCTCGATGGCCAATGTCTTTCTTCCGGCGAAGGAGGAGCGACCGGTGCAGCTGAATGGCGAAAGCTTGCTGACGATCGGGTCGGAGCGGACGGACTATGCGGTGAGTGGCGCGCAGGTTGTGGAGCTTCTGGTGCGTTGAGGAGAGGTTGCCTACTACCTACCCCCCCCCCGGGGTACTCCCCGGCTAAAGTGACCGGAATCTACAAGTTACGACGATGATTATGCATTTGACACAGAAACCATTAGGCTGCACTTTGCTGAAACGAGGCAGCGCGATTAGTTATCAGTGATGTTCATCGGATACACCTGATGCTTAGGGTCCCACCATAAGAGAATGGCTACATTGTGCTCTAAAATAGCCCAAACCCGTTCTACCTGTGTGATTCTTAGTGAGAAGAGACTGGTAACGTCGTCTAGGTGATTAGCTTCTAAAAGCTTCAATGCATCCTTACAAAGTCGCTCTACGGGAATGAGGTGG
>CALMVL010000010.1 GCA_937873265.1 uncultured Granulicella sp.
CGAGCATTGCCCAACGCAGAAGCCGAAAGAGCAGGCTCGGCCCGGCTGGTTCAACGTAGATTCGGTGTGGTGTCGGCATCGGAAAACCGCCTTAGAGAGCCATGAGCTTTACGCCAACTTCCTCGATTTTTCCGGCCATCCCAGCGGCACCGCCGAAGATCGCCTGCGTGAGGCTTGGAATGAAGAGCAAGTTGAGGATGAAGGCAATGAAGATGGTGATGACCGGGATGAGGTTCGCCAGCCACATTCCGATGGAGTAGTCGCCATTGAACGTCTGCTGGATGAACGTCGTCATGAAGCCTGCCCACACGAACAGGAAGGCCGAAGCAACTGCCCGAATCATGGCGAAGCCAATCAGCACGTCGATGTACTGAAAGAACTTCGCTCGAAAGGAGTTGGTCAGATACAGCGGGATGATGACCGGCCCGAACAGAGCCGACACGCCGTAAAGAATGAAGGAACTGATGTTGATGAGGAACAGGATGCCGGACGAAACGCCTAGCAGGATCTCAACGACGATGTAGCAGAGCAGCTCAAGCGGTGCAGTCAAGGAAGGCGTGTCCATCGCAGTGGCGGCGTTCTTGAGCAGGGTGTCGAGCTTATCGAGTGACGATTGATCGAGCACCTGGACCAGCGACTCGGCCAGATAGCTGAACAGGTGGTTGAAACCGAAGCTGGCACCTGGAAACGGATTGACCCAGTAGTGTTCCAGCAGTGCGCAGAAACCGAGTCTGAGCATGAAGCGCATCACGGTCCCGGCGTCTACACTCTGCGGACGAAAGCTGATGGTCCAGTTGGCCGTGTTGATCGAAATGACCATCTGGACCAGCATCATGATTGCAACGAAGCTAAGCAGCGACATGCCTACGCTGGTGAGCACTCCTCCGTTCTGAGTCGTGAGGTCGCTGAGGTTCTGCGCAAAGACTGAAAGCCAGTTGACGCCCTGAGCCGGAGCTTGGAACATCGCGAGCATTGTCATCTGAAGGGTCCTCTGGCTACGGGCCGTCGTATCAGGACGGGTTAGGGAATGTACGTCTTCCAGGTCTTACCCTGCTTGTCGGGCATGTTGTTTCTGGAACGCTTGATCTGATCGACCTTCTTCGCTTCATCCTCGCGGTACTTCTGCTCCGCTGCGGCCTGGCGCTGCTGCTGTTCAAGGACGGCAGCGGTGCGAGCTGCCGCCGCTGCCTGCTCCTTGCGGATGCCGTTCTGCCTCACCAACAACCCTCCAATGACGGCTAGAGCTGCAAGGATTGCGATTAGAAGTTTGGTGTTGATAGCTTTGAGCATCCGGTGTTCCTCCTCTACGGGGTTATGGCTTCGCAGTCATCCGAAGAGTGGTTAGGGTAGGAAGTTATTCCACGTATCGCCCTGATTCTCGGGGTGCTTCGGAGCAGTGAGATTCTGCTGACGAATGTACGCGGCGGTGTTGAGGTCGCGTGCAGCGGCGTTCCGTTGCTGCATGTTTTGGATGGCGAGCTGGGTGGCGATGCAGGTATGGAGAGACCCCTGCGCTTGCTGGTCGTTCATCTGCTGAACCTGCCCAGCGTTGAGTAAGTTGAGTTGCTGCACCTCGCTGTTCGTGTCGTCGCTGCCGTCGAGCTGCTGCTGCTGCAGGTTTTGCTCGGCGGTGCTGCTTGCTGCTCTCGTCGCACGGTAGGAACCAACTGCGTTTAAGCAGTCGGGTGAGGCTGCATCGGACGCCTCGATCATCGCGAGCTGGGAGAGCTGGGTGGACGATCCGACCGACTGCCCACTGAGCAGGCTGGTGGTGTCCGTGGACAGGGAGACATTGCCGTTCTTCCACGCTGAATTGGCAGTCGTGGTGTCATCGGAGTTAAGGGCCGTGGTGAGGCCGTTCGTCTCACCGAAGGTATTGGCGACGTTCACGTTCTTGAGCTGGTTAAGGTCTGTCTTCCAGACCGTCTTGATGGAGAAGTTCTTCAGGCTGGCGAGCGTAGTGTTGTACTGGCTCTTGGCCGTCGTGTACATATTCGTGAGGGTTGTGAGCTGCGAAAGAAGACTGGCGTAGGACGTGGGATCGAAGACGATATCGCCCAGGCCGAACAGCGCAAAGCTCGGTGTCGCCGTTCCCAGCAACAAAGCACCACCAATGATCCAGCGGGTTCGCCGTTTGGAAAGTGACGCCTTGATTGCGGTGTAGCTGAGATTCATAGAAGCTCCAGTCAGTGAGTCCAGCGCGGAGGAATGGAGCGGCCCTAGATTGCAGCTCCGGTTGCAGGGGTTTAGGTCAGCGGCTCTCCTTTCCGGGTGGTTAAAGGGTGGGATCGACGCGATGTTCTGCGTAGGAAGGGATGAGGAAGTCCTGGTTGATGTAGACCCTCGCTCGCGACCCTTCCTTAACGGTGATGACGGGCAGCCGGCTCAGAAACTTGTTGAGAACCTGTTCGGACTCCGCGGCGGTCTGCGATGAAATGCCGTTCCGAATCTGGGTTCCTGAGTCGAGCACGCTGCCCGAATTTCCAACCTGGGCCAGACCCCCGATACCACCGACTGCGGCGGCCGCGACGAAGCTGGACAGATAGTGGTTGTTCACGCTGGTTGCAAGCCCTGTCGTTCCGAGAGGGTCCAGGCCGGTGAAGCGATTGAGGTCGAGAGAAAACCCGTCCGGGCAAATGGCGCGGTTGAACGTCACCATGAGCTTTCGCTGACCGGACGCACCCACGCTCTGCACGTTCCCGATCAGCCGGGTTCCCTGCGGCAAAAGAAGCTGCTGGTGGTCGTGGGAGTAGTAGTCGGTCGTGAGCATCACGATCATGGGACCGGCCAGCGCCCCGTCGATGTGGTTGGTCACGACCCCTTCAAACACCGTGCCTTCGAACACGCGATAAAGCCTGCCCTGGAAACCGTCGAAGTCGTAGGCCGCCATCGGGTCACGCGGCGGTGTGGAACGGCGGTCTGCTGCGGTCTGGAGGCCTACTGCTGCGCCCTGCCCTGCGTTCCGGCTCTGTCGGGCGTTCTCGGCTTTACCGGACTCGTCTGAAGCTGCTGGAGTCGCCTCGGATTCACTCCTGGCTATGTCCTGAGCCTCTGCACGATCTGCGAGGACGCCACTTCCCTTGCCAGTCCCGCTGCCCTGCCCTGCGGAGTTGGAGAAGTCGATGGCGACCGTATCGCTGGCAAGGGCCTGCTGGTGCTGCTGCTCCCGCGCAAGTGCCTTCTGCTTTGCTTGAGCCTGGGCCTCCGACACACCGGAGGTCTTCTGTGGAGCATTCGGGTTGTTGGAACCGTACATGGCCTGCCGCTGGGCCGGGGTCATGGCCGGTGCGTTGGCCGACTCCGGGCCGGGCGTCTCCTGTTGCTGCTGGAGGATTGCCGCCTGTGCCGCAAGCTCCTGCTGACGTAGCAGCTCGGCCTGGTCGTGCTGGGCCTGACGTGCCTGGGCAGTTTGGAAAGAGTTCACCTGGTTGGAGTCGGACACCACCGGCTTGCTTGGCAGGCTGCTCTTCACGGGCTGGTTCTTGGCGTGGCCGCTGGCGAGATTGCCGACGTTCGCAATCCCGATTACGCCCACGACGACGCAGGCTCCGATAAGGAGAGGCTTTGAGGTCTTCATGGGTGCGGCGGCTTGCGGCTGGCCCGGTACGGTCGGGTTGTGGTCGATCACAGGAACGGTTTCGTCGGCCATGGCTAGTTCACCCCCTGGCGCTTGAAATCAACCCGCTGCTTGCCGATGGTCAGATAGCCCTGCATGACGGTCTTCGGCACCGTGTAAAGGCCGTCCGTGTAATCCCAGTTGATGAGGCTGCCCTTCCCGTCCTTCAGCTCGTAGAGGACCGGCGTCTCCTGAAACTTGCCCCGTAAATACGTGAATTTCTCGTCGCGCCATACCTGCTGCAACCCAAGCGCCTCGGCCTTCTTTCGGTCCCACGTGTAATCGAAGTGGAGCTGGCCGGGGTACTGGCTGCGGTAGCTCTCGGCCTTTGCCTCCTCCTGCTTCCGCTCGGTCGCCTCCTTCGCTTCGGCCTCGGCCGCCTCACGCTTCGCCTTGTCCAGCTCGGCGGCAGGGACGAACACCGGCAGGGTCACCCGCTTTTCCTTGGCAGCC
>CALMVL010000011.1 GCA_937873265.1 uncultured Granulicella sp.
CCGGAAGCGATGCCGAGTAGACCTTCAACAAAGTAGTAGCAAATGGTCTGCAAGGGGGCCAGGACGGTTGGCATGGGCGTGTTGTGGCCAGCGTCCGCAATAAGGGCCGTCATCTGGTTCAATTGCGTCTGGTCAAGAATCTGCGAGATGGCGGCAGCAATGTAGGAGAACATGCGATTGAAACCGAAGCTCGCGCCTGGGAGATTGTTCACCCAATAGTGTTCGACCACGAGGCAGAAAAGGAAGCGGAATAGAAAGGTTCGCAGCTCATCCAAACTGACGGTGCGGTGCCCTCCGACATGCACAGACCAGGAAGACATCCTCACGGCAATGCCGATCAAGATCATGGTCGCAATAAAGGTGAGAAGGATCATCCCGAAGTTCGACAGGGCTCCACCGTTTTGCGTCGTGAGGTTGGTCAAGTCCTGAGTGAATTGGGCGAGCCAATCGACTGCTCCGGGTGTGGTGTTCATGGGGTCACTCTCACGCTTGGAATGTGGAACGCTTGCTTGGGTCGAAGGGCAAGGCGCTGAGAGGTTCCCAGCGCCAGCCCGAGTGCTGCATCTGGCTCAGTAGTAGGTAGTCCAGGTGGTCGAACCGTTCCCGAGATACGTGGGATTGCTCGCCTGCTGGGTGTATTTGTAGTTCGCGTCGTTGATCGTCATCGAAGCGATGTTGCGCTTGTCCATATTGGCGACTGCGGCCTGAGAAGCCATGCACGCGTGGAGTTGCCCTTGCGCGTGCGCCTCCTCCAACCGCTGCGAATCCGACATAGTGAGGAGATTGAGCTGTTCCACTTCGCTGTTTGTCAGGTCCGTGGTGTCGTAAATGGAGTTATTCAAAGCGTTGTTTGCCGCCAGATTGTTGGCCCGGCTGGACTGGTAGGCGCTCACGGCAGAAAGACACTGGCTGGACGCTGCATCCATCGCCTCGATGTGCGCGAGGGTAGAAAGGCGCTGGCTGTTGCCGACGACTTCCTGGCTCCAGAAGCCAGACGAAGTTCCGGAGATTGCAAGCTGCATGATTTTCCATACGAGACTCGCGTTCTGGGACTTGCCGTTCATCTGGTCTTGAAGGCCAGCGGTTTCGCCGTACGTGTTCTGCACGGTGCTGTGCAACAGAGCGTTCTCTGCCGTGGTGAAGATCTGCTTGGAATTGAAATACTTCAGGTTGTTGAAGATTGTGTTGTAGGTGGTTACGGATTGCTGATAGATGTTCAGCGAAGTCTGAGCCATCTGTATGTCTTGAACGAGTTGCTGGATGAGGGTCAGGTTCTGCTGAGAACCCTGTGCAATCTGTGTTGCCTGAGCGACAAGACCCTTCTCCTCGTTGGCGATCTGCACAATGGCGTGGGCCGACTGTGTTGGGTCGAAGGTAACGCCGCCGAACTGCGCGTGAGCGGGGATCGCCATGGCAAGCGCGGCGACTCCGCTAACGAGTGTCAGACTGCGGGCTGTGGTGAGCTTCTTCATGTTTGGAAACTCCTAAAGCGTCGGGTTGACGCGATGGTCCGCGTAGGAGGGGATGAGGATGTCTTTGCCGATGTAGACCCGCGCTCTCGAACCTTCCTTGAGCGTGATGATCGGTAGCCGATTGAGAAACTTGTTGAGTACCTGTTCGCCCTCCTGGCTGGTTTGCGCGGAGATGC
>CALMVL010000012.1 GCA_937873265.1 uncultured Granulicella sp.
AACTCCGAAGTCACGCACAACAACTTACGGCTGAGTTCACCAGGTATCCTTCGGCTGAAAGAGCCGATTCGTCGTAAATTCCTCGTACGGAAGATGATCAGGGCGCCAGAGAATCTCCATGAAAGCACCCCAAGGCGTTTTGAAGTACCAGATGCGCTCACCCTTCTTCACGTCCCCCTTGGCTTCGAGGGGCCCGGCTAGCAGTTCGGCCCCGTGCGCCACCAAAGACGCTGCCGCAGCCTCGATGTCGTCGACAAAAAAAGCAATGTGGGTCGCACCGAAGTCGATGTTGCTTGGCATGGATTGCTGCTGGCGGTCGGCCTTAAACGCCATCAGCTCCACATTGATGTTCGGACCGAGCCGGAGCATGGCGATGTCGATACTGTGGATTGGAACCCCTGTCGGGGTTTCATGAAAGGGGCCAACCTGCCAAAGCAGTTCCGCTCCGAGTGCATCTTGGAAGAACTCAGTAGCGGCCTTTAGATCAGGAACGGTAATGCCGACATGATCAACGTGTCGTGCGGAAACAATACCCTTTTGCATAGCTTCTCCTTATTGCTGCCTAGCGAACAAAAGCCTTGAACCATGTGGCACCACTCTCACCGAGTACCATCCCGAGAAGCCCAAGCAGAGCCACAATCGGCGGCGCGGGGCTCTTTACCCGGAGTAGAGCGTAAAGCACACCGACAGCACAGCCGAGCGCAAATGAAAACAGGTACGCTTTCACCGTTTGGCATCCTCCGCCTGTTTGAAGAAGTCGAGCAAGCGCCTGGATACTTCCTCCGGCTGCTCCTCCATGACGTAGTGGCCGCAGTCCGCGATGTCGCCGCCTTCCACCCGTGTTGCGAGCATCTCCATCGCGATTCGTAAACGATCTCCGACGCCGGCCGTTCCGCCCAGGGCCAGAACCGGCATAGGCAGCTTCGTCTTGGCAAATTCAATGTTTTGCAACGCGCTCCTGCTGGCATCGCGATAGTATGCGAAGCCCCGGCTCATCGCGCCAGCCCGGGAGTAGCATTCCACATAACGGTCGCGCTTGGCTTGCGAGATGCGCTCCGGATGCTGCGCCTTATGATTGATGAGCCAGTCGAGGAGCTGTTGTTCTCGACCTTCGGTCAGGATCTCAGGCAGGTCTGGTAGCGTGTTGAATGAGAACTGCCAGAGTTTGACGTTGACTTCGTAGGGTAGCGGAAAAGTTTGCGGCGCAGAACAGCCCGGAACAGCCGAGTCAAGCAATGTCAGGCTTTCTAGTCGCTCAGGGAACTGCGCAGCCCAAGCGTACGCAATCCAGGCACCGACGTCGTGACCGACGAGGTGATAGCGACTGTCCGTCAGGCCATGCACGGCATCCGCCAGCATGCCGCTGATCTGTGCTGTGTCGTAACCTTTCGATGACGGGGCAGAATCGCCGAGACCCGGCGGGTCTAATGCGAGCACCTTATGTCGGGCTGCTAGCATGGGAAAGATTTCCCCGTAAGCTTCCGCTGTCTCCGGCCAACCGGGGAGCAGCACGACGAGCGAACCGGTTCCCGCAGCCACTGAGTGGATCTGATGTGCCAGAACTTGTTTCTTCGAAGAACTATGCATAGTGCTTTTTCTCTCCAGCATCAGTTGTGCTCGCCCGTGCTGCTCTTGCGGCTCGGAACCCACTGGAGCCGGAGAACGACTTTGCTTCCTTCTGCTCGATTGAGTGCTCCGACCTCGCGATAGGCGTTGGCGAACAGCAGCCAATGCCCCCAGTCCCATAGAATTCCGGGGCCGATCGCACCGACCCGTTCTGGGGAGCCGGCGAGCGGCCGAGCATTTATCTCTGGATCTGTGATCTGGGCCAGGTAATAACCGTTCGCTCCCACCCAGAATCCACGCCAGAATCGATAACCCACTGTGGCGTTGAAGTGAAGGGCTTGGCCTGCTTGCGTCGAATGAGCACCCGACGTAACGCTCGGCTGGTGATTCGTGGCGTTCCAAAGATAGTGGACGCGCCAGCTTGACTCTAGGCGTTTCGATGGAAAGAGGGTTACAGCATAATAGGGCTGGACATCGAACGCGTGACTCCCGATACTCAGTTTCGCTGCCCGCTGGTATTCCCCTGTAGGCAGATCGAAGTCGAGAACAAAACGCTGGATGAACCGAACCTTGCCTACGCTTTCCTCATTCCATTGCAAGATCAAGGGCGAAACAGTGAGTTCGCCCAAACCCGAAACGTTGCTTCCTGGACCCGAATCGACATGTGCGAATGCCTGCAGGCACTCCACCCCATACCAAGCGCCTAGGATGCGCCAATGGCTTAGGGCGGCGACATGCACGGTTTCCGAGATCGACTTGGAAGCAGAGGACCCAGTCGCGGTAAGCCCTGCTCCGTCGTTGACATGCTCACTCTGAGTGCCGTCCGTGATCTCTTCAGAGAGCACACCTGGCCCACCAATTGCATCGAGAAAACTTGTGTCGCCGAGGTTTACAGTAGGCTCGGGCGGATGCGTCGGTCCCTGAGCTTCAGACCGCATACTGATGTATCCACAAAGGAGCAGAGCTTGCATCAGTGAGATCGGTCGCCTCTTCATGCAACCGTTATGCTCTTCACTACGGTGGTCCGCACGTCTATGCACCCTGGCCCGCAAGTGCAAAGCGTCGTCACGGAACAACCGTTCTGGTCTGCACAACATCGCCTGATCATCAGCACGAATGCTACAGCCCCGTTCGAAAATGCACTGTCCCTTTTGGCTCAGATCGGCACGACATGAGGCTGCCACAATTGCAAGTGGCGAGGGGGACGCTTTCTGGCTTGACATACGGCGAACCAGTGATTGACTCGGTCCGCACGACCAACACCTCTACTCAACCTCTTGAAACCGCCTCACGCACGTGCCTAAGCAGCACGAGGTAGTGCGCACTCTCTGGCTCTGCTGTCGCCTAAGTGCAGTGTTCTTTGCTAACCTTAAGAAGGGTCGGAACTGAGCATGTATCTCGTGACGGATCAATCCTCGGCACGCAGCCGACGCCTCCCCACACATCGTCCGAGTTGAACTGGATCGCCGTCCCTCCGCTCAAGCCGATCCAGCAAGGTGAGAGAAGGAGTGCAAATGGCGGTGGCGATCGGAACAGTATCAGAGTTGGTGAGCAGTGAGTCTGTTGGCTGGCGATCCCTCCGTCTGCGTCTTAACGAAATCGCAACAACCTCCGATGAATACGAGACACCTCCGTTTCCGGGCGTTGTCGCTCACGTGTTCTTGAGTGACGAATGTCGGAGAGAGGTGTTTGTGTCCGGGCGTTGGAGACCAGTCGACATGGATCGCGGAAGAGTCGCGACCACACCTGTCGGTGAGACCTGGCGCCTCCGCTACAACAATCGTAGATTGGTAAACAAACACAGGCTCGTTCACCTGCATATACCTGCGCAAACATTTGAAGGAGTGGTTCAGCAACTGCCCCAAGACCGCACGAAGAGGCGACGATCTGTCTATACAGCCGTAGCCGAAGACGAAACCCTGACCCAGTTCGGCCTTACCTTAGTGAAAGCAATTCAAGCCGGAGCGCCAGATTTCTACGCACAGACGTGCGCTCATTGGCTCTCCGCACATCTCCTCATGGGTGCCGAGCAAACGGCTCAGTGGGCAGCGAGTCTAGATAGTGAGCACATTTCTGATGCTCGACTTGTGCGTATTTTAGAGTACGTGGGTGAGCACCTGGACGGAGATCTAAGCCTCAAGGCGCTGGCAAAAGAAGCTGGCCTCAGTGAGTTCCAATTCGCTCGTCTGTTTCAGAGAGGATTGGGCAAGTCTCCGCACAGACATGTCTTGCACCTACGGCTGCAAAACGCAGCACGCCTCCTCAGTGCATCGAGGAGGACGGTGTCGGAGATCGCTCTGCTGTGCGGTTTCAACTCCGCTTCACACTTTGGCGCAGCGTTTCGCCAGCACTATTCGCAAAGCCCCTCCGAATACCGTTTCGTACAGAAATGGGCCGAACTGGGTCTCAACAGCCGAGACTGATTGCCTGCTGCCATCCCGATCATCGGACCGGCTCACTCTAAGCGCCTCGCTAATCTCCGAATAGATGATGAGTTCGCTGGAATTCTAGAGTCCCTGCACAGCAAATCTACAGGATCAAACCCCGAGGTTTGTCTCTGACCTCATAGTGATCGCGTTGACATCAACGCAATCCTAGTGGTCCCGTCGCGCCGAGCAACGCGATGGTATACGCCCATGCACGTGAGTAGCGACAATCCGTTTGATCCACTTGCATTCCTCAGCAGAGCGGGAAGCGGACGAAGAGTTTTGCATTTCAGACCGAAAGCCCACTTGTTCTTGCAGGGCGACAGAGCAGACACACTGTTCTATATCCAGAAGGGAAGGGCGCAACTGACGGTTGTCTCAGAATCAGGAAAACAGGCGACCATCACACTCCTTGCGGCCGGAGACTTCGTTGGAGAGGAGTCCGTCACCGCCGTCCTTAGCTTACATCTTGCGACCGCGACAGCCGTAACGGCGTGCACGGCTATCGAGATTACTCGAGTAGAGATGATCCGCATGCTCCGCGCCGAGCCTTCGTTTTCCCTCTACTTCCTGAATTACGTGCTCTCACGAGGTGTCCGAACCCAAGCTGATCTTGTCGATCAGTTGTTCAACTCCACTGAAAAGAGGCTGGCCAGGATTCTCCTCCTCATGGCAGATTTCGGGGAGCCGGGTGAACCTCAGATGCTGATCCCGCGAATCTCCCAGGAGGCGCTGGGAAACATCATCGGTGCTACTCGGTCGAAGGTCAGCTTTTTCATGAACCGCTTTCGAAAACTCGGGTTGATTGAGTACAACGGCAGAATCCTCGTAAAGAAATCGCTGTTGCACATTCTGCTGCACGACGGATTGCCTGAAACAAACGCTAGAAGTCCTTCGTTCGAAATGCCTGACAAGCCCACACGATCAACAGCAAACCAGAGGAAGTCTGAACGGTCCAGAGCGTAGTGGACATCCTGAAGTGAGCAACACGCTACCCCCAGCTCTAAGCAGGGGGGACAAGCCAAGTGAACAACCCGCATGAACAAAACACGATCGCGGCTCCTGACCTCATCCATGCGCACCTGTGTTCGGTTTGTCACGACTTTGCTGGGCCGGAACGTTTTTCCTCACGTGGTAACGTCAGGGGGCTGCACGAATGTCCCTTCTGACACTCAGTCGAGCCACTGAACGTACAGAGAGTAGACCGTGCACAAGTGGAGAGCCAGTCATAAGACCGTCGCCCGATTCAGGGAAGGTCGAGTCGAACTCGCCTCGGCGCGTCCAACCTGCGCCTCAGAGCTCTTGGAGCTTTATA
>CALMVL010000013.1 GCA_937873265.1 uncultured Granulicella sp.
GGCCCGGGGCCCGGGGGGGGGCGCCACCCGGGACCGCGCTCCCGGGGGGGGGGCGGGCCACTGGGCGGCGCGGGCGGCGATGGATGAAGCGGGGAGGGCGAGGGCGACGAGGAGGACGCGACGGGCGAGGGCGGCGCGGCAGGAGATGGGGCAAGGCTGAATGGGGAACATGTCGGCTCGTTTCTGAGGTGCGGCTTTGTGGGACGTATGCGGGCGAGGCTTACTGCTTTTTCAGCACGGCTCGACTTTGTTCGTCGGCTTCGATGACCCCGGCTAACTTCTGCACATCGGGGTATCGATCCGCGGGAAGCGTGATCTCGCGGACGGTGTAGGTGCGACGGTATTGGAGGACGTTCTCGTGGACCTCCGTTGAGCTTTCGTACGAGGCGAAGCCGAGATCGAGCTTTACGGGTTCCGGGAGTTCGTCGACGGCGTACCCGGGAGGGAGACGGATGTTGAAGTCGTCGCGGGCGACCATGGTTTCGCTGAGGTTGATGGGAACGTGACGAGCTTTGCGGTCTGGGTGTGGAGCATCGGAGCCGAGAACGCGAGGGCGGACCATGAGCAGCGGGCCCATGGTCTTGCCGAAGCGATCGGCAGAGAGGGTGTAGGAGGTGGTGAGGTCCTTGTTGAGGGCGGCGGCGTCTTCGACCTGGAAGCCAGTGACGCTGAAAGTGATGAAGTCCTCGCCGAGGGCGTGGTCGAGGAACTCGGTTTGCTGGCGAGCGTCGCCGGAGATGTAGAGGTCGCGGCGGTGCTCGGAGACGTCGCCGAAGCGCTTCTCGGTGACGGTACCTTTGAGGGCTCCGTCGGCGTTGAGCTCGAACGAGGCGGAGCGATCGATTCGATTGTTTTCGGGCGAGAGCACGGGCAGACGGATGATCTGACTGGCGTCACCTTCCATAAGTATGCCGTAGCTGCCCTGCAGGTTGTGCTCGAGCTGGCCGAAGGCAGTTTTGTCCCAGGTGGGATCGAAGATGAGGTACTTGCGGCCGCTCGAGGCGGTGACGACGCTGCGCAGCTTGGGCGAAGTGTAGCCGGCGGGGATCTCGATGGCGGTGACCATGTGGTTGCCATGGATGGACGGGGCCTGCGGATCGATGACGCCTCGTTCGGTGTCCACCATGAGCAGGGCGGAGTGGATGCCGACGGACGAGAGCATGGCCGTGAGCAGGGTGGCTTTATCCTTGCAGTCCCCGTAGCGGTTGCGGAAGATGTCGGCGGCGGGGTGAGGTTGGAATCCGCCGATGCCCATCTCGATGACGAAGTAGCGGATCTGGTTCTGGACGAACTCGGCGATAGCCTCGGTCCGATCGTAAAAGTCGGTTTTGCCGGCGGTGAGTTCGTTTGCCTTCGCGGTGATCTCGGGCGAGGGGGCGAGGCGGTCGGCTTCCAGGGTGCGATACCACTGGCCGATGCTCTTCCAGGTGCCTTCCGTGGTGAAGGGAATGCCGGGGCCGGCGTAATGGACGGTCATGCGGCCGGCGAGGGAGTCTTCGGCGGGACGCAGGGGGACCTCGTGGAGGTTAATTGCCGGGGTGTCCTTCATCTCCCATCGCCAGCGCGCGTGCTCGAGGTCCGCGGGGGCGGCCGGTACGTGGTGGGCCCAGACGGCGCCGTAGGTGTAGCCGGGTGGAAGTTCGAGGGTGAAGCTCTGGCTGACGCGGGGGAGGTCGCCTTCGAACTCCCAGGTTGTTTCGGTGAGGTAGGGGAGACTGTTCTGGAGGTACTCGTAGCCGATGATTCCACCGGGGTCGCGGCCGGGGGCTTTGGCGACTTTGGCCCGGACATCTTCGTAAAGATGGCCCTGGCCGGGAAAGCCAACCTCGGTGATCTCGCTATCCTTCATGGCGAACTGATGGCCGTCGGGAGCGATGCTCCAGACATGGAGGCTGGAGAGTTTGCGATCTTTGTCGAAGGGGACGAAGACCATGGCTCGGTCGCGGCCTTGGGGGCGAAGGATCTTGATGACCTGGCGATGGTGTTCGGCGGCGTGGCCGTCGGGGGCGACGGTGTAGACGGTCTCGTCGAGGAGGATGACGGCGTCGGTGTCGGGGGAGAACTGCGGGAGGGCTTGGGCGGCGGCTGCGCGCATCCAGTCGGGGACGGCGTCGGATCTGCCGGCGAAGGCCGCGGGGCTCAGGGAGAACAACAGGCAGAAAGAGATCTGAATCAGGGAGAGTGCTCTCCCGAGCGGAACAGTGTTGCTTCGCATGCTCGTCCTTGCCGAGGCGTCTCGCGCGAAACGCCTCAGATCGCGCAGATGGCGATTTTGACCGTTATAGCGGCTCGCGGCGGCTGGGAGCAAGGAGATTCGCCGGCGGCTGGGGGACGAGCTTGGGAACGGCGTCTGGTTCAGGGGACGCGGAGCGGGCGGAAGCCGGTGACCGGGAAGATGCCGGTTGGGTAGTTTTCGGTGGGGACCTGCTGGCGGAAGAGGTAGCGAACGAAGAAGCCGCCGCTAACGGTGTTGTAGTTATTGGTGTTGTTGGCGCTTAGGAAACCGCCGGCATACCAGTGGTCGGCGATGCGGTAGGAGCCTTCAGAGTTGAGCGAGTAATTCAGGCCGGTGTTGCTGTTGACCGGATACTGGGGATTGCCGGAGGTGCTGCCGACGGCGACGTTGAGAGGAAAGTAGGGCGCAGAGTCTTCCTGGAAGGTCTGGACACCGACGGTTCCGGTGACGTTGTAGTGAAAGTCGGATTTGTAGTAGCCGTTGAAGGTGACTGGAACCGAGGCGAGGAAGTAGACGTTAGGGCTGAAGTAGCCGCCGTTGCCGAAGGAGAGGCCGCGTTCGTTGTGGTCGTAGTGCATGGAATAGAAGCTGCCGCCGACGTTCAGATTGCCGAAGCCAGGCCAGCGGTGGACGCGAAAGTAGGCGCCGACGGAGCCCTCGTACTTCTTGTTGTCAAGAACGTTGTAGCCGGTGAGGGTGCCGCCGTCGCCGAAGAGGTAGAGGCCGGCATGCTCGTTACCGACGTCGATGCGGGCGCCACCGGTGGTGGAGATGACACCGCCCCAGATGGTGCCCTGATTGACTGCGGAGATGGTGCCGGGATCGCGCAGGCCGGCGTAGGACAGCTGGGTATCTTTGACGTTGTCACGGGTGCCGAAGAAGGTGAGATGGCCGCCCGCGGGTCGCCACTGGAAACGGGCGGTGACATTGCGGACGAGGAATTCGTAAGGGGTGTAGCCGACCGCGAGGCCGAGGTTGGCGGTGGTGAGCTGGAACTCTCCACCGACGCCGCTGGCGAACTGCTGGGTGGGGGTGGCGATGGCGGCGGCGCTGAGGGTGCCGAGGACGGGCACGGTGGCTCCCGCGGCAGCGGCCGCGGTTTCAGCGGTGGTGTTGACGACGCCGGAGTTGAGGAAGACGGGCTGGGCAACGATGGTGGCGCGAACGGACCTGCCGAGGACGGCTGAGGCTTCAACGGGAGCTTCGATGTCGGTGAGGCGATCGATGCCGGGGGTTCCGCTGCGGTATCGGCCACTGCCGGTTCCGCCGAGCCAGGCGCTGTAGCTGGCTTCAAGGGTGGCGAGTTCGAGTTCGGTCTGCTGCCGCTGCGACGCCTGCACGGGGACCACGGCTGCGTGGGGATCGAAGCCGCCACGGAGGGGAGGTAAATCCTTCGCGACAAGCTCTGCGTCTGAGGGCGGCGTGCCTTCGGGAGCTGGAGGGCCGATCGTGGGGTAGGGCTGGGCGCTCAGCGGTTGCGCGACACCGGGGTAGCGGAGAGGGGGCAGCTGAGACTGGTCGTCGTTTGAGGAGGGCTTGGCGGAGGGCAGGGGCGTAGAACGGGTGCGGCGGTGAACGGGCCGGGACGAAGAGCCGGGGGCGACGTCAGGCTGCGGGTACTGTTGACCGTAGACGTCGGGCTGGTTTCCGGAGTTGGACTGCGGGGAGTACTGTGCGTTGTGAGTGGAAAGACCAGTTTCGCCGGAAAGGCTGGGGTTCCCGCCGGCCCGCTGCTTGCTCGCATTTGGCATGTAGCGGGCGGTGGGAAGGACGTCGGTGATCTCGCGCTGGGCAGGGTCGTTGCGGAGGGAGCTGTCGCCGAGTTGGACGGGGACGGCGGTGGGGGTGAAACCAGCTGCCCGATCCGTGGTAGCCGGGGGTGGAACGTACGGCCCGTAGATTTCATTTTGGGGGCGGATGCGAGGCGGAAGCAGCGCGGAATGCTCTGGTTCGGGCTCGTTGAATGTCGGGGAGAGTGGGGGAAGCGTTGAGACCGGGGCTGTAGCGGCTTGCGTGCTAAGTGTAGG
>CALMVL010000014.1 GCA_937873265.1 uncultured Granulicella sp.
TCCTGGATGCGCTGGCGGACCTCGTCTTCGTTGAGATTGGCTAGGCCATTAGTCTGCCCGGCCTGCCCGCTGACCGCGACTGACTCGGAGCTGGCGCTTGCGTCGCCGCCGGCGATGGACGGGAGCTGTGCGCCCGCGTTGCCGCCGCCCTGGCTGGCGCCAGCGGCGACTTCGCCGAGCAGGCTGAGCGACTGCAAGCCGCCCCGGCCGGCTCCCCGGGTGAGAGCGCTGGCCTGGGTGGCATTGCTGGCTTCCTGCGCGGCAACTCGGGAGGCAAGTTCAAGCGAAAATTCAGCAACCTGTTCGGGCTTGCCGCCATTCTCCCCGGCCGCGTTGACCAGCACCTCCTGCGTTACCGGGGCGAATCCAGTTAGCTCGGCGCGCACGACGTAGCGGCCGTTTCGCGGGATCAGCATGGCATAGACGCCGGTGATGTCGGTCGCCGCCTGGTACTTTTTCCCGGTGAGCGTGTTGGTTGCGGTGACGGTGACGCCGGGCAACGGCAAGGTGCCTGCTTTGATCGTTCCGCGTATGCGTCCGCCGGTGAGCTGCGCCGTGACCGCCGGGGCCGAGGCGGTTTGGGCCGGCGAGGGCGCGGGAACGGGCGTTGCCGCGTCCTGCGCCGGGGCGCTGCTATGGGCGAGCGACGCACCCAGGGCTATGGGCAGCGCACGGAGGTACACCTTGCGGGAGAGCGTGATCTGTTTGCGAGCGCTCATGTCGGGTGCTGGGCTCATGGCTGATTTCGGGCTGATGCTGCTTCGGAGTTTAGGCCCGCTCGGCTGACCTCAGGGCTGCGGCGGTGTCGCGGTTGCGGCGCTTTCTCGGCGGTGGCGCGGGGGAACGACCCGCAACTCGACCGGGTGAAAGACGCCTGCTTTGAGCGCGCCGGTGGCGAAGACGGTGTCACCGACCTTGACGTCAGCGAGGGTGATACTCTCACCGCTCGCAGCAGTGTGGGCCGCGCCCTCCGCTCCGCGGGGCGACTGAGCAGAGGGCTCCGCCGCTCCTTCGCCCTGACTGCCCGTAACGATGCCCAAGCCACCGCCGTTCCCGCCCCGTCCGCCTCGGCGGAACGAGGTGCCCTCGTCTACCTCGATCGCTTGCGAGACACCGTCGGGACGCGCGACGGTCAGCTTGAGGTCATCGATCGCGGTGATCTTGCCCGTGATGTAGGTTTTGCCGAGATTTTCCTGCGCCTTGCGAATCTGCTCGGCGTCCACGACGAAGATCATCGCGGCATGCATGGTTTTGGTCGAAGCATCGAGGACGCCCGCGGCTCCGATGCCGTCGCCTGCCTTCAGATCCGACAGCTTCGCCGCCTGTCGCTGCTTCATGATGCGGGTGTTCGGTGTGGTGACAACCTGGTAGATCTGACCGTCTTCCTGCTTCATCGTAAGGTGATCGGCAGCGACGGCGGTGAGGACGCCGCGGACCATCTGTCCGCCCGGAATGCCGCCGCGGTCTCCGCCACCTCGGCCTGATCCGCTGCCGAGTTGGCCCTGCTCGGAGGCCTGCCCGGGGTCTTGCGCCCACGTTGTCCCCGAACAAGACAGACCGACGACCAACATCACACAGATCGCGGCGGCGGCGGAGAGACCTCTTCGGTTCATCGTTCTTCCTCGTTCCCGTCTCTTCTCTAGAGAGACGATTCGCCATGGCGAAAGACGCCGGTCTGACAGTTGTTTTCGTGGCGCTCGAATGAGGCAAGCTTGCGTGCCCCGCGCTGGGATTCCGTTTGGGAGAGATGTGCTCCGGCGATCGACCATGGCACACTATTCGAGCGCTCGCAATTTGATGCTACCGCGCAGCCGATGCCGCATCCAAGTGGCTGCGGCTGATGGGAGAAACAGAGAATGGTATCGACGCAAGAGACGGCGCTTCCGCTTCAGCCCGGCGCAGGAACCGCGGCCGGGGTACTCCTGCGTTTCCGCCGGATCCGGCGAGCTACGTTGGATTTTTGCGAGCCGCTTTCGGCTGAGGACATGATGGTGCAATCGTGCGCCGAGGCGAGTCCGCTCAAGTGGCACCTTGCACACACGTCCTGGTTTTTCGAGACCTTTGTCCTGCGGGAGTTTGCAGCGGACTACCGCTCCTTCCATCCGGAGTTCCACTGGTTATTCAACAGCTACTACAACGCTTTGGGTGACATGCCGGAGAAGAAGCTGCGCGCATCGTTCTCCCGTCCGCCGCTCGAAGAGATCCTGCGATACCGGGAGCACGTTGACGCGGCGGTTGCGGGCCTGTTGCACCATGCAGTCTCGGACGAGGCCGTTCGCCGGATCGTGCTGGGGCTCGAGCACGAGCAGCAGCACCTGGAACTGGCCGCGACTGACATCAAGCACGCGATGTTTACCAATCCGCTCCACCCGGCGTATGCCGACCGGAGCCAGATGCAGCATCGCTCCGCCGCAACAGCGCCACCCGTTGCGTGGGTCCCATTTGCGCCGGGGTTGGCCGAGGTGGGCGTTACGCCGGACTCCGAAGCGGTGGATGTATTTGCCTTCGATAACGAGACGCCACGGCACGCGGTGTATGTCGCTCCATTTGAGCTGGCCAGCCGGCTGGTGACCTGTGCCGAATACCTCGCGTTTGTCGAGGACGATGGGTATCGCAAGCCGCAGCTGTGGCTTTCGGAAGGGTGGACCACGGTTCACGCAAGCGGCTGGGACAGCCCGCTCTACTGGCGGCGCGACCCACAGACGCGCTCCGGCTGGAGTGTCTTCACGATGCAGGGTTTCCAGCCGCTGGAGGCTTTGTCGGAGACGCCGGTGTGCCATCTCAGCTTCTTCGAGGCGGACGCCTTTGCACGCTGGTCGGGATGTCGGCTGCCGACTGAGTTCGAATGGGAAACGGCGACGGAGAGTTTGACGTTGGTGCCGAGAGACAACGGAGAGACGGCGGAACTGCTAACGACACTCTCGCTGCGCGGAGACGAGAAGCCGACGGTGCTTCGCGCCGCGGCCGCCAACCTGCTGGAGGCTGGAGCACTCCATCCCGTGCCGGCGAGTCCGCTGCCCGGCCTGCAGCAGATGTTTGGCGATGTGTGGGAGTGGACGTCGAGTCCGTACACGGGCTACCCCGGATACCAACCGCTGCCTGGAGCGCTGGGCGAATACAACGGCAAGTTCATGAGCTCGCAGATCATTCTTCGCGGCGGCTCCTGTGTGACGCCTGCGACGCACATACGACCGACCTACCGTAACTTTTTTCCGCCCTCGATGCGCTGGCAGTTCTGTGGACTTCGACTGGCGAGAGATGGTGCCCGGAACGGGCAGATAGGGGCGCGAAAGAAAGCGTGACTGTCTCCGAGACTCCCACGAAATTCTCCGAAGCCGAGCAGGGAAGAGAGTCGCCGGTCGTCGACGCTGTTGCTGCGGAGCTGCGGTCGGGAATGCTCGCCCAACCGCGTACCCTCTCGCCGTGGCTGTTCTATGACGAGGCGGGGTCGAGCTTGTTTGAGGCCATTACCTCCCTGCCTGAGTACTATCTAACCCGCGCCGAGCGCAGCATCTTCGCGACCCATGGCAAGGAGATCATTGCTACGGCCGCGGCTGGTGTGCCGCTCGCCGTTGTCGAGCTGGGAGCCGGCACTGCGACGAAGACCGGGCTGCTGCTTCGGGCGGCTCTGGAGCTGCAGGATCGTGTGTTGTACCAGCCGATCGATGTGAGCCGGAGTGCGCTCGACGAGGCGCGAGAGACGATCGAGCGGGATCTGCCGGGGGTTTCTGTCGATCCGCGCGTGGCGAACTACATCACGGAGCCGCTCCGATTACCTCGCTCCCCGGGTACGCGCACGTTGGCGCTATACATCGGGTCGAGCATCGGCAACTTCTCGCCGCAGCAGGGAAGGGAGATCCTGCAGAGCCTTCGGCGCGAGCTGTCGCCGGATGACAGCCTGCTTCTGGGGACGGACCTGGCGCCGGAATCGGGAAAGTCTGTCGAGGAGCTCGTGGCGGCGTACGACGACGCCGCCGGCGTGACGGCCGCGTTCAATCGCAACATCCTGACGCGATTGAACCGGGATCTCGGATCGGATTTCGATCCTGCCTGCTTCGCCCATCGCGCACTGTGGAATGCCGCCGAGTCGCGCGTTGAGATGCATCTGGTCTCGCTGGGGGAACAGACCGTGCGCGTGCCGGCCAACTCCGCCGGGCCCGCGCTGACGCTGTACTTCGGCAAGGAGGAGACCATTCACACCGAGAGCAGTTACAAATTTACGCACGCGTCGATCGCGGCGCTCGTTGGAGACGCGGGGTTTGCGTCCGCTCGCACGTGGCTGGATCGCGCGGGGTGGTTTGCGGTGACGTTGGCGACGGCGCTCTAACCCGGACTGACGGGCGTACCAGACGGCCGCTGGTACTCGCCGCTTTTGCCTCCGGATTTACGCAGAAGCACGATCTCCCGGATGCGAATGCCTTTGTCGAGCGCCTTGGTCATGTCATAGATGGTGAGCGCGGCGACAGATGCCGCGGTCATCGCTTCCATCTCGACGCCGGTGCCGGCGACGGTGGCCGCGGTCGCCTCGATGCGAATGCCGCTCGGGGTGAGTTGCATCCGAACGTCAACGAAGCTGAGCGGCAACGAGTGACACATGGGAATGAGTTCTGGGGTGCGCTTGGCCGCCAAGATGCCGGCGATGCGCGCCACCTCGAGTGGATCGCCCTTTGGGTTGTCGGGCAGGGCGGCGAGAACGGCTGAGGAGAGCTCCACGAACGCCATGGCCACCGCCTCACGCCGCGTCTCTGGTTTTCCGCCGACGTCGACCATGGAGGCGCGACCGTCGGCGTCGTAGTGGGATAGCCGGGGGTCAGCGGCGCTCATCGACCCCGAACCGTGCGCAGCAGATACGCTCCTGTGCCTGCAAGCGCGAGAAAGATGAGCGCCAGAGCCAAAACGAGCGAGTATGGGTCGCTCACCGTGCCCAGCAGCATTCGATCCAGGACGACGCGTCCGAATGCAAGCAGGACCAGCATCAGCAGCGCCGTCGCGAGTAGGGTCCAGCCGAGCAGCTTTCGCCTATGTCTCTGTGCCGCGTCGATCATGTTTCCAGCCTACCGCAGGAGCACGGTGACGATCTCGCCCGCTGTGAAGGCGTCCCGTCCCTCGGGGAGAACTGCATAGCAGTTTGCTTGGGCGTTGGCCGCCAAGTCCCCAGAACCTTGCCATCGGACGACACGCACCTCGGTCCGGGCGAACCCCGGCACCAGATGTGCGGGTAAGACGCGGGTGAGATCATGCTTGCCCGGAACGTCTTCGGCGAGGGTCGCCTGAACAAACTTCGGCCCGGTCCACATCTCTCCGCGGAGCACGCGGAGGAGCGGCTCCACGAAGCAGTGGAAGGTGACCTCGGTGGATACGGGGTTACCCGGGAGGCCGAAGAAGAGGCATTCGGGTTGTACGCCGCCACCTGGATCGGGGCTGGTTGGGGGCAGCCGGCCGAAGACGATGGGCCTGCCGGGCTGCATGCGAACGCCGGTGAAGAAGAACTCCGCGGCGAACTCAGCGAGGACCTCTTCGACCAGGTCGTACTTGCCCATCGAAACGCCGCCCGAGAGCAGCAGCAGATCCCACATCCTGCCCTGGGCGATGCGCTCCCGGATCTCGTCCCGCAGGTCGTGCGCAATGGCGAGCCGCCCAGGATGCCCACCGACTGCGTGCACCATCGCCGCCAGGCCGTAGCTGTTGGAGTTGCGGATCTGCCAGGCTTCGGGGGTTGCGCTGAGCTCGACGAGTTCGTCGCCTGTGGCTACGATCGCCACCATAGGCCGGTTATAGACCTGCACGGTTGAGCGGCCGCAGGCCGCGAGCAGAGCAACCTCCGCCGTCCCGATGGGTGTGCCTGATCGCAGAACCGGATCGCCCGCCTTCGCCTCGGCTCCACGCGGAACCACGTTCTCGCCGGACCGGAGGGTCCTGTCGCCCACTGGCCTGACGCGATGCCCGGCGGTCTGCACATGCTCGAGCATGACAACAGCATCCGAACCCAGGGGAAGAGGAGCGCCTGTCATGATCGCGATGGCTTGTCCCGGCAGGAGATCTGGACCGCGCCACTGCTCGCCGGCACGCACCTCGCCAATGATCTCGAGACCGGTCTCTTTCTTCGCAACCAGAGCGTGGGCCTGAACGGCGAAACCATCACGCGTCGCTCGGTCGAACGGCGGTTGATCGTGCGACGCGCCAACGTCCTCGGCAAGTACGCGGCCCTGTGCTGCGAGCAGCTGAACCTGTTCGGTCCGGGTGCTTCCGGCGCCGACGCGCAGGCCAGTGGCGATGGCTCGCTGCCTGACCGTCTCGAGCGCCTCCGTAAAGCTTAAGACCACTCCGGCGCTCCTCGCTTGTTCTGCAGGCTTCCGCAGAGAAGAGAGGCCCCGGAACGGAAGTTCCGAGGCCATGCTTTTCCGAACCAACTGTCTACTTGCGTCCGGCTTTGTAAGTGGACTTCACCTGTGCCCCGATACCCGTGAGCACCTGCTTGACCTCTTCGGCATGCGCTCCATTTGGGTCGAGCTCCAGATACTGCTGGTAGGCCTCAACGCACCCTGGAGGAGCGACGATCTTCTGGGTCTTTGGGTCGACCGTCGCCTTCGGGATGAGGGCTTGGCCCTTGATGTAATAGGCCATCGCCCGCTTCGGATCGGCAGCAATGGCCTTGTCGGCGGCGGCGGCGGCATCATCCCCCTTACCCGCGTTGTAGAAGGTTGCTGCCTCGTTGAAGTAGTACATCCCGGCTTGCGCGGGCTGCGTTTTGGCGGCCTGCTCATATGCATCGGATGAGTCCTTGACGTCACCCTGCTTGCCGTACGCACCTCCGAGCTGGTTGTACGCCGCTGCCGCTGTCTCCGGGTTCGGCTTCTTCGCGGTCGCATTCGCATCGACAGCCTTCTTGTAGGAGGCGGCCGCGTCGGAGTACGCCGACTGCACACTCGGGTCATTTGCCTTGCCGGCGGATTTGGCCGCTTTGGCTGCTGCATCCGCCTTGCCGAGCTGCGCGTCGCCGAGCGCGATCCACAGGATCGCCTCGTCCGGCTTCTGTTGCGTTGCCTGCTGCATGGAGGTGATGGCCGCGTCGTAATTTCCGGCTTTGGTATCGGCGCGCGCCTGCACCAGAGTGGTGTTCAGGTTTGCAATCTTGGCGTTCCCGGCGACGATGTCAGCGTTCCTCTTCTTAAATTCCTCGAGGTTCTTGCGCTCTTCCGGCGTCATCTTCTCGATGTACTCGGGGCGTGACATGTCGAAGTTGATGGTCTTATCGTCGCCCGCCTTCAAGTCCTGGTTGTCGAGGAAGTCGAGGCTCTTGTCGTCGGCGATGACGAACGCAATGTAGTTCCCCGGGGCGACGCCGGTCCCTTTGTAATCACCATTTGCGTCGATCGGAAATGTGTACTGGTATTTACGAGCTTTGGCGTCGGAGTTTCGGTCGGTCGTCAGCTTGACGTCGCCCTTGGTCACGGGCTGCCCGGCCGCATTGTTTACATGTCCGTGGATGCTCGCCGGTGCTTTATCCTGGGCGGCCAGATTCGCCGGATGCGCCGCCGCACCCAGCACAAGGAGCCCGGCCACCAGGCTGCCGCTTATCTTCTTTGCAAACTGTCGCATCGTCTCTTATCTCCCTGCCTGCTTGGCTACAGGTCCCGATTCCGTCAACATCTTCTCATCTCTCGCCGATCTCTGTCGTTAAACACCGGACGAAGCAGCCGCGTACGGAATGGGATCGATTGCCCCGGCGTCGCGGAAGGCCCTCAGGCGCAACTGGCAGCTCTCGCAGAGGCCGCACGCAACGGCTTCGCCCGAGTAGCACGACCAGCTTGCTCCGAACGGCGCTCCGATCGTCAGGCCGAGCCGAACAATTTCGCTCTTGCGCATCCGGATCAACGGCGTCTCCACACGGATGGTGCCTTCCCTTGTGCCTGCCTCGATCAGCCGATTGAAGGCGTCATAGTAAGCCGGCCGGCAGTCCGGGTACCCTGAGCTGTCCTGTTCAACCGCCCCGATGACCACCACCTCGGCGCCCACAACCTCCGCCCAGCTTACCGCAGCGGCAAGGAAGTGCGCGTTGCGGAAGGGAACGTAGGTGACTGGCACCTCTGCGCCGCGGCGTAGCTGCATCTCCGGGCCTGTGTCTTCGCCAGCCGCCGCCGGAACCGCGATGGAGCTGTCCGTCAGAGCCGATCCGCCGATCCGGCGAAACAGGTCCAGGCGCAGGTGCATCCATTCGCGAACGCCGGTTGCGGTGGCGATTGCCTCCGCCGAGCGCAGCTCCCGCGTCTCCGTTCGCTGTCCGTAGCTGAAGTGAATCGCGTACACGTCATGACGCTGCGCCGTCAGGGTGGTGCACACACAGCTATCCATGCCGCCCGAAAGGCAGACTACCGCTCGGGATCTGGTGGTTGTCGGCGCCATCACGCCTCTTCTCCGGATTGGCTGCCTTCCTGATTGGCGTTTTGCAGCAACTCCCGCGCCTCAGAGACGTCGCTCTCCAGCACCTGCAGGCGCACGCGAAAGGCGAGCGGCACCATGTGGTTTGCGTGTTCACCCTGCAGGAAACACGCGATACCCACGCTCTCCAGCATCCCTTTCGCGATCTGCGCCTGCACCGGATCGAGAAATCGTTCCACCGTCACCATTTTCTCCGCGTCGTTGCCGAACTCCAGCATGTGCATCAGTGCAGCTCCACGGACTGGAGATGAAAGGTGATTGTGCCCCAGAACAGCTTTGCCTGAATCTGCACCGGCAGGTGGCGCGCGTCGTCCGTGTACCAGATCCGGATCGTTCCGCGGTTGCGCACCACGCCCTCCTCCGCGGTTGGCTGCACACGGAGCGTCTGGAAGGTGCCGGCGGGCGTCTTCACCTCTTCCTTGCCCTCGACCTTCATATACACCGTCACGGTCCGCATCGAGTCCGCCAGGGGAAAGCCGATGCGCTGCCCGATCACCATCGGCTGGCTCGCCGCATAAAAGATGGCCGAAAGGGAGTCAGTCACGCACGCTGGGACGTTGGCCTGCTGCGTGGTCTGCGTCCCTTTCACCAGATTGCGCTGCGTCTGGTTTTGCTTGCCGTGCGCGTAGTCGAAGGTGAGCTCGCTGGCGATCTTTCGCCGGCCCTCCTGCAGTTGTTTTGAGAAGCCGCTCGAGCATCCGGTCAGGGTATCGAAGCCGGACTGAAACTTGTCCACCACCGGAAACAGCATCGTCACCGCGCCCACCGTGTCCGCTGTCGCCGAGACATTCATGTGTTTGCCCTGTTGTTCCAGCTGGAAAACAGCGGTGCCGGCGGTAAATACGCGCCAGTCCACAGTAAAAGTCAGCGTTTCGCGCTGCGGATATGTGAACTGCGAGGGGGGCGCCACCAGGGTCGGGATCACGACCGGCGCGGCCGGTGTCCGCGGGCCGAGAAGCTGTGCCGCAGAGGACACCGCCAAGCTGCCCAGAGTGGCCGTTAACACAGCAGCGAAGAGAGGAGCGGATCGAAGTTGGATCAGAGCAGACTCACAAAGGTGGATGGCGTTACCTGTGCCCCAGCCAGAGTATCTTCGCGATCAGCGCCGCGTAGATGGCCAGAGCACCCATCCCAGCATTGTACTCGCGGTGACGGAGGTAGCGGCTTCGATCGAAGCCCGCAGAGCGAGCCGCGCGGCGTTCCGTACGGACTCGAGGGAGCAGCCTTGGGACCTGTTCCGCATAGGCGGAAAATTCTGGAAATGCACCCCGGAGGAACTCCTCCTCTGACCGAATCGTAGGGAGGTAGATGAGCAGAAACAGTGCCGCCAAAAGAGCGAAGATGACGATGCTGCGCGCCGCCGCGGCAAACCCGAAGGCAATCAGCATCGACCCCAAATACAGCGGATTGCGCGTGTAAGCGTACGGTCCGGTTACCGTCAGCTCGACGCTTTTGTTGACATAGCCGGCGGCATACCCGCGCAGCCACAGGCCTGGCAGGACGAGCAGAACACTTGTCGCCAGCGTCGGCCAGGTCGGCCTCGCCAGCCAGAGGAACAGCGCCGCGAAGCAGAAGCCTGTCGGTACCCGGATGCGCCGCGCGACTGTTTGCCAACGCGTGCGCTCACTCACTTCGGAGTAGCTCCCGCGCCGCACTCACAACTTCGTCGACCGTGATCCTCAACAGCCCTGCCTCGGTTGCCGCATATCGCCTATGATCGGTCACGCTGACCCGATCTCGCAACACCATCGCCCGCGTACCCCACGGCCCCGTCCTCGCCGGATCAGTCGGCCCGTACAGCCCGACAACCGGCACGCCGAGCGCCGCCGCCAAATGCAGCGGGCCCGTGTCTCCGGCGATCACCAGCCGGCATCGGCGCGTGAGCGCGATGAGCTGCTCGACGGAACAGACCACCAGTTTTGCCAACCCATGGCTCGCCTCTGCGACATCCCGGGCCGCCCTGTCTGTCTCCGACGCCGCGTTGACCAGAATCTCCTGTCCTCTTCGCGCGAGTGCCGAAGCGACCGCCCCAAAGCGCTTCGCGGGCCACTCCTTCGCCCCCCAACCGGCGGTCGGAGCGAGCAGGACGGTGTTGTTCGACACGATCCTCTCTGCCGCCCAAGCCTCGGCGCCCGTGCTCCGTGGCAGCTCCACAACGGTCGGCTCGAGCGATCGCCCGACCGCAACTCCCAGCAGCTCGCATGCCTGTTCGACGACATGTGCCGAGTGGACGCGAACTCGGTTTCCGTAGAGCAGGCGTGCAGGCGCCTCCCGAGGCGTCGCACTGCCCACGAAGTCCGGTGTCCCAGCTATTCGCCCGATGGCCGCCGAGCGAATCGATCCTTGCAGATCGACACATACCCCAAAATCCTGACCGCGAAGCTCGCGCCGCAAAGCTCGGAGGTCTGTGACCGTCGCAAGCGACAGGCCGGCTCGCTTCCACAACGGCACATTCACGCTATGCCAACGGTTGACCAACGGCCGGTGTGCGTTCAAGGCTCCAGGTCGCTCGCCTCCATTCTCGCTGCTCGCAAGCAGCGGGCTCCACCGTGGCTCGATCGCCCATCCTATCCAGCGTTCCGGCTCCGCCCTGCGAAGCGCGGCGAGCGCGGGAAGCGCATGCAGCACATCACCCATCGCTCCCACACGAACGATCAGCAGTCTCGACCTGTCGCCGCTCGAAGCAACGCTCGCTGACCCCGCCCCACGCCCATGATCTAGGATGGAGGCCGCCTTCGCCGGTTCATTCGACTGACTCGCCGGATCACCGTTTCCACCGCGTTTTTCTCGTTGGCGAGATCCACGACCAGCTGCGGAACCAGCAACACCCCTAGCGCCTCCAACCTGCTCCGCATTGCAGGCGTCAGTTTTACCGCGTCCTTCTCCGTGGTGGCAAAGCCGTCAGCTCCCAGCGCCTTTGCCCGCTCCAGCAGCCGACGGAGATCGCGCTCTGTATACGCGTGGTGATCCGGGAAGGCCACCAGATCCACCGGCGACACCCCACTCTCGTCAAGCATGGCCCTGAAGTTCCGAGGTCGTGCAATGCCGCAAAACGCGAGTGGCCGTTCTGGTCTGCGTGCTCCGTCGCTGGTGCCGAACTCGAGTCTCCGTCGAATGGTCCAGATCTCCGGCTGCCGCACTTCCTTGCCGCCCTGATGGATGTGCTGCACCAGCTCCGCCAGAGCATCGCGCTCCTCCTCCCGCAAGACAATCACGTCCGCCTCGCGGAGCCTGGTGAGCGGCTCGCGCAGGTTGCCCGCCGGCAGAAGGAGATCCTCCGCATCCTCCCGCGTCAGCAGCACCACATCCAGATCACGCGCCAGCCGCCGGTGCTGGAAGCCGTCATCCAGCAGATGCACAACTAGCCCTTCGGCGGGCAGATCACGCGCCAGCAGTCCCGCCTGAAATCGATCCGCGCCGACGAACACAGGCACACCTGAGCGCTGCGCCAGCAGCATGGGCTCATCGCCAAAACGGAGCGGGTCGCCCTCCGGATCGACCCGCTCCGTCGCCTTTCCTCGGCGGCCATAGCCGCGCGTGAGAATCCGAACCGCGTAGTCGCGCCTTCCGAGAAGGCTAGCGAGCGCCAGCACCAGCGGAGTCTTTCCCGCACCACCGGCCGACAGACTCCCCACACTGATCACCGTCTCTTGCAACCTGCTCTCGGGTAAGCGTCCCGCGGCTCGCAGCCTGCCCTGAACGGCAAGCGCGGCGGCGTAGACCGGTACGAACGGCCGCAAAAGGGTACGCCGCAAGGTCATGGCGCCCGCGTCTCCCGCGGCAGCAGTGCGAGCAGCGACTGCACCGTTCGGGCGGTCGCTCCCGATCGTGCCCGGAAGACCTGGCGTCCACGCTCTCCCATCGCCCGCACCGCTTCACCGCCGGCCAGAACCTGCGCGAGCACCTCAGCCAAGCGATCCCGTTCGACGTTGCATATACCGTTCACGGCCTGCATTGCATTCACGATTTCTCGAAAATTGTAAGAAGATGGCCCCATGAGAACGGGTACCCCAAACTGCGCCGGCTCCAGGGGATTATGTCCGCCGGCGTCGACCAGACTGCCGCCCACAAAGGCAGCCGCTGCCAAGGAGTACATGGATGCCAGATCGCCTATCGTATCCAGAAGGACGACCTTCCCCGCCTCGACCGGCCGAGCGTTCACGCCCAGTTCGCTTGCCCGGAGCAGCGGCAGGCCACGCTCATGGACCCGGCTCGCCACGGCCGCGAATCGTTGTGGATGCCGCGGCGCGAGCACCAAAACCGCCGTTGGAATCTGAAGTCTGATCTCAAGCCAGGCATCAAGCAAGATCTGCTCCTCGCCTTCCAGCGTACTTCCGCAGACCAGCACTCGCGCCCGTTCAGGCAGCCGCCGCCGCAGCATGACGACCACCGCTGTCTCGCTTGGGGCGCGTACATCGAACTTGAGATTGCCCAGCACCTCTATTCGCTCCGCAGCAACGCCCAGCTGCTGCAGGCGGTCAGCGGTCTCCGCCCCCTGGGCCAAAAATCGCGTTACCAGCGCCAGCACCGGTCGCCACACCGTCCGGAACCGCGCTGCTCGCCGAAAGCTGCGGTCAGACATCCGGGCATTCACCACGACCACCGGTACCGATGCACGTCCACACTCCCAGAGCAGCCTCGGCCACAACTCACTTTCCATGAGAATCACCATCTTCGGCCTGAGAACGCGCAGGAAACGCCGGACCGCATAACCAAAGTCCAGCGGCAGGTAGAAGACCGAAAGTTCAGAAAACCGCGCACCCGCGAGCGCCTGCCCCGATGCTGTTGTCGTTGAGAGTGCAAGCACCATTTCCGGCCTCGCTTGCCTGAGTTCCCGGATCACTTCGGTCGCCGCCAGCACCTCGCCTACGCTGACCGCATGAAGCCATAGCAGGTCGTGTCCGCGCGCTGCTGCTCGCAACGCCGCTGGAACAAAGCCAAGCCTTTGGGGGAGACCTGCCCGGTATCGACCGCTGATCAACATCCGAAATGCCCAGAACGGAGCGCCAACGACCAGCATCACCAGTAGGCCTGCACTGTAGGTCGCCAGAGCCGCGCGCGTACCGATCGCCCGGCTTCGAGGCCGCTTTCCCACGCGAGTTGCTCTCCTTTCCAGCCGCAGCAGCGATGATACCCAACGCCGCCCGACGAACCTTCCTCCCGTTACCATCTTAGGAGCGGAGCGTCTCTTTCTTGTCTATGCCGATGCATGTCCTCTCGTCACGAAGCGCGTCTCTCCTGCTGACCCTACCCGCTTTGCTGGTATCCCCCTGCCTTGCAGCAAAAAAGCGCGAAGCACCGCCCCCTCAGCCAGCCAATCAGTACGCTACCTTCGACGCGCATGCTCCGGAGAAGGTGACCGTAGCCGCCGACCCCTGTGACGATCCAAAGGCCTGCTCCTTCTTCCGCCTGCCTTACATCCAACACGGCTTCCTGCCCATTCGGGTGATCGTCACGAATGACTCCGATCACGCCATCTCGCTCGACGACGCGCGCATGCAGTTTATCTCGGTCAATCAGGATAAGATCCCCGCCGCCCTGCCCGAAGATTTGCAACGCCGACTCTTTTCGACGAAACAAGTGGCCGGCCGAAAGATCCCGCTGCCCGCGCCGCTTCCGCCCATCACGCTCCACGACAAACCCGTTGACAAGCAGATTACGGCAGACGACGCCGACTTCGGTTTTTCCGGCACCGTCGTCAACCCGCACACCACGCTTGCTGGCTACCTCTTCTATGATGTTCGTGAGCTTGATGATCCCGCCCTTAAAGGGGCAGAGCTCTATGTGAAGCAGGTTCACAGCGCGGACGGGAAGCAACAGCTTTTCGCCTTCCAGATCCCCTTCGACAGGTGGCTTGCCGCGCAGAACAAGCCGCAGCCGAAGGTTGCGCAGAAACCAACCACGACTTCGAACACCCCGGACACCCTGCCGACACCTCGTTAGCTTTCCAGCGCTTTCGGTCCGCCGCTGGCCATGCCTCGGATACCATCGAGGAGTCGAATATGAGCCAAGTTAACCCAGATCACCCGCTGCAGATCCGCCTGGCGATGCCAAGAGACGTGCCGGTCATCCTGGAGCTTATTCGCGAGCTCGCCGCCTTCGAGAAAGAGCCCGAAGCCGTCCGCGCCACCGTTACCGACCTGCATCGCGACGGCTTCGGTCCGGTCCCACGGTTCCATGTCTTTCTCGCCGACTGGCTGGGCGTCAGCGTCGGTTTCGCGCTGTATTGCTACAACTATTCCACTTGGGAAGGACACCACGGCATCCACTTAGAAGACGTGTATGTGCGTCCCGAGTACCGCGGCAGAGGTATCGGCCGCAGGCTCCTGAGTAAAGTCGCCAGCGTGGCCGTCGTTGAAGGCTGCCCCCGGCTGGAGTGGAATGTGCTCGACTGGAACAATCCGGCCATCGACTTCTACCAAGGGATGGGAGCCCAAATCTCCCCAGACTGGCGCATCATGCGTCTCACCGGAGAAGCGCTCTGTCGCCTTTCCGAACGTTGCGATTAGATCCGCATTGCGCTTGACGCGCCAGTGCGGCGATCACGGTTGTCGAGGTTGGCCGCCGCGATCTCCATGGCCCCGAAAGAGTTTGCTTTCGCAGGGGACACACGCAATGCCGCCGAACCGTGGTGTTTGACGATCCCGCCCGGCTCGCCAAGGCATTGAAGACGCCTCTCAGCGAGGCAAACTGCTAGCATCGGCGTTTCGTATCCGAGCAGGGGAGTGAAGCAAGTTGTAAGAGGCTTCGGAGCCAAAGCAGCCTCGCCCCATTGCAAAGGTAAGCTAGATTCGAAGTTTATTCTGAGTGCGAGAGATACCGGCCCTCTATGCGGGAAGTTCTTCGGCCGTGGGATAGTTGTGCTGCTCCCGCCCGACTGCTCCGTCATACTTTACCGTGCTCTTGAACAGTTCATACCGGCCGTCGTTGAACCTTCGCCCATGCTCTCGAAGTTCGTTCATCTGCTGGTCACTGAGCGGTTTGAACTGGCTCAGGATCGCGAGATTCTGGTTGAGCACGGCCATGGATTCCATCCCCGAGATCGTCGTAGATACACCAGGAACGCTCATCGCATAGCTTAGGGCCTCAGTTGGGGTCAGCGCGCCATGCGTGATGGACTCGCCGGAACCACCCATGCTCTTCATTGAGAGAACAGCCATTCCTTTCGCTTTCGCGACAGGTAGCACCTCTTTCTCAAAAGAGCGCCAGCTCGGATCAAAAGCATTGATTGGCATCTGGACGGTATCAAACTTGAACCCTCTGTTGAGCATATCCAGATGAATCGAAGGGTTTTTGTGACCGGTGAAGCCCACGAATCGTACCTTACCTTGTTGCTTCGCCATGCTGAGCGCTTCGAGAACACCATCTACCTCGTACGCTTTTTCCGGATCGTTGTAGTAGATCACCTCATGCACCTGCCACACGTCGAGATGATCCGTCTGCAATCGCGTGAGCGAGTTCTCGAGCATCTTCATGGCGACATCCTTTTTACGCCCGTGCGTGCATACCTTGGTCATCACGATGGCCCGGTCGCGCTTGCCTTTAAGAGCGTTGCCCACGCGCTCTTCACTCAGGCCCTTATGGTATTCCCACGCGTTGTCGAAAAAATTAATCCCATGGTCCATCGCTTTCGCGACCATGTCATTGACTTCGTCCTGTGTTTCTGCCGTACCAAGGTGATAGCCACCCATTCCGAGGATCGATACCTGCAGCCCCGTACTCCCCATCGCCCGCTTCGGGCATTCAAACGTCGCGACAGTTCCAGCGTACTCGCCGGAATATTCGGGAATCACAGGATTCCTCTCGAGCGTCGCATCCACTGCTGCGTCGCCATGTTCGTCAAACAGTGGCTTTCCGGTCTGTGCTTCCGCAGCATGCATCCCCCCGGGGATCACTGTCACCGCTCCAGCCAGCGCAGCACCGTGAAGAAATTGCCGCCGGGTTACTTCAGCGGCCATTTCACTCTTCATCTCATCCGACATCGTTTCTCCTCTGGACATCGTCACCACGTCAGCTTCGTGTGAGCGGATGGATTTCTGCTTAGAAGTCCATCGTCTGCGGCCATGGCGATTTCGCTGGGTCCTTCACCTCCGGAAATGGTTTTCCGGTGTTGTCAGCGTCTTTCGCAATCTGGCGCATTTCGATCGACTGCATATCTTGCGGAAAGTCGTGAGCATACCGCGTCTCTGGATTGTCGAACCGGATCGACGTCTTATACAGCTCAAACTGCCCGTCCCCGGCGTATTGCTTTGCCCGATCTCGCAACGCTTGCATCTCTGTCTCCGTCAAGGGCGTGAAACTCTGCGCGATCTTCAGGTTCTCTTCCAGGTACTCCATTTTTTCCATACCCGAAATGGTCGTTGCCACTCCGGCGAGTGACATGGAATAACGGAGCAGTTCGGCGACGGTAAAGATCCCCTTCTGTACTGGATCGCCATGTCCGCCCACCGGCTTCATCGCCAAACAAGCCATTCCCTTTTGGATCAAGACCGGAAGGACTTCTTTTTCGAAACTTCGGAAGTTCGCGTCGAACGGGTTAATTGGCATCTGGACGGCGTCAAACGGGAACCCGGTTTCAATCATTTTGAGGTGAAACTCCGGATCCTTGTGACCGGTAAATCCCACGAAGCGGACCTTGCCTTGCTTCTTTGCCCTCAGCAGTGCCTCGGCTGCCCCATTTGGCCGAATAAACAGTTCTGGATCGTTGTTGTACGTGCATGCATGAATCTGCCAAAGGTCCAGATGATCTGTCTGGAGGCGACGGAGACTCTCTTCGAGCATTTGCACTGCCAGCCCTGCATCCCGACCATGGGTACAGACCTTTGTCATTAAGAACACCTTGTCCCGATGTCCCTTGAGGCCCTTTCCCATCCAGTTCTCAGACTTGCCGCGGTTGTACTCCCAGCAATTATCGAAAAAGGTGACGCCCCCAGCGATCGCGCGATGCACCATTTCAACTGCAGTCTTCTCGTCCTTCGCCGATCCAAGATGATGGCCGCCCAGCCCCAGTGCGGAGAGCAGGACCTCCGTTTTGCCGAAGCGCTTCGTAGGGATGCTGCCAGTGGTTTGCATAGCTGACGACGTTGGATGCGCCGGATGCCCTTCGCGGGCGCACCCGACGTACTGCAATCAAAGTTCAGGCGATATCTTGGAAGTCTTGGGCGCCTTAGCCTTCCAAACCTCCTTATTAGATGTCAAAGCGAACACGGGCGCCCAGGCGCGCGGCATCACCTTCGGGGGATCGCCCATCCGTGGTCGCGTGCAGCCCTCATGAGGACACCTAGGCAGGCTCGGTAAGACGTCACCGTCTGCTTGGAATAACGACGATCTCTGAGACAGAGAACGAAGCGTTCGAATTCGCTTTCAAGGATGGATCGATGTCTTCGGCTGCAGTTCCGACACATCGAAAAACGTAGACTCGGCGGAACGCTCTATACTGAGGCTTCTAAAGAGTGTGGCGGAGAGTGAGGGATTC
>CALMVL010000015.1 GCA_937873265.1 uncultured Granulicella sp.
CATCTGAGGTGCACCACATACAGCGGGCGGAGGAAGCAGCTGAGTTGATTCTGCACACTGGCTGTCTAGCCTTGCTGACGAAAACCGGTGCGTGGCGGATCTCGGATGGTCTGATCACGCTTCGACCGCTCAAAGACGACCGTTTGCAACTGCACACATACCTGTCTGTTCGGTTGGAAGAGGAATCGAGGCTTCTCTCTGAGTTTCTTCGCACCTTTAAGAAGCGACTCTCAAGGGTGTCAGCGCAAGACGGATTTCCTCTTGCTGGCTGAGACTTAGGACATCAGAGTTTCACCGGTGGCGCTTTTTGCAACGTCTTCGATCGTGACGTTGAGACAGTCGGCGTGTCCACATTTGGAGCATTCCACAACACCCGAATAGATGGCGATCTCAGACATGTCCTCTCGCTTCGATAGGTGTCCGCAGATTCGGCATTGGTGCATGGCTCTGATCTGACTGCTCGAGGTTTGCTCAAGAATTCTCATAGCCCACGACTTCTCGGTTTTTGCGTGACAAGCCCTATAGCTGTTTTGTTTGCAGCCAGGTTCGTATCGCGTTGGTGAGTTCTACCTTGCACTCTAGTGGCAACCAATGCGCGCCGCGCAGGTTAGTAACGGTTAGGTCTGAGCAGGCCGCACGCATCGGGTCACCCATTTGATTTCCGTTAATGCTGTTTATCTGATCGAGTTCGCCATTGATGAACAGCACTGGCTGGGACAGACGGCCGTTGTTGGGCGCCTTCCGTGCGTAGTCAACGTTGGCACCGTCGTTCAGGTACCACGCACAGGCGGATCGAAATCCGTGCGCCGCAAAGCTTTTCACCAGCACGTCGAAGTCGGCCGGCGGCCAGAGGGCCGGGTCAGGTTGGGTCGGTGGCGCATGGTGCGCGGCCCCGAATCGTCCTCCGTTGCGCGTGACCGACGCGCTCGGCAAAACCTTGCCGAAACTGGTTGGGTCGCCCGGCTTGAAGACCGATGCCAGCGATGCCGGTATGTCTGCATCGAGATCGGCGACCGCGTTGCTGAAATGGGTCGTGTAATAGCGGTAGTAGTCCCATTGGCCATCTGGATATTGATCGGCTGGATAGATCTTTCGGTCCACAAGCGGAACCAGGGTCGGCAGGGCATTTGCATCGGGAAAATACGGGACGGAAATTAGCACCGCCCCACGGCTGCGCTTGGGCTCGTGCGCGACCAACGCTCCGACGGTGCAACTGCCCCAGTCGTGACCCACCCAGATTGCAGGCTTGCCGCCGAGATGTTCATGAAGTTCGGCCATGTCTGCGACGACCTGTTCGTTGGCGTAAGTGTCGCTAGCGGCAGGCGCGGAAGAGCTACCAAACCCACGCAAATCAGGCGCGACGCAGTGCCAGCCTTCTGCGGCAAACGATTCGACTTGGGCGCGCCATACCAGACCGATCTCCGGCCAGCCGTGGAGGAAAATCATCAGCGGTCCGCCAGCAGGACCGCACTCGATGTAGTGCGTTGTGTGTCGAGGTGTGCTGAACGTGCGTGAAGCCAGGGTAGAAGAGGGTGTGCTCCGCGCTACACCTGGTATGGCGGTTGCGCACATGCCAAGAAGAACGGATCGACGATGAAGCGGCAAGCCGACTACCGAACCGCGCGTACAGAATGGAGTTGCCATGTTGATACTCCCCACCGCTTGCCGTTGAAGCGCAGATAGCGTGCCGCCCAGATGCAGGGAGCACCGCATCAACGGTGAAGACGGCGTCTCCGCTGGCAAGGTCATTGAGCGTTTGCGTGACACATTCCGGATGCAGAGGCGATGTCCCGGGCCGGCCCACGGCAAATTTGTCGAGATCCTTCCGTGCATTCTTGTAGTGGCCTAATGAGTCCTTCAGGTGTGAGCTATCTTTCTTTTTGTTCAGCAGAGAAGCGAGCGCGGGCCATTATTTCCTTCGCCGTGCCGATCAGCCCGACATCTACGGGACAGCGCCTGCCGATCTGCGAACCCCGATCATCGATTTGGATCTTTTTCGCCTTCTCTGGAAAGAACTGCGGGTACGGGAAGTCGGTTCCCACAGCGAGCAACACATCGCAGTTCTCCATAGCCCGGTATCCGGAGGTAAAGCCGAGCAGGCCTGTCATTCCGATATCGTACGGATTGTTAACCTCCACCCATTCTTTGCCACGAAAGGCGTGAACGATAGGCGCTTGCAGTCAGCCTGCGAGCGACACCAGTTCCGGGTGCGCGCCCCGGCAGCCTGCACCCGCCAAAATGGTGACACGCTTTGCCTGGTCCAATACTTTGGCCGCTGACGCTAGTTGCTGTGCGGAGGGCAGAATCGCTGAGTCATTTCGGAGGAAGCCGAGGCTGATCGCCTCGGATGTGGCCTTTTTCAGAGCAACGTCGCCGGTATCACCACGACCGCGACGCCGCGTTCGGCGATGGCGGATCGCATCGCGATGGCGAGAATGCGAGGCATATGGGCCGGCTCGGAAACGGTCCCGATGTATACGCTGCACTGCTGAAGATTTGCTGCGGATGGGTCTCCTGGAAGTATTGCGTGCCGATCTCTGTGCTGGGAATCTGCGTGGCAATAGCAAGTACGGGGACGCGCGAACGCTGGCAGTCATACAGACCGTTGATGAAATGGAGGTTACCCGGGCCACAGCTACCCAGTACGACGGCCAACCCACCGGTAAGATGAGCATCCGCAGCCGCGGCAAAGGAGGCCGCTTCTTCGTGACGCACATGCACCCAGCGCATCGCCGGGTGACGCGCGAGCGAGTCCGTGATGGCGTTCGCGGAATCGCCGGGCAGTCCATACACACGTCGCACACCGGCCTCTGCCAGCGTCTCGACAAGAACCTCGGCAACATTCATGTTGCGTCTCCGCTGGCACTACTGTGCGAATTCGTATAAGAAACAACAGCTAGACCACTACGAAGACCAAATGGTACCAGCGAGCACCCTTGGAACATAATGGGCGAATCACTGCTGCACCCGTTCAAAGACCCGCCTGACATTTCCACGTGCGAAACTCCTTGCACCCGGTATGTCGTTTCCTCAAACCAGCGAAGGCGATGATAGGCACACACCATCGCGCTTGAGTTAGTTCTTGCATGGCAAAAGCTTTAGCATGAACCAACTTTTCTCCAAGCCTCAACGGACGTCATACCACCGGCTTATGCACGCGAACCATATGGATTGCCTTATCTAGCGCGAACGTTGACCGTGTCCTCTTTCAGAGGCGCCGCTACAACGCGTAGTTGCAATCTGTCGTTTCTTAGATTTCTGTCGCATTCGAGCAGGTTCGACCTAGTCGTCTAGCAATCCCAGCAGTCGCGTTTGTTGCCGAAATCAGCTGAATCCGAGCTAGTCATTGTGTGCGGCGAGGTCAAAAGCACTCCTCGCCTTTTCCACACGATCCCTTTGCGACAGGGCCCACAACGCCAGCGCCTTCACGGGAATCAGCACATCGTGGCCGAGTGGGGTGAGTTCGTAGTCGACCCGGGGTGGAATGCTTGGCGTTACCGTGCGTGACACATATCCGTCGCGCTCCAGCCCGCGCAGCGTGCTGGTAAGCACTTTCTGCGAAATGGTCCCCAGGCTACGCTTGAGTTGCGTGAATCGCATGGTTCCGCGAGACAGCATCGCGATCACCAGGATGGACCACTTATCGCCGACCCTGGCGAGCACATCGCCGACGGACTGGCAGACAGCCGGTGGCAGATCGTCGAAGCTGGTCACGCATCCGCGGTCTCTGGGAACGCTGAGGTGACTTGGTTTCTTCAAGGTGCCTCCTTGCAGCAAGCGTCAGATTACTCATAGTATCCCGGTATCTGAAAGATACCGATGAAAGACGTGGATGTGGAGGACAGGATGAGCTCAGACACAAGCGGGAAGACGGTCCTGGTGACAGGCGGTTCCGGATACCTGGCCGGGTGGGTCATTGTAGGACTGCTCCAGCGCGGCTACCGTGTGCGCACCACATTGCGCGACCTGAGTCGTGAAAAACAGGTGCGTGCGGCTTTGACGAGGGAGGTCGACTCGGCCGATCTGCTGAGCTTCTACGCGGCGGACATGCTGAGCGATGAGGGCTGGGACGCTGCGACTGCCGGCGCTGACTACGTTCTGCATGTTGCTTCGCCGATGGGGCAGGGCGAGATGAAGCCGGATCTGGTTCGCCCCGCGCGCGAGGGCACGCTTCGCGTTCTCAACGCCGCGGCGCGTGCCGGTGTGCAGCGGGTTGTGTACACGTCGTCCACCGTGGCGGCTCAATCGGCAACTGTGCCTGGCGAGCTGCAGCCACGCAGCGACGAATCCACGTGGACCGACGTACAGCAGAAGGGCCTGCCCGAATACCCTCGCTCCAAGACGCTTGCGGAAAGGGCGGCGTGGGAGTTCATCGAGCGAGACCGCTCCGGCATGACTCTAACGACGGTGCTGCCCGGCATGATTCTTGGCCCCGTCATGAAGGACCATATCTCGGGCTCGCTGGAGTTGATCTTCCGGCTGCTGACCGGGAGGTTTCCGGCCATTCCGCACATCGGCTTTGCGATCACGGACACCCGGGAGTTGGTGGACCTTCACCTCAGGGCCATGCTGGCACCGGAAGCGGCTAACCAGCGCTTCCTCGGTGTCGGTGACTTCCTCTGGGTGGAGGAGATCGCCAGTCTCCTGCGCGAACGGCTCGGAGCCGCAGCGGCGAAGGTCCCTACTCGCAAGCTGCCGGACCTTATCGTTCGTCTGGCGGCTCTTTTTCAGTATGAAGCCCGCTTCATGTTACCCCTGCTCGGAAAGCGCCGTGAGTACAATGTTGCCAAAGCTGCCAATGTTCTGGATTGGCGGCCGCGACCGGCCCGAGACGCTGTGCTCACCTGCGCCGAGAGCATTCTGCGCAGTGGACTCGTCTAGCCACTAACATTGTGGCCTCACCCAATCTTGGGATGTTTCGTTTTGAAAGAATCAGCACCGATTCTGAGAGGAGTAGGTCCGAGGGCAAACACCCGAGCGCACTTCCAAGAAACCTTTGTACTACCTGAACACCGGTACACGCATCGAAGAAACTGTTGTTGTTCGGGGAAGACTTTCGGAGTTGGTTCGAGTGCCGGATTACAGCAGAGAGGCTCGGTGTACTGCGCTCGGTGCGAGGCTTCGACGTCTATCCGATCAAATCGATCGCGATTGCGGGAAGCTCTATGCTCTACACGGCGTTACCTTCGAGCAACGGTGGTTCGGAGTACTTCGACAGCTCGAATTAAACGGTCCCCTGTCAGTCGGAAATCTCGCGACGCTCTTGGGCATCACACATGTATCGGTGATCCAGACCTGCCAGTCTATGAAGAAAGCAGGGCTGATTAGCTCGACGAGTTCTTCTCAAGACGCCCGGGTCAGAAACATACGCCTCACGAAAAAGGCTCAAGCACTGATCAAGGAGCTAGCTCCGCTTTGGGTGAAGATCAGTGTGGCGGGAGATCGATTGAACGAGGAAGCCGGCGATGTGATCGGCTTGACGAAGCTCTGAAGGAGAGATCGCTCCTGGATCGCGTCTCCGACACCCCGTAGCCGCCGTCGTATCTCTAGGCAGAGGCTATCGGATGTGCGCGCCCAGCACAACCTTCGCTCCGCATTGTGCAAGGTGAAGTGCCGTGGTCTCGCCGATTCCGCTGCTCGCGCCTGTGATAACGACGACCTTACCGTCGATCATTGTGCGTCCTGCCCGGCCATGATGAAGCTGTCAGATCTGCCAAGCTAACGGCTTCAGTAAGTTCGGCTAGCCATTCGATGCGCTTAGCCCGCCACCGAGCGAAGAATAGCTCCGTCGATTAAGCGAGCGTCATCGCTGGCCAGGAAAGCGACAATGCTGGCAATCTCTTCCGGCCTTGCGGTCCTGCTGATCGCAGGCGTGGAGCGAAGTCGTCCATGCCGCTATTTCGGCGGATCCAAGCCCTTCTCGATTAGCGTCTCCAAAACATCGGAAGAGGAAACATAGGTCAGCAGATCTTTCGCTATTTCGGGGTTATTTGCGCGCTTGGCGACGGCACCCGCGAACATGGTCAAATGTTGGATTTCAGAGGGTAGCCTGCCAACAAAGGCAATTCCCTGGACGGGCAGGAGTTCCGCCACCTCCTGAAACCCGAGTTCTGCCTGTCCCTTGGCGACGATCTCGCCGACCGGCGTTGCAGGAATCTGCTTCGCCTTGCTGCTCATTTCTTTTTCGACGCCGAGCTTCTTGAAGAGAGCGGTTTGCAGATAATCTCCGCTGGCGCTGTCGGAGTAAGCGACCGATTTGGCATCCAACAGCACCTGTTTGAACTTGTCGACCGTGCCGATGTCGGGCACAGGCGCACCTTCACGCACAGCACAGCCCACGGGCGAGAGGGCAAGATTGACGATCGAGCCCGGAGCGATCTTTCCCTCTTTCTCCAGTTGTTCCAGTGCCGCCCCAGCCATGATGAGCACGTCGCATGGCTCGCCCCTAGCCAAGCGCGCCGGAATTGCATCGTGCGTCTTGCCCTCGGAGGGACCAGGATCCATGGTCAAAAGAACTCCGGCAGCCTGCTCAAAGGCCGGGGCAAGCGCCTGATAACTAGACCGGAATCCACCAGAGATCATCACGACTAGTTCGGGTGCGGGAGTTGGACGAGGGCGGCGGCGAAGGATGTCGAGAATGGGCGCTTGCGAAGTGTCAGCCATCATGATTGCCTTTCTGGCGATCTGCTTTGCGGTTCTGTGGACCGTACGTCCCGAAGACGCCTATTGTTTTGTGCCAACAACCTTGTCCACCATCACGCCGGAGTTGCCAAGGTAGTTCGTCGGATCGAGAAGTTTCTCCAGAGCGGGCCGGTCAAAGACTTTGCTGATCTCTGCATCTTGCGATAGCAGGTCGATGAGCTTGCCCTTGCCCTGCGCTACGGCGATGCAGATCGTAGAAAGCCGGTCATGCGCCTTCTCACGCCCCATATTGGGCGCGAGTGCCATCATCACCGCCTCCGTGTTGACGAGGCCGCCCGTGAGCTTTAGGTTCTTCATCATCGCGTCAGGATGAACGATCAAGCCGCCAAGCATGTACTTAGCCTGTGCCAGAGCGCCCGCGGCGTAACAAAAAATCTCCGGCAGAGCGAGCCACTCGATCTCCCACGGGCCGGTGGCGCGTTCAAAGTCGGCGTTCATGGCATTCAGCAGAGCCGCGGCTTGCTGCCGCACTATACTGCTGCACGCCGTGATGTACGCGCAGGAGATCGGGTTGCGCTTTTGCGGCATAGTGCTGGAGGCGCCGCGTCCGCCGCCGCCATCCGGTTCCTGCACTTCGGCAAACTCTGTGGCCATCATGATCTTCACATCCGTGGCGATCTTGTCCAGGGAACCGCAAAGATTGCCAAGGAAGCAGCCTACTTCCGCAATGGTGTCTCGGATCGTATGCCACGCGATAGGCGGCTGGGCGAGTCCAAGCTGCTGCATCATGCCCTGCTGCACCGCGAGTCCCTGCCCGCCAAGCGAGGCGAGCGTACCCACGGCGCCGCCGAACTCTCCCATCAACACGCGAGGCTTCATCTGCGTCAGCCGCTCGACCTGCCGTTGCAACCCGGCCAGCCAAACCGCGACCTTGTATCCGAAGGTTATGGGAACAGCCTGCTGAATATTGCTGCGGCCGATCATGGGCGTACCGCGATGTTTCTTTGCCAGGTCCGTCAAGGACTGAACGATGGCGTTCAGATCCTGTTCCACCAGCACAAGTCCCTCGCGAATCTGCAGCACGGTCGCGGTATCAGTAATGTCCTGCGTGGTCGCGCCCCAATGGCACCATTGACCCAATCCGTTCTTACATAGCGCGGTGAGTTGCTGCACCACTGGCAACACGGGGTAGCCGATGTGTTCCATGGCGGCCTTCATCTCCCTAAAGTCGTACTGCGAGACATCACAGTGGCTCGCAATCTCGTCGGCGGCCTCTTGGGGGATAATCTTCAGTTGGCCCTGCGTGATCGAGAGTGCTTTTTCGGCATCCAGGTAGCGTTGAATGCGTGTGTCGTCTGACCAAACCTTGCGCATGGCAGAAGTGCTGAAAACGTCACGGTACACTGCTGAGTCGATCGCGGTTGCATTGGACTCCATAGAATTTCTCCTGATCGTTGGATTAGGTTAGAAGGCAAGTGCGGTTGCGTCTGCTCGGGCGATCAAGGCTGGCAACTGACCTTCCAGATCTCGCAGTCGTACCCAGAATCGTGAACCCCAGGACACCTTGATGCAACTGCGTTTGCTCTACAAAGCGCGCTTGGGCGCAGAGCGTAGCTCATGATGACAACGGTCCGGCCTCAGGTAAGTTGGCAGGAGCGCTGCGGCGCTTTTCTGTTCACAATGGTCGGCGGTTTCCTGGATGCATACGCATACATAGCGCACGGTGTCTTTGCGAACGCGCAAACAGGGAATGTGGTGATGATGGCAGTAAATATGGCGCAGGCCCACTGGACCAAAGCGCTGGGTCATCTTGTTCCTATCCTCACTTTTTCCGCCGGTGTGTTGATCGTCACTTTGCTGAACCGTCGCTGGGAAGAACACACCACGCGTTTGCGGCTTTGGAGCGCTTTCGCGGAGGCCGGCGTCTTGTGTGTCATTCTGCTGCTCCAGGAGCGGTTGCCTGTACATCTCGTCGTCCCGATGATCGCCTTCGCTGCAGCGGTCCAGGTCACCAGCTTCGGTTCACTCGGGACGGTTGCGTTCAACTCCGCCATGACCACGGGGAACTTACGCAAGACACTCACTGCACTGGTACGGGAGCGAACGGGACAGGACGTGGCGAAGAACCGTGAAACCTTCCTTACCGTCGGAACCGTGGTCATCTGCTTTCTGCTGGGTGCGCTTGTGGGCGGATGGATAACTCGGTATCACCCAGCACATGCGCTAGTTGTCCCGCTTCTTGGGGTCATCACGGCAGCAATCCTTTCCAGAGTGACGTCAGGGGCGGTGGTGAGCCAGCGCACCTGACGGTCACTCCGGCAGCGACTACAGCCAGGCATGCATCAAGCCGATGAGGCTGGCTTTCCCCTCGAAACCGATACCCGGCAGCTCCGGCATGGTCATCCAACTGTCTTCCACCTTCACGGAATCAGGAAAGCCGCCAAAGGGCTGGAAAAGACCTGGATACACCTCGTTGCCGCCCAGCCCCATTCCAGCGGCGGTGTTCAGCGCTAACTGATGACCGCCATGCGGAACGCAGCGCGAGGGATCCCATCCCTCTTCACGAACCACATCCAGAATGCGAAGGTATTCGGTAAGTCCATAGGCGAGCGATGGATCGAACTGGAGCCAGTCTTTATCTTTCCGCATGCCACCGTAGCGCAGCAGGTTCCGCACGTCCTGGTGACTGAACAAGTTTTCGCCGGTGGCCAGAGGATGCGGGTACGCTTCCGCGACAGCCTTCTGTAGGTCGAAGTCGAGAGGATCGCCGGGCTCCTCAAACCAGTAAAGGTTATAGGGCTCCAGAAACTTGGCATAATCGAGCGCCTTCTTGCGGTCCAATTTCCCGTTAGCGTCTACGGCGAGCTTCGCTTTACCGTCGAGCTCTTCGAGGACGCCCTCAATACGCGGTTTATCCTCTTCGGTGCTGTTGCCGATTTTCATCTTGACCACGCGGTAGCCTGCATCGAGAAAGCAGCACATTTCGGCGCGCAACTCCTTCACGCCCTTGCCCTGCTGGTAGTAACCGCCGGCAGAGTAGATAAACACCTTTGGATCGGCTCTGCGTTGGTGTGTTTCCGCCAGTAAACGAAACAGCGGCTTCCCGGCGATCTTGGCAGTGGCGTCCCAGACCGCCATGTCGATGGCCCCCACCGCGACGCAACGCTCTCCATGGCCGCCCGGCTTCTCGTTCTTCATCATCGCTTGCCAGATGCGTCCCGGATCGAGGTTGTCTCCGGCGTCATTGAGCAGGCTGTGGGGGTCCGCTTCGCGCAGCCGCGGGTTGAAACGCTCCTGCATGAGTCCGCTCTGCGCGTAGCGGCCGTTGGAATGGAAGCCATAGCCGATCACGTTCTTGCCATCCCGTACGAAATCGGTGATAACCGCAGTCATGGAGCAGTTCATCTTTGAAAAATCGATAAACGCGTTCTTTATAGGCGATCCAATCGGAATGGTTGTTTCACGAACATCGACGATACGCATGTGAGCTCCTGTGTCTTTGCGTCAAATTTGACTCGGCGTATCTCCACCCGAGCTGTGCGAGAAAATGTACCGTTGCTTCTTATTCTTTTTCCTTGTGACTGTCGTTCCAGCGAGCATTTCCTACTTTGCTTCCCGGTGGCGGAAGGGAGCAGTGGAAAGCAGGTAAACCTGTACGGAGTGATCTTCGGGGCCAGTGATGCCGCTAGATATCGTGCTGTAGCGGAATTGATAGCCGACCTCGACTGCCCAGTGCTTTCCAAACCGGGATCCCAGAGCGGTGTAGGTTACATCCTGGTTCAGTAAGGACGTGTTCTTCTTGAGAGTCGTGTTGCTGTAAACCTCGTTATAGGCGGTCCAATAGTGTTTGGGGCTGCCGGTCCGCCCCAGAGGGAACTGCACGGTGAGTCGGTAACGGGCACGCTGGCTGAAGTTTGTATCGGCGTATCCTTTCGCCGTGAGCGCGGTGCTCTGCCAACGCTGTTCCAGCCTTAAGCGATGCACCATTCTTGCGGCCGAAGCTCCATCGCCATAGAGTCTGTGATGGATCTGCTGCTGCTCGAAGAGTCTGTTTTCTATCTGCTTTCCCTCAAGCGGAGGCGGCCCGAAACTGCCACCATCCGTAATCTGTGAACGAAAGAAGGTATATGCGATCAGCGAGTCGCACACGTTGTTCTCAATGATCGTCACACCGGGGCGCAACTCCAGTTGCTCGAACTGCGAAAGCCCCAGAGTTCTGCGATACGAGCCTTCTGCATGAACCGCCCAATGTTCTGCGAAAGGCTGGTCGCCGAAGTAGCTCATCCAGATGCTTCGATCCGTTCCGCCACTGGGTGACAGTACCTGCGCAGCGGCAAGTGAGCAGAACAGTTGAATTACGACGAGCGCTGCAAGAGAACGGGCAGGCATGCTTCATGCTCCGAAGAACGTGCGGAACTCGGCGAGCACTCCGTCCGGATCTTCTTCGGGAATCAAATGGCCACAGGGCAGCGGCTTGCCCGTAACCGTGTTGTTGCTTTTCGCGCGCCAGGTTTCGAGCACGTTCCAAAGATGGCCCACAGTTCCTTTGCCGCCCCACAAGGCGTGCAGAGGTGCCTGGATAAACGTGTTGCTGCTGTCGCTTTCGCGGTCGTCGTCCAGGTCGATGCCCGCAGCGGCGCGGTAGTCCTCGCACATTGCACGAATGGTGCCAAGGCAGCAGTAGCAACGAATGTATTCGGCCATCACCTCAGGCGAAATAGCGCCGGGCGTCTTGCCCTGCACGGCAAGATGATCGCGGAGGTAGTAGACCGGATCGAGCCCGATCAGGTGTTCGGGCATCGGGGCAGGCTGTATCTGTAGGAACCACCATACGTACTTGGTGGCAAACTCCTTATTTGTGTCGTTGTACATGGTGAGCGTGGGAGCGACATCGAGAAGGGCTACTTTCTCTACGGCGTCGGGGTGGTCGAGGCACAGACGATGCGCGACACGGCCGCCGCGGTCGTGGCCCGCAACCATGAAACGGGTATGCCCCAACTCTCGCATCACGTCCACCTGGTCCTGAGCCATGGCGCGGAACGAATAGTTGCGGCTCCGGTCGCTGTACGCGGGCTTACTCGAATCGCCGTAACCACGCAAGTCGGGCAGCACGACCGTGTATTGGTCCGCAAGAGCGGGCGCGACCTTGTGCCATGTGAGGTGCGTCTCCGGGTGCCCGTGAATGAGTAGCAAGGGCTTACCGGTCCCTTTGGTAAGCACGTTGATGGTCGCGCCGGAGGTCTGTATTTGCCGGGCCTGGAAGCCGGGCAACAGCCTTTCTGAGACCACGCGTGAAGGCGGCGCGGGAAGCTCGGGAAGATCCGAACAGCCCTTCGGCCCAGGGTTCGTGCTGGGAAGTTCACGTTCCAGTCCGGCGGGAGAGTAATCAGGCTTTTGCTGCGCGCCCCCTAACGATGGGAGCATGGCACCAAGCGAAGCACCCAGGCCTACAGAGGAAAAGGTTCTACGGTTCACGTGCAGGTCTCCTTGATCTTTCATTGGTAGGTTCGGCCCATCAGATTGGTCCTGGGAAGCTTGATGAGTTCCAACTATACTCATATCGCTTTCCTTCCTATTCTGGACGGCGACCATTTTGCTTACGCAGATTTCCCATCCGCAACAAAGTGCAGGTCGGCCCCAGGCTCGAAGATGACGTAGGCACGTACCCAAGGCTGGTCGTTGACGATCTTCCAGGTGTGACCGCTGCCCGTGTGGTCAACCGCAATGAGAACTTCGCCCGGATAAACAGTGAAGCTCTCGCCTGTCTTTGTGCCGAACTCAAGCGCGCCGGCAAGGAACAGAACGTACTGCGGCGTAGGATCGTTGTGCCAGCTGGAGGTTGAATGGGGTGGGTCCTCTTTGAACTGGATCGAACTTGCCGCGATCACCTGCTTCACTTCAACGGGCCCGTGCTTCACATGGAGTGGCCATCGTCACCGGTGTAGAGATAGTAAGCACGAACCATGATTTATTTCCCTTCTAGCTGGCCTTGCTGCGCAGTTGTTTACGAAGCCGACGTTCCTTCCGTATACCGGATGTTGAGAACCTCCGCCCGTCTCGCGGCGTACTCGGTCGCACATCGCGGCATCTTCGATGAGCGAGACGCCATATGACGGGATCATCTGTTTCAGCTTCGTCTCCCAACCGTTCTTCAGCTGGTCAGGGAAACACCGTTGCAGGACGCCGAGCATGATTTCCACGGAGGTTGACGCACCGGGGGACGCACCAAGCAGCGCGGCGAGGCTTCGGTCTGCGGAGTTCACGATTTCTGTGCCGAATTGGAGTGTGCCTTCCTTCTGCTGGGTGTGCTTGATGATCTGCACGCGTTGCCCTGCCTGCTCCACACGCCAGTCCGCCTCTTTCGCGGTCGGGAAATATGCAAGCAGTGCATCAAAACGTTGCGTCGAGGTCTGCAACAGCTGTCCAATCAGGTACTCCTCCAATGACAGGTTGTCCTTGGCAACGTCGAGCATGGGAAGAATGTCCGCGATTTCTACGGACTTGAACAGATCGAGGTACGAGCCGTGCTTCAGGAACTTCGACGAGAAACCCGCATACGGACCGAACAGGAGCGACACCTTACCATCCACGTGCCTGCGGTCGAGGTGGGGCACCGACATCGGCGGTGACCCCGAGCTGGCCTTGCCGTACACCTTGGCATCGTGCCGCGAGGAGAGTTTTTCGTTATCGCAGCGAAGCCAGATGCCGCTCACCGGGAAGCCGGCGTAGTTCTCCTGCTCCGGTATCTTCGATTTCTGCAGCAGTGGCAGCGCGCCGCCACCCGCTCCGAGGAAAACGAAGTTCGCGGAGACGGCGCGTTTTTCGCCTGTGTCCTGATCCTTGATTCGGACGCTCCATCCGGAGCCGGCGCGCTCCAGGTCCTCAACAAGGCTCTTGAAGTGAATAGTGAAGCCGTCCTTCGTCCGCAGATACGTAAGCAGGTCCGTCGTGAGCGCGCCGTAGTTGCAATCCGTGCCGGTGGTCATGCGCGTGGCGGCAAGCTGGCTCTCCGGCTCGCGCCCTTCCATCACCAGTGGAAACCACTCGGCCATGGTCCCACGATCTTCCGTGTACTCCATTCCCTGATACGTGTGGTGAGATGTTAGCGCCTGATGACGCCTTTTCAGGAAGCTGACGTTCTCTTCTCCCCACACAAAGCTGCAGTGAGGGACCGCATGGATAAAGCTCTGCGGGTCCTTGATGGCGCCCTGCTTCACCAGAAACGACCACATCTGCCGGGAGAGGTCGAAGCGGGTGTTTACATCCAGCGCCTTGGAGATATCGATGGAGCCATCGGGCTTCTGCGGCGTGTAGTTCAGCTCGCATAGAGCGGCGTGGCCAGTACCCGCATTGTTCCAAGGATCGGAACTTTCCTGCGCTTCCTTGCCGAGAACCTCATGAAGCTCTATGCGAAGACTCGGGTCAAGTTCCTTGAGCAGCACGGCGATGGTCATGCTCATGATGCCCGCGCCCACCAACAGCACATCGGTCTTGCTGGCTAACGATTCTTCGCCATCGGGGATCCTTTAAGTAAGGTGCCTTCTGGAACTGGTCTGAAGTCCGTTACAGCTTGATGAGTACCAGGCCCGACTCCGGATCACACGCCTTGCTCAGGTGCGCCGGGGCTTCGGTTAGAAACACCTCGCAGGTCGGCCGCACAACGGCCTTCAGTAAATGCCCACCCCGCGTGGTTCCATCGGAACGCCCTACGACCATGTGTGCATGCACGATGGGTTCGCCGTCCTGCTGGGCCACATCGCCGATCAGCGATAGCAACTCGACCTGCTCGTTCAGATCGACTGCCACCTGGTACTTCTTTGTTTGAGGGTTATACCACCCCAACTTTACGGATTCCATGGCGCCGATTGCCTTGAAGCTGGCGTCGGACAAGTTCTGCTCTTTGGCAAAACTCTTCAGACCTTCATTCACCTCATCCCCGGTCTGGAAGATGAGCGCAAACGTTCTGGGTTGTTTTTCTACCTGCTTCCACTTCATCTTTAGGCGCCTTTCAGCTCTAATGTCGTTCCCATCGACTACAAAGGAGCCCGATCAACTCACTTAACGTTGTAACTCTGCTACACGGCTGAGGGCCGCCAAGCTTCCAAGACGGTGAATGCGTTCATAGCAATGGAGAATGGAAGTTAGGGGCCTGTTGTATCCTGTCGTTTTCCTGAAGGCTGTCGAGATTTCGAGTGCCGAAACCCAATGAGTTGCTCGAAGACAAGCTCTCAGAGGCGTAGGTTTCTCGCTAATCTGAAAGCAGGCAGCTAGGAAGATTTGCTACTTCCAGATATTCTTCTCAAAGCTGGTGAAGCCTGCGAAGTAGTTCAACTACTTCGCACGAGGTTCACTTCGCTTCAAGGCGACAGCCTACATGAGCTTGTCAAGAGTGATGGGGAGTTCACGAATGCGTTTGCCCGTGGCGTTATAGACGGCGTTGGCGATGGCTGCGCCAGTCCCCGTGATGCCGATCTCGCCGATGCCGCGCGCACCCATAGGCGTGTGCGGATCGGCAATGTCAGTCCACATCACGTCGATCTCGGGGATGTCCATGTGAACCGGGACGTGATACTCGGCGAGGCTGGGATTCATGATGCGGCCATTGCGCTCGTCCCATTCGGTCTCTTCCATGAGCGCGAGTCCCACGCCCATGATCATGCCGCCGCGGAACTGGCTCGTGGCCGTCTTGCTATTCAGGATCTGGCCGCAGTCAAACGAGCCAAGCAGGCGGCTCACGCGGGTTTCGCCGGTGATGGCGTTGACGCGCACCTCGGCAAAGACGGCGCTGAACGAATGCATGGACCAGTGCTGCATCTCCAGCGGCGGCGGCGCCTTGCCCACCACCGTGACCTTGTCCTGACCGCTGCGGTGGAAGATGGCAGCGTAGGTATCACTGCGCGAAGGCTTCGCGATGCTGTACAGTCCGCCGTCGCGCGCTTCGATCTCTTCCGGCTTCAAGCCGTGCAATGGCGACTTACTGCCGGCAAGCTTGATCAGTTCCTCAACCAGCTTTTCGTTCGCAGCAATCACGGCTGCGCCGATTGTGGCAGTTTGCGACGAACCGCCAGCGAGGAAAACGCCATCCAACGCGGAATTACCGTACCGGATCTGAACGCAATCGAGGCCGAGGCCCAGGCGTTCGGCCACGACCTGGGTCTGCGCCGTGGCGGTGCCCATCCCCATCTCATGCGCGGCAAAGGAAGCCTCTGCACGCCCATCATTCGAAAGCGTAAGCGCAGCCTGACCGCCGGGCATGCGATAGTACGGGTAAGTGCCCTCCGCACAGCCAACACCGATGAGCCATTCCCCCTCGCGGCGAGAGCGCGGTTTGGGATTGCGGTCGGACCAGCCGAATCGTTCTGCGCCGTCACGGAAAATCTTCTCAACGTTGCGGCTGGAAAACGGTTTGCCTGAGGTGGGGTCCTTCTCAGGCTCGTTGCGCAGGCGAAGCTCAATTGGGTCAATGCCGAGTTGCTCGGCGAGTTCGTCTACTGCGCATTCCAGCGCGAAAGTGCCCACAGACTCACCAGGTGCGCGCATGAACGTATTGGCGAGCATGTCCATATCGGCCACGTTCTGCGCGATTAGAAAGTTCTCGGCCTGGTACGCATGACGAGCGGGAAAAGAAAACTGCTCTGGTGTGTCGTTGTGCAGGGTCATGGCGGCAGTGCCGGTGTGGATGAGCGACTGGAAGTGTCCGTCAATATCGGCGCCGATGGCGACGCGCTGCTCAGTAGTTGTGCGTCCGCCTACGGTGCGATAGACGCCCTCTCGCGAAAGCACAAGGCGAACCGGGCAGCCGCTCAACTTGGACGCCGCAGCAGCAAGTGCATGATGGTGCCAGAGTGTCTTGGAACCGAAGCCACCGCCGACAAACGGCGAGGAAACGTGGACGTGTTCCTCCTTGATGTCGAACACCTGCGCCAGCGTCCAGGCAGTCTGCGCGACCGCCTGCGAAGCGTCGTGCAGATACAATTCGTCCTCATGCCAAAAGAGGGTGACAGCATGCAGCTCGATGGGGTTGTGGTTGTGGCGCGGTGTGCGATAGGTCCGGTCGACCCTGTAGGCTGAAGCCGTCAACGCGGTTTCGGCATTACCTATCTCCACGCGCGGCGGTTCGCCCATGACAACTTCCAGCTCGCGAGGATGCTGCATGGCTTCGCTGAAATGCGTGACGGCCGGCTCTTGAGCATACGTAGCGCGGATAAGAGATTTTGCGTGGTCGGCCTCCTCCTGCGTATCGGCCAGGATGAGCGCGATGGCTTCACCGTTCCAGTGGATGCAGTCGTCCTGCATGATGGGCAGGTCGCTGGGGCCGGCAGCCTTGGGGCTCGAGTTGAAGATCGGCATCGGCTTTAGCTTCGGCGCGTTCTTATGGGTCATCACCAGCCGAACGCCGGGCGCGGCTTCCGCGGCGGCGGTATCGAGCGTGGTGATGCGACCCTTGGGAATCGTGCTCCAGGCGACCGCAGCAAACAGCATGCCGGGAACGGGAAATTCCGCAGCGAATGGCGCTGCACCGCGTACTTTTAGCGGTCCGTCGACGCGCGAAATAGGCGCGCCGATCAGGTCGCCTTTGTGGCCGTGCTTATGCATGATGAGCGGGTCGGGAATGCCGCCCGGCATCCACTTGTCGGGCGCAACTTCTATGGCCTTGCCCATGACTTTCGTGGCAGCTGCTTTCAAGCTCATGCGGTCTCCTGAGTGAGCTGCTCGAGCACAGCAGTGATCGTGCGCTTCGCGAGCTCCACCTTGAACGCGTTGTGTTGGTACGTCTGCGCGCCGGCGAGCTCGGCTTCGGCTGCCGCGCGGAGATTCGCGGCAGTAGCGGGCTTGCCGCGCAAGGCGTCTTCCGCCTTCTGCGCGCGCCAGGGTTTATGCGCCACCCCGCCCATCGCGAGGCGCACGTTCTTCACGTTTTCGCCGTCGAGCTCGAGCGCAGCGGCGACAGAGACCAGCGCAAAGGCGTAGCTGGCGCGGTCGCGCACCTTGCGATACGTGGAGCGCTTCGCAAACGCGAGCGGCGCAAGCGTGACCGCGGTGATGAGCTCGCCCGGCTGCACGTCGGTTTCGATCTGCGGCGTGTCGCCCGGCAGGCGGTGCAGCTCTGTGAACGGGATCGTGCGCTCTCCGCGCGGGCCGCTGAGGTGAACCGTCGCATCGAGCGCGGCAAGCGCAACGCACATGTCCGACGGGTGCGTCGCGATGCACGCAGGAGACGTGCCGAGGATGCCGTGGATCCGGTTGAAGCCGTCGATTGCGTCGCATCCCTGACCGGGCGTGCGCTTATTACAGCGCGAGCCGTCGTCATCGTAGAAATACGTGCAGCGTGTGCGCTGCAAGATGTTGCCGCCGACGGTTGCCATGTTGCGGATCTGGCCGGACGCTCCGGCAAGGATTGCGCGCGCGAGCACAGGGAACTGTTCGCGCACGAAGCGATGTTCCGCCACGGCCGAGTTGCGGGCCGCGGCTCCGATGCGCAGGCCGCCATCGGATGTCGCTTCGATCGCGGTCGAAAGCCCTGTGACGTCCACCAGCGACGCGGGACGTTCAATGGTCTCGCGCATCAGGTCGACGAGATTCGTGCCGCCGCCCAGAAACTTCGCGCCGTCCAGGCTTCCCAGGCGAACCGCACCGGCGGCCTCGTCAGCGCGAGCGTAGGTGAAGATGTTCATCGCGCCTCCACGTATTCAGAGATAGCGTCGACGATGCCGTTGTATGCGCCGCAGCGGCACAGATTGCCACTCATCCGCTCGCGGAGCTCATCGCGATCAAGTGTCATAAGGCCGGCAGTCAAGTCGTGTGTGACGTGACTCGGCATACCGCGCTTCACTTCCGCTGCCACGCCGAGCGCCGAACAAATCTGGCCGGGAGTGCAATAGCCGCACTGAAAGCCATCGTGCTCGATGAAGGCTTGCTGTAGCGGATGCAACTGGCCGTCGCTGGCGAGGCCCTCGATGGTCGTGATGTCGCGACCTTGGTACTGCACCGCAAGCGCAAGGCACGAAAGGATACGCTCGCCGTCGACCAGGACGGTACAGGCACGGCACGCGCCTTGGTTACATCCCTTCTTGGACCCATGCAGCTCCAGGTGATCGCGAAGCGGATCAAGCAAGGAGGTGCGCAGGTCGAAGTCGGCCTCGTAAGGTTTGCCGTTGATGACAATTGCATGAAAGTCTCCGGTTGCTAACGATGTTACGCCGACACTCGGAAAGCAG
>CALMVL010000016.1:0-1292 GCA_937873265.1 uncultured Granulicella sp.
GGAGAGCCAGTCGACGGTGGTGCCGAAGGTGTCGAAGAGGAGCGCTTTGGTTTCGGCCGGCTGCGGGGTGGACTTTTTCTTTGCCCAGAAGAGTGCCATGGCTAGGACATCACCGTGGTGATGCTGAGGACGGTGCCGTACGCGGCGCGGGCCTTGGCGTGCAGGGAGCGTTCACGGACGGGGATGCCCTGGACGAGGAGGCGTGAGTTTCGGTCAACGAGTTCGGACAATTGGTTTCTCCCCTAAGGCGGACACTGCACCTGGTTGTGACGACGTCAGTTTGGAAGGTCGGAGATCGGCGAAGCGATGGCCGCGGCCTGACGCGCGAAGTCCTGGAACATGGCGACGATCTGCGAGGCGGCATCCGGCGCGTAGAAGCGATGCGTGTTGGCCATGGTCATGTCGGAAAAGTGGGCCATGCGCGCGAACATCTCCTGCTGGTAGGCGGCGATGGCGGATGTTAGGTCGGGTTGTTGCGCGAGTTCGCGCGACAGAACGAGGGCGTCGAGCATGGCCATGTTGACACCTTCGCCGGCGTAGGGAGGCATGACGTGGGCGGCATCGCCGAGCAGGGTGACGTTTGCCTGCGCCTGCCAGTGCTGGTCGGAAGGGCAGACCAGCTGCGGCCGCCAGACGAGCTGCTGTGTGTGAAGAAAGAGGTCGTTCCAGATGCGATCCCACTCGGGGAAGTGAGCGCGGAACCAGGCTACCCGCTGGTCAGCGGTTGCAGCGGAAGAGAGCTGATCGCGGGTCTGGTCGGATGGGGCTTTGAGGCCGGCGTAGAACAGGAGGCTGCCGTCCGATTTGGTGGCCATGGCGAGGGTTTGTTCGGCGCCGAGCGCGATGAGGGCTGACCCGCCGAGCAGATGCCAGATCTGTGGCACGGTGCTCTCGGCGGAGGGTACAGTTCCTTCGACCAGGGTGACGCCGGCGTACGCGGGCCGGATGGGCGTGACGAGTGCGCGCAGCCGCGAGTTGGCGCCATCTGCCCCGATTGCCAGGTCGGCATGCACGGTTTCGCCGTCGGCGAAGTGAAGGTGCACCTCCCCGTCCTGGACGGAGGCGGATTCGAGCTTTTTGTTCCAGTGGACGGTGTCGGGCTTCAGGGAATCGAGCAGGAGTTGGCGCAGGGGCGCGCGTTCTATCTCCGGGCGGTTGACACCGCTGCCTTCGCCGCGCATGAAGTCGTAGAGGACGTTTGCGTGAGGATCCGTGAGGCGGAGTCGATCGAGTTCAGGACGGACAAGGGGCCAGAAACCCTCCATCAGGCCGGCGGCCTCGAGGGCTGCGAG
>CALMVL010000016.1:1392-4326 GCA_937873265.1 uncultured Granulicella sp.
TCGGCGGCTTCTTTCATGGTTTCGCCGACCTGGAATTTGAGGCCGGAGTCGGCGAGGATTTTGCGGCCTTCTTCGACGTTGGTGCCTTCGAGGCGGAGGATGATGGGGACCTCCACGTTGAGCTTTTTGGCGGCGGCGACGACGGCGGTGGCGAGGACGTCGACGCGGAGGATGCCGCCGAAGATGTTGATGAAGATGGCGCGGACGTTGGGGTCGGAGAGGAGGATGCCGAAGGCGTTTTCGATCTGCTCCTGGTTGGCCCCGCCGCCGACATCGAGGAAGTTGGCGGCTTTTCCGCCGGCGTACTCGATGATGTCCATGGTGGCCATGGCGAGGCCGGCGCCGTTGACCATGCAGGCGATGGTGCCGTCGAGCTTGATGTAGTTGAGGGCGAACTTGGAGGCCTCGACCTCGAGGGGATCTTCTTCGGCGAGGTCGCGGAGTTCCTTGAGGTCCTTGTGGCGGAACATGGCGTTGTCGTCGAAGTTGATTTTGCAGTCGAGGGCGACGAGCTTGTCGTCCCTGGTGGTGATGAAGGGGTTGATCTCCATGAGGGTGGAGTCGGTGTCGACGAAGGCGCGGTAGAGGCCGGTCATGAAGCTGACGGCCTGGTTGATCTGGGTGGGCTTGAGGCCGAGTTTGAAGGCGAGGGCGCGGGCCTGGAAGGGCTGGAAGCCGACGGCGGGGTCGATGGTTTCCTTGTAGATGGCGTCGGGGGCTTTGGCGGCGACTTCTTCGATTTCCATGCCGCCGGCCTCCGAGGCCATGAAGACGAGGCGGGAGGTGGCGCGGTCGAGGACGATGCCGAGGTAGAGCTCGCGCTCGATCTGGCTGGCTTCTTCGATGAGGAGGCGCTGAACTTTTTGGCCGGCGGGGCCGGTTTGATGGGTGACCAGTTGCATGCCGAGGATGGCCTTGGACTTTTCGGCTGCGTCGTCGAGGGACTTGGCTACTTTGACGCCGCCGCCCTTGCCGCGGCCGCCGGCGTGGATTTGGGCCTTGACGACGACGGCGGGGTTGCCGGCTGAGAAAAGTTGTTTGGCGGCGGTGTCGGCCTGTTCGAGGGTGGTGGCCATTTCGCCGCCGGGAACGGGGACGCTGTACTTGCGAAGGATGTCCTTCGCCTGGTACTCGTGGATTTTCATAAAGGTCGTTTGCCCTCGGGGAGGTTGGGCCTGCCCGCAAAGTGTAGCGGACACGCGGAACGCCTCGCAAACGAGCTCGCCTGACGAGGCCGTGCTGTCGACCCGCTACCCTCCCCTGCTACGCTCGACGTATGGCGCTACGGGATGAGTTGCGAGCCTTGATTGAGGAGCGACGGAGCCTCGGGCGCGAAGAGGCACGCTCCGCAATGCGGCGCATTTTAGCGGGCGAGGCCGATTCGGTGGAGATCGCCGCTCTGCTCGGGGCCATTGGCGCGCGGGGCGAGACGTCCGCTGAAATTGCCGGGTTCGCCGAAGCGATGCGGGCCGCGGCTACGCCGCTTCCGCTGACCGATGCGGAGCGCGAGCGCCTGGTGGACACATGCGGAACCGGCGGCGACGCGAGCGGGACCTTCAACATCTCGACCGCGGCGGCGCTGGTGGCGGCAGCGGCCGGGGCGCCTGTAGCCAAACACGGCAATCGCGCGGTAACCAGCCAGTGTGGCTCGGCCGACGTGCTGGAGGCGATGGGCATTCCCGTCGCGCTTTCGCCAACCGCGGCGGTAGAAGCTTTACGCCGCCACCGGTTTGCGTTTCTGCATGCTCCAGCGATGCACCCAGCGATGCGGGCCGTAATGCCGGTGCGCCGGACGCTCGGCGTTCGGACGCTGTTCAATGTGCTCGGACCGTTGACCAACCCGGCTGGAGCGGCGCGGCAGGTGGTGGGCGTGTACGCGGCCAAGCTGATTCCAGTGGTGGGCCGGGCGATGGCGCTGATGGGAGCGCCCCGTGCCATGGTCGTGCACGGAGATCTGGGCAAAGACGGGGGGCTCGACGAGCTTTCTGTGAGCGGACCGAGCCAGGTGGCCGAGGTGTACGGCGGGACTTTGACGCTACGGACGCTAACGCCGGAGATGGTGGGCCTGGTCCCCGCACCGGTCGAGCAATTGCGCGGAGGAGATGCCGCGACGAACGCCGCGATACTGCAGCGCATCTTTGCCGGGGATCGGGGACCGGGGCGGGACGTGGTCCTGCTGAATACGGCCGCGGTGCTGGTGACGGCCGAGCTTGTCCCCGATCTCCGATCGGGTGTTGAGATGGCGGCCGAGACGATCGATCGGGGCGCGGTGCAGGAGTTGGTGGCGAGGCTTTCTCGTGGTGCGGAGCGCTGACGGTACTATTTCCGGAACCGTAGCGATGGCGGCTCCGTACTCCTTCAGAGAGAGGACGACGCCAGTTATGACCCAGTATTTACCTCCGAATGCACCAACTCTTCCCGAGGGGATGGTCACCACCGCTCTGGAACTGCCCGGGTACAAGATCGTCAGAAACGTCGGCGTGGTTCGCGGCATTGTGGTTCGGTCGCGGTCGATTCTGGGGACCATGGGCGCGGCGCTGCAGACCATTGGCGGAGGCAACATCACGCTGTTCACCGATCTGTGCGAGAACACCCGCCGCGATGCGTTTGGGCTGATGGCGCAGCACGCGGCAGCAAAGGGAGCGAACGCGATTGTGGCGGCGCGCTATGACGCCAACGAAATGATGCAGGGCGTTACCGAGGTTCTGGCGTATGGGACAGCCGTTTGGGTCGAGCCCATCGCCTGACAAGAGTCTGCAGCGCCACGCGTGACCGGCGTTGCCGAGATTTCCCGCAAAGCGCGTGATCCCAATAGGCCGCCAGCTTGGGATGCAAAGCACCTCGGTGTAAAGCTGACGGCGTACGTTGCGTGAAGGTTCTTGTGGACCGACGGGGTTCCGGCGGGCACGGGCATGACGGCCTGGTCGACGTTCC
>CALMVL010000016.1:4426-10186 GCA_937873265.1 uncultured Granulicella sp.
GGCAAAAGACGTTCGGTTTCGATCGATGCGATATGCTTCGAGGGACGCACCCGAGAGGATCTGCCATGTCACGTCGCCTGCTGCCCCTAGCCGCCCTTTTGCTTGCCGCGCCCGCCTTCGCCAAGAGCAAGGATGCGCTTACCGTTCCGCTGACCAACGCGCAGGGGCAGGACGCCGGGACGGCGACGTTTTCAGCCGCGCGCGGCGGCAAGGTCGCCATCAAGCTGAAGCTGAAGAACCTGCCTGTGGGTGAGCATGCCGTGCACATCCACCAGAATCCGAAGTGCGACGCGCCGGACTTCAAATCGGCCGGCGGTCACTTCAACCCGGACGGAAAGCAGCACGGTTACCAGAACCCCGCCGGACACCACAACGGCGACCTGCCGCAGAACGTTGAAATCGGCGAAGGGCACATCGGCGAGGCGAGCTTCAAAGTAGATTCTCTGTCCATGACGCCCGGCGCGGCGAACTCGATTTTTGCGAACGGTGGCACATCGATCATCGTGCACGAGAAAGCGGACGACATGAAGACCGACCCCAGCGGCAACTCCGGCAACAGGATTGCCTGTGGCGTCATTGCTGGTCCGACCGCCCCATAGCAACGGTCGTCTTCTACGCGCAGTGAACCGCCGGGAACGGCCTTGCGTATAGACAGCATGGGTGTTCTTGCCATCTCGTTTCCAGCCTCCGTGCAGCAATCCATGCCGAGATCGCTTCCCCTGCCGCCCGCTGCCGTCTCTGCGCAGGGCATGACGCGGGAAGCCCTTCGGGGTTCGGCTCCGGCGAACGCTGCTCCCGCCGCCAGCGAACGCGTTACACTGCCTCCACCGCCGCTGAGATCGTCTGCCGAGGACAGGTTGGAACGCACGCCAGAACAGGTAGCCGAACAGGAAGCCCTCGCGCGGCTCGTGCGGCTGTGTCTTACGGGCGACAGCGCAGCCTGGCAGCAGCTGGTCGCCTCGCAGAACCGTCGCGTGTATGCGCTCTGCTTCCGCTTTACCGGCTCGAGCGTCGACGCCGAAGACCTGACGCAAGAGGTCTTCCTGAAGCTGTATCGCAACCTCGCGAGCTTCGATGGCCAGAAGGGCAGTTTCAACACGTGGATTACGACGCTTACGCGCAATCTGCTGGTTGATCATTTTCGTCGCACCCGCATGGACCGTGCGACACAGTCGATCGATGCGAGCCCGGAGAACGGCGATGACGGACCGACCATGGCCGAGCAGTTGGCCGATCATCGTCCCTCGCAGCTGCAGCATGTGGCCGGCATCGAACTGAGAAACAAGATCCAGGCGGCTCTGAAGCAGGTATCGCCGGAGCTGCGGGAAGCAGTTATTCTGCGCGATTTGCACGACATGGATTACCGGGAGATCGCGCAGGTGCTGCGCATTCCTGAGGGCACGGTCAAGAGTCGAATCAGCCGGGGCCGTGGCGAACTCGCACGACTGCTGCAACGTATAGAAGGGCAGGTGGAATAGGTGGCAGATATCAACCAGTTCGGAAGCGCTCGACCGCAAACCGTGCCCGATGCCAAGGTCTGCGCGCAGTGCGAAAGCCTACTGGCCGACGCGGTCGACGGCGTTCTTTCTCCCGCGGATCAGGTTTTCTTTGATCAGCATGTCGGCAGCTGCGCCGCATGCGGCACAACGCTGGCCGAGGCGATGCGCGGCGCAGCGTGGATGGGGATGCTGAAAGCAAATCCGCCAGAGCCCTCGGCCGCGCTGATGGATCGAATCCTAGCGGAGACCAGCGCCCGCACCGCAGAGGAGCAGGAGACTCTGCGGGCCGTGCGCCGGGCCGACGTCGAGCGCGCTTCCCTGCTGGGAGCGCCGTTACCTTTGCCAACGCCTGCCGCGCTAGGACCGGAGCCTGCCGGAGCGTCCGTGCTTCCGTTCCGCAGCCGAGCCGACCTTCGGCCCCGCCTGCGGGCCCTGACCCACGCGGTGCTGCAGCCGCGCTTCATGATGACGGCCGCAATGGCCTTCTTCTCTATCGCGCTCACACTCAACGTATCCGGGGTGCATCTCGATCAGATCCATGCGAGCGACCTGCGCCCCTCCAGCCTGCGGCGCGACTTCTACCAGGCCAATGCGCATGTGGTCCGGTATTACGACAACCTACGCGTCGTCTATGAACTCGAGTCGCGCGTCCATGATCTCCAGCGGACATCCGATGAGAACAGCGCCGCTCCGGCGTATCCCGCCGATGAAAAGGCACCCAAGCCGAAGGACGGCGCTCCGGATCCCAAGCAGGGTCCGCAGAGCAAGCCGAACAGCGGTCGCGGGGCTGCCGGAACGCACGTGGATCCCAAGTCCGATGACAGCCGGCACGACCCTTCAACCGCTCCCGAGATCCTTATGGCGTCTGGGGAGCGCGCCGGAGATCTTTTGAACGACCCTGCTGCGGCTGAGCTCCGGGATGTAACGGAGATCGACTCCCGCACGCAGCTTGGGAGGGCCCTGTGACCTGCGCCAACCATCCGGAACGTCAACGCGTCGCTTTCTGCCAGAACTGCGGCAAGCCGCTCTGCACCGAATGCAGCCGAGTGATCGGCCAAGCCGTTTTCTGTGAGCCCTGCCTGGCCGCCCGCCTGAGCTCCGCGCCGGGAAACTCCGCGCACCAGGGAAGCGGAGCCACGGCAAACCCTGCTTGGTCAGCATCGACCTATGCGGCGCCTCCCGCCGGCGGCGGCATCATTCCGCCGCCCGCGGCTCCGGGCGAGCCGAATCCGGGCTTGGCGGCACTGCTCGGCTTCATCCCCGGCGTGGGAGCCTTCTACAACGGTCAGTACGCAAAAGGAGTCATTCACCTAATCGTCTTCGCCGTCCTGATCAGTGTTGCTGATGAACATGGCATCTTCGGTCTGTTTATCGCTGGTTGGATCTTCTACCAGGTGATTGAGGCGCACCACACGGCTCGAGCCCGCCGCGATGGAACGCCGCTGCCTAACCCGTTCGGGTTAAACGATTTGGGAGAACGTCTCGGCTTTGGGAAAGCCTGGCCCAGTTCGCCCGGCGTCCCGCCCACCGGGTACCAGTCCGCGCCGGCACCGACCGCCGCGCCCTCTGCTGGATACGCCTCCGCCCCAGATCTCGCCGCCTACGCTTCAGCCGCCAGCACCGCAAACCCAGGAACAGTGCCCAACTCTGGTTGGGGCGCCCCCGAGGACACCTACACCTCAGCCGTTCCGCCCGCGCCGCCCTACGCTCCTCCGCAGGGCGGTCCCTACGCGAGCGCCGCTCCGGGAGACTATGGACCGCCGGCTGCATCGGACCGCAGACTGCCCGTGGGAGCCTTTGTGCTCATCGGGTTGGGTCTCTTTTTCCTGATCGCCAACTCCGGTCACTTCCACGGCGTTCCCCTGCAGTGGTTCCTTCCGGTGCTTCTGATCGGCCTTGGCGTCTGGACCTTTGTGCGACGCATGACCACCGCCGGCATGTCGATCGGCGACGACGGTTCGCCCATATACCGTTATCGACTGTACACCGCACTTCGAGGCTCAGTCTGGTTGATCCTAGTCGGCATCCTCTTCTTCGTCGACCTCGCGCACATTCTTCCGTGGTCGCGTAGTTGGCCGCTGTTCATCGTCGTCGCCGGCGTGATTGAATTGCTCAAGCGCGCCGCCTACGCCGGCATCCCTCCGGCGCCGTTCCCGGGAGCCCCCATCAAAGACGACGTTCCTCCGAGCCGCCCCCAGCCTGCGGCAGCGTCCACCGGGATTGTGCCCTCAGACGTCACAGAGACCACAGACAGGAGCTAAGATGGCCGGCTATCCTCCACCATCGTATCCGCCGCCACCGAGCGGCGACTGGCGTTACCAGCGCAAGCTCCTGCGAGAACAGGCCAGAATGCAACAGGAAGTCCTGCGCGCGCAGCGCGTCGCCTATCGCCGACAGCTCCGCGGCCAGTCTCGCGGCTCGATCGTCGGTCCCCTGCTCGTGGTCGCCGTCGGACTTTTGTTTCTGCTCGTGCAACTCGGACGTCTTTCCGCAACTCGGGTCTGGGAGTGGTACGGCCGATGGTGGCCGTTGTTTCTGGTCGGCGTCGGCGTCCTTCTGCTGGCGGAGTGGGGTCTCGACCAACTCGGAACGGCGACAGCGCAGCGTCGCTCGCTGGGGTCAGGCGTTGTGATTCTGCTTGTGCTTTTGGCTCTGACGGGGATCACGGTCAATGCAGATCGACGATCGGGCAGCGGATTCTTTATTCAGGGCCTCCATCTCGATCCCGACAATCTAAACGAGTTTATGGGCGACAAGCATGAGAGCGACGACTCCAGCTCGCAGCCGCTCGCACCCGGAGGTTCAATCTCCGTTGAGAATCCTCATGGCGATCTCACCATCTCGGGCACAAGCGGTGACGGGCAGGTGCACCTGCTGCTTCATCGCGAAATCTATAGCCGATCAGACGACGAGGCGAGCAGGAAGGCGCAGCAGCTGGTCCCAAACGTCACCCAAACCGGAAATGGGCTCTCGATCTCGATTCCTGTGATCGACGGAGCGCGCGCTGATCTCAGTCTAATTGTGCCCGCAGCTACGGCGCAGACGCTTACCGTCGATCACGGCGACCTTCACGTCAGCTCGGTTAGGGCAGGACTTACCATCCTGGCCAACCATGGCGACGTAAGCCTTTCCGCTATCACCGGCCCGGTCACAACCCACATCAACAACGAAGAATCGTCATTCGCCGCGCACAACATCACCGGGGCCATCAGTCTAGCGGGCAAAGGTCACGACATCACAATCTCTGATATCGACGGCGCCATTTCTATGAGCGGCGATTTCTTCGGCGAAACACATCTAGAGCACGTAAGTGGAACTGTAACCTTCAGAACCACGCGAACCGACCTGCAACTCGGACGCGTCGCGGGTGAAGTCGACATAAGCTCACATGCGGATCTTTCGGCGAGCGAAATCGTCGGCCCGGTTGTGCTCAACACACGCAACCGAAATGTCACCATGGACCGAGTTTCGGGCGACCTCTCTGTGGTCGATCGGAATGGCTCAGTCGATCTGACGAGCGCGCCTCCTCTTGGCAATGTGACCGTCGAAAACCGAAACGGATCAGTACATGTCACGCTGCCGACCGGAGTGGGCTTTGTCACCCAGGCCGACACAACAGACGGCGAGCTTCAAAATGATTTCTCCCTGCCCGTTCAGAGCCAGGAAAGCCGTGAATCCGTGAATGGCACCGTCGGACAGGGCGGACCGACCGTTCGCATCAGTACGACTCAAGGCGACATCTCACTTAAACGCGGCGACGAAGCTCCAGTCCCTTCCTCGTCGCCGAAGCTGACCCTTATTCCGGCCATTCCAGCTTCGCCGCATGCCGAGTCAGCCCGCGACTCTCGCCAAGCTGCAAAGGAGGTTGCTGACGCGAAACGTCAGGCAAAGGCTGCCCGCATCCTGAGCGACGAGGCCAAAAAACAGCAGACGTCTCAGTCGGACGACTCCGACCCTGATGAATGAACAGCTCTGTCGTGAATAGGTGACCGCCAACAGCTTCAGTGCTCGCTGCGTTTCACTGGACAGACGTGTCCCACAATCCCCAACAGATTGTAGGCACTAGACGTAAAGGCAAACCTACCCCCGTACCCGGTCGGATACGATGAGCTTCGTACAAAGGTCACTGTCAGATGCCATGTAGGCACCCGAGTTAAGCAGCGCAAAAAACGAAGCCCCACTCTATCGAGTGGGGGCTTCGTAGGATTATGCCGGCGATCACCTAATCTCCCACACACTTACGCGTGCAGTACCATCGGCC
>CALMVL010000017.1:0-46535 GCA_937873265.1 uncultured Granulicella sp.
GGGCAGGGGAGGATCGCGCGCGATTGCGCGAGCTGCTGGCGGCGCTCGAGACGAAGCAGCGGTTGGTGGAGCTGTTGAACGCGTACATCGATGCGCGGCAGCAGAGTGTGCGGGTGATCTTTGACCTGGAGGAGCAGGCTCCGGAGATGGCTGGGCTGGTGCTGATTGCGGCCCCGGCGCGGGTTGCCGGGGAGCGGCGGGGTACGGTTGGCGTGATCGGCACGAAGCGAATGGATTACGAGCAGACGATGGGCGCGGTCAGCTACGTGGCGCAGGTCTTTGACCGGGTGCTGTACCCGTCAGGGTGAGGGCAGAGATGAATGAGGCGGGGGACGACCGGGCATTTGGACGGTTCGCGCGATGGGCGCGCATGGGCAACAATAAGAGAGATGACACAGCAGAGGCAGGAGGAGACGGGCATATGCAGGAGGAACGCGCAGGTCAGGACGGAGTGACGGAGGTTCTGGAGCCGGAGATGGTTGCCGAGGCGGCAAAGCCGCAGGAGGTCTCGTCGGCGGAGCTGGAGCAAGTACGCGGCGAGCGGGATCAGCTGAAGGATCGGCTGGCACGGCTGCAGGCGGAGTTCGACAATGCTCGCAAGCGCGAGGCCAAGGAGAAGCAGGACGCGCGGGACTACGCGGTGCAGAGCGCGGTGGAGCCGTTCCTGGGGGTGATGGATAACTTTGGCCTGGCGTTGAAGGCGCAGGGTTCGGCCGAGCAACTCAAGGCCGGTGTGGAGATGATTGTGAAGCAGATGGAAGACGCGCTGAAGAGTTTGAACGTCCAGCCGGTGGAGACGGTAGGAGCGCAGTTCGATCCGCGGGTGCATGAGGCACTGGGCAGTCTGGAGACCAAAGAGTTTCCGGATCATCAGATTCTGGAAGAGATTCGGCGAGGGTATAAGCTGCGCGACAAGCTGCTGCGGCCGGCGATGGTGAAGATTGCCTCGAATCCGAACCAGGTTAGCGAATAGGCAGGGTGTTGGCGTCCGACGCGAGTTGGGCAGAGAGACAGATTTCGAGACGGGAAGATGAGCGCAACGGCAGACGTGACCAAGATTGACTATTACGAGCTATTGAGTGTTTCGCGAACGGCCTCCGACGGGGAGATCAAGACGGCATACCGGAAGCTGGCAATGCAGTACCATCCGGACCGGAACCCGAATAATCCCGAGGCGGAAGAGAAGTTCAAGGCGTGCAGCGAGGCGTATAGCGTGCTGAGCGACCCGGAGAAGCGGGCGGCGTACGACCGCTACGGTCATGCAGCGTTTCAGGGCGGCGCGGGCGGCGGGAATCCGTTTGCCGGCGGGGGATTTCCGGGCGGAAATGTGCAGGACCTGGGGGACATCTTCGGCGACCTGTTTGGCGAAATGTTCAACATGGGGGGGTCGGGCGCGGGCGGGCGGAAGGGCTCGCGCACGCAGCGCGGCCGCGACATCCAGTATGGGCTGACGCTCGAGTTTGAGGAGGCGGTCTTTGGGAAGGAGCGGGAGATCACCTTCCGGCGCATGGAGACGTGCGTGGAGTGCAAGGGGACGGGAGCGGCGCGCGGAAAGAGCCCGGTGACGTGCACGCAGTGCGATGGGCGCGGGCAGATCCGAATGCAGCAGGGATTCTTTTCGGTGGCGCGGACGTGTCCGGTGTGCCATGGGACGGGGACGCTGATCGTGGATCCGTGCGGGGTGTGCCGGGGCGAGACGCGGGTGCAGCGGGAGCACACAATTCTAGTGAAGGTGCCGGCGGGCGTCGAGCAGGAGACGCGCATCCGGTATCAGGGCGAGGGCGAGGCGGGTAAGTTTGCCGGGCCCGCGGGCGATCTGTATGTTGTGCTGAATGTGAAGGCGCACGCGTTCTTCGAACGGGACGGCGATGATCTCCACTGCGTGCTGCCGGTGTCGTTTCCGCAGGCGGCGCTGGGGACGGAGCTGGAGCTGCAGACGCTGGAGGGTGTGGAACTGATCAAGGTGCCGGAGGGAACGCAGAGCGGCAGGGTGGTCCGGCTGAAGGGCAAGGGCGTGCCGCACCTGAACGATCGGGGGAAGGGCGATCTGATGGTGGAGGTGCGTGTGGCGACGCCGACCAAGCTCACCAAAGAGCAGCGGGAGCTGATGCGGCAGCTGAGCGAGAGCATGATGGTGGAGAACAAGCCGCACTCGCGGGGGCTGTTCGACAAGGTGAAGGAGATTTTCAGCTAACGTCCGTAATGCGGTGTGGCGAGCAGGGCGTAACGCGGCCTTAGCTCGCGGATGGGCTGCGTCCGGAGGTCTGCGGGAACGTGGTTCCGCTGAGGATGGATGAGGCGACGGCCACGGCGGCGATTGCGGCAGTTTCGGCGCGGAGGATGCGGGGGCCGAGGGTGACGGAGTGCCAGGCGTGCTCGTGGAAGAGCTGGAGTTCTTCGGGGGTCCAGCCGCCTTCGGGGCCGATGGCGAGGGCGACGGAGTCGGTGGGATGCGTTTCGAGGGCTTGCCGGAGGGGGGTGGCCTGTTCGACTTCGCTGAGCAGGATGTGGATGGTGCTCGCTTCGGTGGCGAGGGCGGTTTTGAGCGGGGTGGGGTCGGCGATTTCGGGGATGGACGAGCGGCGGGACTGCTTGGAGGCTTCGAGGACGATGCGGCGCCAGCGTTCGACACGCTTCGCGGATGCCTGAGCGAGGTGTTTTTCGGTGCGGCGCGCGAGGATGGGGGTGATGCGGGCGACGCCGAGCTCGGTAGCTTTTTCGATACCCCACTCGAGGTGGTCGAACTTGAAGATGGCGAGAAGCAGATGGAGGGGGAGGGTCGAGTCGGATTCGAGCTCTTCGTGGAGGGTGAACTCGACCTCGGGGTTCGGGCCGGGGCGGACGGTGGTGATCTCGGCGCGATGCACAAAGCCGTTGGCGACGATGTCGTAGATCTGGCCGGTTTCGGCGCGGAGGACGCGGGCGAGATGGTCGGCCTGGTCTCCGGTGAGGGAGGCGGTGCGGTCGGTCCAGGTGTTGGCGATGAAGCGGCGGCGGGTCATGGCGGGTTTCGCTTAGTTGCCCTGCTGTGCGGGCCGGGCCGGATCGTTCGGGATAACGACGGTTTGCGCGGCCTGATGGTAGAGGGTGACGGTGAGGGTTGCCTCTTTACGTTGGTCCCACACGGCCTGAGTCGCGGGGAAGTGCAGGATCACGAAGCCTTCGGCAGTTTTGCCGGGAGCGATCTCGGTTTCGCGGAGAAGAGGCGAGCCGGCGGTATCGGCCAGCCGTTTGACGGCGGGAAAGCTGACGTAGAGGTTGGGCAGGTCGGGGTGTTCGACGGCGCTGGTGGTGACGGGCTCGTTGCCGGTGGGGTTGTTGTCGGCGGGTGTGAGCGTGGCGGTGATGTCGCTGATAAATATCGGCAGGCGGAGCTGGTCGGTGAGCCGGACGTGTGCCACAACGTAGAGGTCGTCTTGTGCGGCGTCCTGACCGATGACCGTCGATTCAGACTTGAAGACGGTGTGCGCGGCGTACAGGTTGACGTGGGTAACGTTGAGGTCGGCGGTGCGGTGCGGCGTGAAGCGGAGCAGCGCGTAGAGCGCAGCGGAGACGATCAGGAGAGTCAGCAGGATGGGTAGGAGCAGGTTGCGCCGCGCGGGCTGCGAAAAGGTGAGATCGGCCACGAGGTTGAGGATAGCAGCGACGGGTAGGGTGACGTTGGCCGCCGGAACGCAACGAGCTGAGGCGGATCGGTCCTGAGTGCGAAGAACTTAGAGGCTGTCCTTGCCGGGTGTGAGCACCGCGAGAATGGCGTCCGCGACGGACGCGGGGTCAAGCTCGGCCGTGTTGACGGTGTGGCGGGCGAGGCGGCGATACAAGGGCTGGCGCTCGGCGAAGCGGAGCTGGGCGACGGCGGGGTCGGCGAGGACGGGCCGAGGCAAGTTCTGCAGCATGCACCGGTCGAAGAGGGTGGGGAAGGGAGCGTCGAGGAAGAAGACGACGGTGCCGGGGGTTTGTTCCAGCAGAAGGCGGTTGGTGAGGGTTTCGGGAGCGCCGCCACCGAGGGCAAGGATGGTTTCGGTTCGGCGCAGGGCGGCGGCGAGGGCGGTGGATTCGAGACGGCGGAAGCCGCGCTCGCCTTCGCGCTCGAAGAGTTCGGGGACGGTGGCTCCGGTGCGGTCTTCGATGGAGCGGTCGAGGTCGAGGAAGCTCCATCCGAGACGCTCCGCCAAGAGCGCGCCGACGGTGGATTTGCCGACGCCCATGAAGCCGGTGAGGACGAGACGGCGGGTCGCGGTGGTGAGCAGCGGTTTGCTGGGGGGTACGGTAGCGGTGGTGAGAGGGGTTGGCAGAGCGGCGGCGAATGCAGTGGACATCGGGTTGACCTCAGCTTGGCTTCCGGCTACAGATGGGAAAAGAAAAGCCGCGACCTGGGGGTCGCGGCTCGGGGGTCCTGTGGATCTCTGTCGATCAGAGCTGCACGCACGACCACCTCGCCGCTGGTTGCCACCAGTAGCAGTAGGTAAATCGCGCGGTGTGACGGTACATGAGCATCCTGAGTGAGAGAGTATCGGGTTCGGCTGCGGCTGGCAACTCCTATTCAGTCGTTCCCTGCGAAGTTATGGTTCATCGCCGGCCGCGGCGATCTTGAGTTTGCCCTGGATGCTGTTCCAGACGGCGTCGCTCGGCTCGGCTTGGGCTGGTTCGAGCAGGCTCCGTGCGGCTTCAGCGATGTACTCGAGGTCGCGCACGAGGGCGGCGCAGTCCGGGTGATGGTTCAGGAAACTGGAGAAGGCGGGATCATCACTGATCCGCCCATTGTGGGTGGCAAAGAGCTCGGGCAGGTGCTCCTCAAACTGAGAGGGCGTCATGGTGTTCAGGTCGAGAGATGCCCCGCCGTCGTTCATTGCACCGCCTCCTTGAGCTCTGGCAGATGTTCGGTCTGCCGGAGAAGTTCGCGCAGCTTCAGGCGAGCCTTGTGCAGCTGCGACTTGCTGTTGCCGGTGGAGCACTCGAGCATGGTTGCAATCTCGTTGTGCTCAAAGCCTTCCACGTCATGGAGAACAAAGACCATGCGGTAGCCAGGGGGAAGGGAACCGACAGCGCGTTCGAGCGCGACGCGGTCGACCGAGCCCGAGAGCTGCGGGTCGCGGCTGCCGAAGTCGCGTTTCGGGGCGTCCTCCTCGGAGGGGTTGATGGTCTCTTCGAGCGAGACCAGCTGCAGACCCTTCTTGCGCAGGTGCATGAGGACGAGGTTGACGGTAAGCCGATGGAGCCAGGTGGAGAAAGCAGACTCACCGCGGAAAGAGCCGATTTTGCGAAACAGGTGGAGAAAGGCTTCCTGCGTCATGTCTTCGGCTTCGGAGACGTTACCGAGCATGCGCAAGCAAAGCGTGTAGACCCGCCGCTTATGGAGCGCGTACAGCTTCGAGAACGCTTCTGCGTCGCCGTTCTTTGCGCTTTCAATCGCTTCCGCTTCGCCGACGATGGGAGGATTCCGCTTGAACAAGCCGGGAGAGGGTTTTGTTTGCGTCATAGATGGTGAGCCTTCGAGATGCATTTGAACTCCCCTCCTGACGGCGTCCTCAATCGCCAGGGGGTGGGCACTCTCTCAAGCCTACCGCAACGGGCTGGTCTCGCTCTACCTCCAATAGGAGAAGATGGAGCGGAGAAAGGTTGTGCCCTGGCAGAAAGATGGGGGATTGCCACGGGAGGCGCGATCACGAGCCGATGAAGCGGGCATAGAGAGAACGGGCGAGCGAGGGATCGGTTGTGCCCTGGATGAGGGCGCGGCCGTCGGGAAAGAGAACCAGGGTGTGCGGTCCGCGGCGGAAGCGCAGAAGGAGGTCGTTCGAGCGGAGATCTTCGACCTCGGGGTGGGCGGCGAGGCGGTTGCGCAATGTGGGGAGGTCGATCGGCCGATGATGCTCGTGGATCTGGACGGAGTTGCGGCCGCACAGGGTGATGTGCGGGCGGGCTGTGCCGGCGAGATGGGAGAAGTTTCGATGCCCGCAGACCTGGCAGACGGGGTCGGGCGAGGCGGCGTTGATCTCCGAGCGGCTGAGGCTGGAGCCGGGGAGCGATGGCCAGAGGTCGATCGAGAGAAGGGAGCGGCGCATGGTTTCGGGTTGGCCGGTCAGGAGCTTAAGCGTTTCGGTGACCTGGAGTGAGGCGGCGAGGTTGACGGCTGTGGCGAGGATGCCGGCGGTGTCGCAGGTCTCGACGGGACCGGATGGCGGGTCGGGAAAGAGGCAGGCGAGGCAGGCCGTGGGCTGCCAGGCGACGGTGGCGCCGGCCGCGGGGGCGGGCAGGATGTTCATGGTTGCGGCGTACGCTCCGATGGCGGCGGCGTAGATCCAGGGTTTTGCCTGCTGGACGGCGTAGTCGTTGAGCAGATAGCGGGTTTCGAAATTGTCGGTTCCGTCAAGAATCACGTCGGCCGGGCCGAGAAGGTCGTGGAGGTTACCGGGAACGAGGTCAACGACGTGAGCGTGGAGTGAGACGGCGGAGTTGAAGAGGCCGATCTTGCGCCGGGCGGCCTCGGCTTTGGGCAGGGCGAGGCGAGCATCCCCTTCGTCGAAGAGCATCTGGCGCTGGAGGTTGGAGGGCTCGACGAAGTCGCGGTCAATCAGGGTGAGGGCGCCGATGCCCGCGCGCCCGAGCATCGAGGCAGCGGCGGCACCGGTGGCTCCGCAGCCGACGATGGCGACGTGGCTGCGGGCGAGGCGGTGCTGGCCGTGACGCCCGATGCCGCGGAAGAGAATCTGGCGGGAGTAGCGGTCAGCATCCGCCGGACTGAGGCCACTGGGCTCTGCCGCCTTGGCGTCCGGGAGTGCTGGGCTTGGTTCCGGAACGGCTTGAACGAGGGGCTTGGTCATGGGCGACGGTTCGCGGCGGCCTTCTTTGTCATAATAGGGGCTGCAGGAAAACTGCGAGGGGCGCCTCGCACGTAGTCTTTCTAAGGAAGCGAGACCACGCCAGACAACGGAGCGCGCGTGGGGCTCCGTGAAGGCCTGGGAGACGGGCGTCTCTGGCGCAGGGAACAGAGGAGATTGGTTGGTGCGTTGGGGCCGTAGGCGCGGGCGATGGTTGAGGAGGATGCGACTCAGGGCGATATGCGGGTGTGCCGCGGCGGCAGCTCTGTTTGGCGCGCCCGGCCGGCACCTGGGGGCGCAGGCTCCGCCGTCGCCAACCCAGAGCGTTCCAGCCCCTTCGTCGACCACGGGCGGCAGCGCGACCGGGCAGGGCGCGAATCCGACAGCTCCGGCGGCGGTTCCCGAGGCGTCGCAGAAGCCGGCTCCGCAGAGCGAGCAGGGGACCAAGGTCGTGCCGTCCTCGACAGCGGGACAGCCAGTTGCGCCGACGGTGTGGGATCTGAAGGGGGTGCGGGTCGACAGCATTCAGTTTGAGGGGGTGACTTTTAACGCCAAGGAACAGCTTCCGAACCAACTCGAGCAGAAGGTCGGGACACCGCTTGACCCGGAGGCTGTTCGCGCCAGCACGCGACGGCTGTTTCAGAGCGGGCGCTATGTCGATATCGCGGTGCGAGCGGTGCGCACGAGCGGTGGGGTGGCGCTGTATTTCGCGGGCACGCCGCAATACTTCGTAGGCCGCATCACCATCAATGGGGTGAAGATTGAACGGCTCTCCGCCCTGCTGGAGTACGCGACCAAGCTCGATCCGGGGACGGCCTTTACGGCTTCCGCAGTGCCCGCTGCCGTGCAGGGCGTGAAGGATACGCTCGCGCGCAATGGGTATTACGTGCCGACCGTAACCGCGTCGACTGAGCTCGACAAGGCCAACCAGCAGGAAAATGTGAGCTTCATGGTGGCCACCGGACCGCAGGCGCGCGTGGGCAATATCACGATCGACGGGAACGATCCCGGGTTGACGGAGCACGATTTTCGCAAGAAGGGCAAGCTCAAGCGGAAGAGCAAGATCACGCGCGACACGACGAGCAATGCACTGGATGCGCTGCGGGGCGTGTACCAGAAGAAGGATCGGCTGGAAGGCACGGTGACGCTCGAGAAGCAGACCTATGATGCGGCGAACCACCAGGTCGATTACACGTTTCGCGCGAGCCAGGGGCCGGCGGTGAAGGTCTCGATCGAAGGCGTTAAGGTTTCGAAGTCGAGGCTTAAGCTGCTGATCCCCATCTTTGAAGAGGGCACGATTGATAACGACCTGCTGAACGAGGGAACGCACAACATTAAGGATTTCCTGCAGCAGCAGGGCTACTTCGACGCGCAGGTCGAGTACAAGGTGATCGGCCAGGGAAGCGCGGCCGAGAGCGTCGTGTATACGGTCGACAAGGGCGAGCGACACAAGGTGCTCGAGGTGAACTTCAAGGGAAACAAGTACCTGAACGAGGACACGCTGCGCGAACGCGTGCAGGTGCAGAAGGCGGACCTGTACGTCCGCAACGGCCGGTACAGCCAGGCGCTGGTGAATGCCGACGTAAGCTCGATCCAGGCGATCTACCGGGCAAACGGCTTCTCCTCGGCGAAGGTCACCGCGACGGTGCGGGACATCGACACCGGCAAGAACGGCAAGAATCTGAAGGTGGGCGGCGTCGATGTGACCTACACCATCGTCGAAGGCGCGCAGCAGAGCTTCGGCACGGTGAAGCTGGTGGGGGTGGATCCATCGCGCGTGGCCGCGGTAAGCGGTCTGCTGAACGCCCAGGAGGGGCAGCCCTTCTCGCTGATTACGCTTTCGGGCGACCGGGACGCGGTGCTGGGCTACTTCATCAGCAACGGCTTCGATCAGGCCAAGGTGGAGATCCGGCAGACGAAGGAAGCGGCCGACCCGACGCGAACGGATGTTGCGCTCGATGTTTCTGAGGGGCAACAGGTGTCGATTGGCAAGGTGCTGCTTTCGGGCGACACGCGCACCCGGCCAAAGGTGGTCCAGCAGCAGATTACGGTTCATCCGTCTGATCCGCTCGATCAGAGCGCGCTGCTCGACACGCAGCGCAATCTCTACAACCTGGCTCTGTTCAACGAGGTTGTCGCTGCGGTGCAGAATCCACAGGGGCAGGTTCCGGAGAAGAATGTGCTGATTCAGTTGACGGAGGCGCGGCGGTGGGATGTGACCTACGGCTTCGGCTTCGAGGCACAGACAGGTACGCCGAGCCGCGGGATGATCTCGCCTGCGTCGGCCATCCTGCTGGGGCTGAATCCGAACGACACGGCACAGTATTCGCAGAACGGAAAGGCGGGCGTCAGCCCGCGGGTGTCGCTCGATGTGTCGCGAATTAACCTGCGTGGAACCGACCAGTCGCTGACGCTGCATACGACCTATGGTTTGCTCGAGACGGTGGCCACGATGTCGTACAACACGCCGCATCTGTTCGGCAATCGCAACTTCGCCGCGACGGCGACGGGCGGCTACTCGAATGTGCAGAACATCACCACATTTACGGCGTCGACCCTGCAGGCGGACTTTCGCGTGAGCGAACGGTATGGCCGCAAGGATACGTTTATCTACGACTTTCAGTACCGCCGGGTGAAGGTCGATCCGGGCACGCTGCAAGTTTCCGCGAACCTGATTCCGCTGCTGTCGCAGCCGGTGCGCGTGGGCGGACCGGGCGTGACGTGGCTGCACGACACGCGAAGTCCGAGTCCGCTGGACGCGCATAAGGGCTCGTACACGTCCGTGGCGGAGTTCTGGGCGGCGTCGCAGTTCGGATCGCAGACGAGCTTCAATCGCGTCGATGTGTCCAACTCCACGTACTACCAGTTCGGCAAGCACAAGTACGTTTTGGCGCGTAACACGCGTTTCGGCTTCGAGAACGCGTTCGGCAAGAATCCGAATGCGGGGAATTCCGTGTGCCTGGGCGTTCTGCTGACGACCAATCCGAGCTGCAGCGCGGTTCCGCTGCCAGAGCGGTTGTATGCCGGTGGGGCCTCGTCGTTGCGCGGATTTTCGATCAACTCGGCCGGTCCCCGTGACCTGCAGACGGGCTTTCCGGTCGGTGGGACGGCTGTGATTATCAATCAGCTGGAGCTTCGGCTGCCGCCGCCGACGTTGCCGGTGGTCGGCAGCAGCGTGAGCTTTGTTGTGTTTCACGACATGGGCAACGTCTTCCAGAATGCGAGCGACCTGTTTCCGAGCTTTACCCGCTTTCATCAGCCGAACCAGACGACCTGCTATGACGTTTCGAGTGTTGCGGTCGTGACGTCGCACGTCGGCACCTGCTCCTTCAACTACTTTTCCCATGCGATCGGCCTGGGAGCTCGGTATAACACGCCGGTCGGTCCGATTCGTGCAGATTTTAGTTACAATCTGAACCCGACGGTTTACCCGGTGCTGTATGACTTCAGCAATAGCAATCCACATTCCGGCAACTCGGGACACTTCAACTTTTTCTTCAGCATTGGACAGAGCTTCTAGATGATGACGCTCGCTCAAGTCGTTGATCGCGGTCTGCTGGGCCGGCCCTTGCGGCTGATTGCAGCAGTGCTGCTGGCGGTCTCTCCATGCGTTGGGCAGCAGGGCGCGCCGACCGAGGGCGCGGCGAACGCGTCACCCCGGCAACCGGGGGAGGTTATCGACCGCGTGGTTGCTGTGGTGAATCAGGATCCGGTGCTTGACAGCGACCTCGACGAGGAGCGCCGATTTGTGAGCTTCCAGCCGATCACGGACCCCACGGGCTCGTTCTCGCGGCAGCGGGCGCTCGAACGGCTGATTGATCGCACGCTGATCCTGCAGCAGGCCAAGATCCAGGCGCAGCCGCCGGTTTCGGACAGCAAACTGGATGCCGAACTGCTGCAGCTGCGGAAGGATCTGCCTGCCTGCAGGCAGTACCAGTGCCAGACCGATGCGGGCTGGAAGCGGTATGTCAGCGATCACGGGTTCACGATGGCGGAGCTGCGCGAGCGCTGGCGGCAGCGCATGGAGGTCCTTGATTTTATCGAGCTGCGATTTCGCGGGGGCATCCAGATCTCCCAAGCGGAGATTGACAGCTACTACACGAAGTCGCTGCTGCCGGAGTACCGCAAGCAGGGGGTAGTTGCGCCCAAGGTGGATGCGATTTCGGATCGGATCCGGGAGGTGCTGCTGGAGCAGCAGGTGAGCAGCCTGTTGAGTGACTGGTTGAAGTCGCTGCGCGCGCAGGGCAGTATCCGCATCATGAGCGCCGACGATACTTTGCCGGAGGAGGGCGTCGTCGAACCATGAGCCCCCAGCCGCCGATTGATCCGCAGGACACGTCTGCAATGCCGCCTCCGGCGACACCGCCCCGCTCGCGGCGGAGATCGATCGGGCTGCGCATCGCGCGCGCTTTTGCCTGGTTCGGCCTCGTTCTTGTGCTGTTGGTGGCGTTGGGCCTGCTGGGCATCACCTGGTACTCGAAGACACCCGATTTTGAGCGGCGCGTGAGCACGGAGGTGGTGCAGGTTCTGCAGGATTCGACCGGCGGCCGCGTCGAACTGGGAAGGATTTCGATCGACCTGTGGCATCTGGCGATCGAAGTGGATGGCCTGGTCATCCACGGTCTCGAGCCGGCCGGCGAAGCGCCGTACATTGCGGTGGATAAAATCCTGATCCGGCTCAAGATCAACACCGTACTCTCGCACACGGTGGGAAGGGGCGCGCAGTCGCACCTCGGCTTGAACTTCCTGCGGGCGGATCAGCCGCGCATCCACCTGATCATCGACAAGGACGGCAAAACCAACCAGCCGACGCCGAAGACGCCGAGCACCAGCACGGAGCCGCTGCAGAATACGCTGCTCGATTTTCAGGCGAAGGAGGTCGAGGTGGCCAATGGGGTGGCCCTGATCAACGATCGCGCCATCCCGCTCGATGCGGCCGCGCGCGATCTGCAGGCGACAGTTCGATACCTGCCATCGACCGATCGATACGGAGCGACGATCGACCTGAACGACCTGCGTACGAGAACGGCCAAGGAGCCGGAGGCGCAGTCGCGGCTGCACCTGGAGGCGCAGATTGGGCGCGACATTGCGACGGTGGACCGGTTCGACTTTCACACCGGAGCCGACTCCGAGCTCGAGGCGACGGCCGCCATCCAGCACTTCGCGAAGCCGGAGTGGCAGGTGGGCGTTGACGGCTCGCTCGCGCTCAAACAGATTTCGGTGCTGGGCGGCGTTGCGGGTCTGAACGCGGGGGCGCTGGAGCTGCACGTGAAGGGGCACAACTGCTACACCGCGCCCGTCGAAGCGCAGAAGCAGCAGCCGCGCTTCTGGCAGCGCCGGCATCCGAAGGACGCCGGGAAGCCAAGCACGGCTGTTTTGCCGCCGGATCCGGACTGCCAGGCGGGGTATCTGGTGGTGGGTGAGGTTAAGCTGCACAATGCGGGCTACCGCGATGAGAACGTGCGGCTGCATGACATCAATGGCGGGGCACAGCTCCATGTGACGCCGACGGAGCTGCTGTTTACGGCGCTCACCGGGTATTTGCCAGGCGGGGGAAGTGCTGCGGGCGAGTTGCGGATCTCGAACTGGCTGGGCGAGGTGCCGTCGAGTGCGCCGTCCGAATCACCGACGACGGTAGCCGCCGCGAAGACGGCCAACAACGTCGCCAAAGGCGCGGGTGCAGCGCAGCCTGTGCAGTCGGTGAACATTACGCCGGTCGAGCGCGCGCAGGCGTTCCTGAAGGTCACGGTGGATCGCATTCCGCTGCGCACGCTGCTGGATATCGCCGGCCCGGAGCACTATGGCGATCTTGGCTTTGACACGGCGATCTCCGGACCGGTGACGGCGGAGTGGGGTGGGCCTGCCACCGAGATCGCCGACACCGTAAACGTGGACGGGAGTCTGAGCTTTGCACCCACCGGGGTGCGGCGGCGCGGGGCGGCGGCGAACGTTCCGGTGCGCGGAGAGGCTGTGGCGCACTATCGCGGGGCATCGCAGACGGTGACGCTCGATCGAGTTTCGCTGCAGACACTTGCCTCAACGCTGAACGCCAGCGGAACGTTGGGAGTGAACAACGGCGATCCCCTGACGAATCTGCGACTCGACCTCCAAGCGCGGGATCTGGGCGAGTACGACCAGATGCTGCAGACGCTTGGATTTGAGGCGAATGGAAAGAAAGGATCCGCGGCGCTTCCCGTGGTGCTGCATGGGACGCTCGGCTTCCAGGGAACAGCGAGGGGCCGACTTCGGGCGATCGACGTCAAAGGACACCTCCAAGCCAATCAGATTGAGGCGAAGCTGGGCAGTCAGGCCGACGTACTCATTGATTCGGTCGTGGCGGATGCCGAGTACACGCCCGCGGGCGTTTCGGTCGCGAGCTCGACCATCAAGCGGCAGTCGGCGGTGCTGAACGTCGCCGGCTCGTTTAAGCCGCGGCGGGCCGTTTCTCGACGAGGGGTGGTGTCGTATGTGTGGGATGACGGAACGACGGTCGACGCCAAGGTTCAGCTGGCGAACGCGCAGGTCGCCGACGTGCTCCAGCTTGCGGGGCAGCAGGGCAAGGTGGACCTGACCGGCACGATGAACGTCAACGTGCATGGGGCTGGAACGCTTAAGAACATCTCGGGCGGCGGACAGATCGCGCTGACGAACGGCGTCGCGTATGGCGAGCCGTATGAGAGCGCGGTGGTGACTGCGACCCTGAACGGCAGGCAGGTAGAGGCCAGCAATGTGGCGCTGCGGCTGCACGGGATGCAGATCGCGGGCAACGGCGGATACAACCTGGACACAGAGCGGCTGCATGCGCACATCGAGGGTGACCATCTGCAGCTGTCAAAGTTCGTTCTGGTGCAGAAGCAGAAACTGAATGCGGACGGGGTGTTGAGCCTGCGCGCCGATGCCGACGGCACGTTGAAAGAGCCGGGGCTGACGGCGAACCTGAACCTGACCAATACGAACTACAACGGGCAGCAACTGGGACAGCTGGCGGCGAACCTGCACAGTCAGGGCACGAACCTGTTCTACAGCCTCACCTCCAACCTGGTGTCGACCAGCGTCCAGGCGCAGGGACAGACCTCGCTGGTGGGCAACTACGACACGGACGCGAAGCTGACGCTCACGGGATTCGACATCGGTAAGGCGATGGCGATTCTTTCGCCGGGAAACACGCTGAAGGCGCAGTCTTCGATCAACGGCACGGTCACGGTCCATGGTCCGGTCAAAACGCCCACGGCCTTGACAGCAACGGCGGAGCTCAGCCCGGTGGACGTGACGGTGCAGGGGTTTGATCTGAAGGCGCAGAGCCCGCTGCGTGTAGGCCTGCGCAACGGCGTGGCCACGCTGGAGGAGGTGCACATCACGGGGCAGGACACGGATCTGCGCGCCAGCGGCACGGTTGAGCTGCTCGGGGTGACGGACCCCAAGGGCGGCGTGATCAACGTGCGGTCGACGGGATCGCTGAATGTGGCGCTGCTGCACACCTTTGACCGCGACGTGACCTCCGACGGCAAGGTCACGTTTGAGGTGACGGCAGGCGGACGGGTAAAGAATCCGGCGCTTACCGGCAACGTTGACTTCCAGAAGGTCGATCTCGCTCTTGACGGCATACCGAACGGACTCAGCAATTTGACGGGCCGGCTGGTCTTCAACGAAAACCGTCTCCAGGTCGAGAATCTGACCGCGACGACGGGCGGCGGCACGCTCAAGATTGGCGGATTTCTGACGTACAGGAACGGCATCTTCGCCGACCTGACCGCGACCGCCGATGCGACGCGCATCCGGCTTTACGGGCTGAGCGGCACCGCGAACACAAGTCTGCAGCTGCAGGGCACGTCGGATTCCATGCTGCTGAGCGGCAACGTGCTGCTGACGCGTTTCGGGGTTGGCGCCGATGTGGACTTCGCCGCGTTCGCCGGATCAGGCGGGGTGAGCGCTCCGCCGGACCCGGACTCGATCACCAATAAAATCCGCATGGATATCCGGGTGCAGAGTTCGCCGCAGCTGGATTTCCAGAACTCCTATGCCAAGCTGGCCGGAACCGTGGACCTGACGGTCCGCGGGACGGTTGCCGAGCCGAGCGTACTGGGCCGCATCCAGATCACCGAGGGCAGCGCGACCTTTGCCGGAACCAAATACCAGGTGCAACGCGGAACAATCTACTTCGCCAACCCGGTCCGGATCGACCCGTTGATCGACCTCGACGTAACCGCGCGTGTGGAGAATTACGACATCACCATCAGCCTGCACGGCACCACGACCAACCTGAAGCCGACCTACCGCTCCGAGCCGCCGCTGAGCGAGTCGGACGTGTTTGCTCTGCTGGCGCTCGGCCGGACGCAGGAGGAGGCGCAGATCTACTCCGAACAGCAGACGCAGGCCGGCACCGATCCGACGACGAGCGCTTTGCTGGGCGGGGCGCTGAACGCAACGGTGAGCAATCGGGTGTCAAAGCTGTTCGGCGGCGGCAGCGTCAAGATCGACCCGTCGTTTGTCGGCACGCTGGGCACGGCGTCGCCGCGGATCACGGTGCAGCAGCAGCTCTCGCAGCAGCTCTCCGTAACCTTTGCCACGGACGTCAACTCGTCGCAGCAGCAGCTCATCTCGGCGCAGTATGCCGTGAGCGACGACCAATCGATCGTGATTACTCGGGATGAGACCGGCGTCTTCAGCATCGTGTACAAGCTGCGGAAACGATACCGCTAGCCAATCTTTCACGGCCTGCGTAAGCTCCTGGTTAAGGTCGGGATGGGTGCAGGTCTGTCCCGCGAAGGAGGACTATGGCGGCCTATCGAGTTCGCAGGTGGATAACGGGCGCGGTGCTCGGCTTGGGTCTGGCTTTGGTGGGTACGCGTGGCGGGCTGCCTCAGAGTGCCAGTTCCGGAGACGCCCAGATCGAGGCGGAGGTCTCGAAGGCTCTCGACGCGAAGCAGTTTGCGAACGTGAAATCTTCAGTGCAGGATGGCGTGGTCATGCTAAGCGGCACGGTGGATGTGTATCGCGCGAAGGAAGACGCCGAGCGGAAGGTGCATCGTCGTAAAGGTGTGAAGAGCGTGAGCAATCAAATCGAGGTCGCCGGACCCACCGTGGAAGACGGAACGCTGCGCAACAAGCTGGCCGAGAAGCTCGCGTACGATCGCGTCGGCTATGGCACGACCGCGTTCAACGCGCTGACCATCGGCGTGGTGAACGGTGTGGTGACGCTGGGCGGCACAGCGTACGGCCCGACTGACAAGGACTCGGCGCTGAGTTTGGTCGAGAACTATCCGGGCGTGAAGGATGTGATCGACAACATTGAGGTTGCGCCGGTTTCGCCGATGGACGACCGCATCCGGCTGGCCGAGGCGCGCGCGATCTACGGGACCTCGCAGCTGAACAAATATGCGATCGATCCGGCCAAGCCGATTCGCATCACCGTGGTCAACGGCAATGTAACACTCTCGGGAGTGGTTGATAGCCAGGCCGATAAGGACATTGCGAACATACGGGCGAATCAGGTTCCTGGAGTGTTCAAGGTGGTCAACAATCTACAGGTTGCCGGAGCGCGGGAAAGCCAGTAATCCCTGCTGGTTGGGGGCTGGCTTCGGTACCATGGAAAGATGACGTCTACCCTGTGGCGCAGCACGGCCGTGACGCTGGAAATGATCAAGTGGGAGCACTCGATCTTTGCGCTGCCGTTCGCGCTTACGGCGGCGGTACTCGCGGCGGGTGGGTGGCCCACCGAACGACAGTTGGTCTGGATCGTTGTCTGCATGGTCGCGGCGCGGTCAGCGGCGATGGCGTTCAACCGCCTGGTGGATGCACGCCTGGACGCGGCCAATCCGCGCACCGCTATGCGAGCCCTTCCCGCGGGGTTACTTGGGGCCGGCTTTGTTGCGGGTTTCGTGGCGGTGAGCTGCGCAATTTTTGTGCTGGGCGCGGCCATGCTCAACCGGCTCACGCTGCTGCTCTCGCCCGTGTGCCTCGCCGTTGTGCTCGCGTACAGCTTCACCAAGCGGTGGACGCGCTGGTCGCACCTCGTGCTTGGCCTGGCGCTCGGCATCGCGCCCTCGGCCGCGTGGATAGCGGTGCGCGGCAGCCTCGATCCGCGAATTGTGGTGCTCACCGGTGCGGTGCTGCTGTGGGTCGGTGGCTTCGATGTGCTTTACGCGTGTCAAGACTTTGAGCACGACCGCACGGCCGGGCTGCACAGTGTTCCGCAGGCCTTCGGCCTGGAAGGGGCGTTCTGGACGGCGCGTGCCATGCACGTCGGCATGATTGGGATGCTGCTTTGGCTGCTGGTCCTCTTCGGTTTGGGCTGGCCGGCGCAGATCGGTGTTGCCGTCGTGGCCCTGCTTCTGCTGTATGAGCATTCGATCGTCTCGCCCACCGACCTACGCCGCATGAATGCTGCGTTTTTCACGCTGAACGGCGTGATCTCCGTCCTGTTCTTTTGCTTTGTGACCGCGGCCGTTCTTATGCGCAGTCAGCCCACGTAAGAAGACCCGCCATCGACGGCGGGTCTTGGTGTTTGAGTCTTAGCTGGATCAGTCCCGTTTCAGGGCGTTCTGTACGGAGGCCTTTGTGTTCTCCGCGGCTGAGGTAATCGATTCGCGAACGTTGTGTCCTGTGTCGCTCGATGTTTGCGGATTGCTGCCCGCGTCCGAGCGCTGAGGATTTCCGGTTGCGTCCTTTACGTCGCCCCAGGTTTCTTTCACGTTGCCTTTTACCTGGTCCGCAGCTCCCTGGTTGGCGAGGTTCTCATTGCCGACAGCCTCTCCCACGCCCTGCTTGATCTTTCCAACTACCTGGTCGAACTTCCCGGAAACATTGCTTTCGTTCATGAGACACTCCATCGTGCGATGTTGCTGTTCTTCCGGGTTTCGGCTGCGGCTAGAGCGCGCGCCGGCCCGACAGAAGGTTGAAGATAAGAACGATAATGGCGAGGACGAGCAGGATATGTATCCAACCGCCGAGGGTGTAGCTGCTGACGAGTCCCACGATCCACAATACGAACAAGATGATGGTGATTGTCCAAAGCATAGGTCGTTCTCCTGGGACGGGCGTCAGCTCCGGCGACGCTCGAAGTGGATGCCTTCAGGGGCTCCAGGTGGTAAGTTGCTGGGCCTAAGACCGAGGTTGCCAATTACAGAAAATTCACGACCAAGATGATAGTCCGGCCGAAGATCGCAATTCAAGGGGACCTTGGGTCGAACAGTCACATGGCCGCGCTCGAGATGCTTCCCGAGGCGGAGATCCGGCCGTGCATCTCGTCGATCGAGGTGGTTGACCGTCTGCTGTCAGGTGAGGTCGACGGCGCCGTGCTGCCGATTGAGAACAGCCTCCACGGTTCGGTCTCTGAGCATAACGACCTGCTGCTGCGGCATCCGCTTCGCCTCACGCGGGAAAGCCTTCTGCGCATTCGACACAACGTGATCGTGATTCCCGGGGCTGGTTTCGGGGAAGTCCGCCGCGTTCTGTCGCATCCGGTTGCTCTCTCGCAATGTCGCGGCTGGCTTGCCGCGCATCCCGAGATGCAGCCTATGCCTTTTTACGACACAGCCGGGAGCGTGAAGCACATTCTGGAGACCGGCTCACGCACCGAGGCAGCAATCGCGCCTGAACTTGCGGCGCAGATCTATGGAGCGGAGATCCTGGTGCGCGGCATCGAGGATCATACAGAGAATCTCACGCGCTTCCACCTGATCGTTCGCGACGGGCCAGGCGGCGATGATTTTGGCCTGAACCTGCCGCTTGAGCCCGTGAACAAGATGAGCCTCGCTTTCGCGATCGAGCACCGGCCGGGCACACTGGTTCGCGCTCTCGATGTGCTCGCCGAGGCCGGCGTAAATCTGTCGAAGATCGAGTCGCGTCCCGTTCCCGGCAGCCCATGGCAGTACGTCTTTCACCTGGATCTGCGCTTCGACGGTCCGGAACAGGCCGACCGGGCGCTCGCACTGCTTCGGCCAAGGACGAGCATGCTCAAGGAACTCGGCCGATACCAGGCGGCCGAGACTGCTGCCCCGATGAGCGCCGGGCCCATCTCCGAGCCGATCGAAGACAAGCCGACCGACCGCGAGATCTAGCGCGCCAAAGCCGCCGCGCTGCGCAGCCGACGTTCCAGGTGCCGCTCGAGGGTCGCGACCGCAAACCGCCGCAGATCCGCGGCGCGCTCCGCCGGCCATGCCTCCGTGGTCAGGTCGCCAATCACCTTGCCCAGGGGCGTGCGGAAGATGTGCCACGCTGTTGCTACCGCGTATGCCGATAGGCCCAGGCTGCCGCTACGGCGGTCGTCGCCACAGGTCACGCCATCGCTCGTGCCGGAGTACCACACGGTTCCGCCGCGTAGATCCAGACCGCAGACGACGCAGTGCCCCAGCTCCGGCATCCAGCCCATCAGACGTATCATCCACAGGCAGAAATAGGTGACCGGCAGCCACACCCGGCCTACCTGCATCTGCTCAAGCGTCGCCAGCGCGAGGCGGAACACAGCATCGTCCGCCGCCTGCTCGGGCAGAGCCTCTTCCAGCACCTCGGCCAGCAGCTCGATGCCAGCGGTGCGCGTGTAGTCTATGGAATCGCGCAGCGGCGACCACTGAATCTCGAAGGCATCGAGCCGCACCAGTTCCTGTTTTGGCCGCTCGGCGTAGGTGGCACGCACATGCGTCATCGGCTCGAGCGCTCCTCCGAAGCGCCGCCGCGATCGCATCGCATGTCGTGCGACTCCCTTGATGCGTCCCTGCTCGCGCGTGAACAGGCTGACCAGCAGATCCGCTTCCTGGAAGGGCCATGTGCGCAGCACCAGAGCCTCGCCTACGTGCTGGATCAGTCGTCCTTCAGTCCCTGCCACAAATCCTCACGCGTCCTGCGCACAAACAGAAGCGCGCAGCCCCGTCGCGGAGCCGCGCGCCACACATCTGGTGCAACGAGTCAGCGACCGAAGTGCGAGGCGTTTTTCTCCTGGAACTCGGCCCATTTCTCCGGCAGGTCGTCGCCCGCGTAGATGGCCGAAACCGGGCACACGGGAACGCACGCGCCGCAGTCGATGCACTCCACCGGATCGATGAACAGCTGCTGCGTATCCGAATACCCGTTCTCATCTTTCTTGGGGTGAATGCAGTCCACCGGGCAGGCGTCGACGCACGCCGTATCCTTGGTTCCGATGCAGGGTTCCGCAATTACATACGCCATCCAACCATCCTCCAGAACTGCCCATTTGATCTCGGTCTTTGACCTTAATTCTAGCAGCAGATTGCGCCTCAGCCACAGCGGCGCTTTGTGCCATCGCGCGACAGAAGACGAGAGTGCCGCAATCATGTTGGACGTCGATTTGTCTCGGACGCCCGCCGCGCGGCGAACTCCGCCGGTGTGGGAATCGGCTCGATGCCACGCCCGGCAAACATTTCGGTGAAGATGTGCTGCATCTCTCGGGCGATCAGACCGTTGGTCGCCAGGGTTTCGCGGCTGTCCAGCGTGAAGGGCGAACCGTCGAAATGGGTGACTCTGCCGCCCGCTTCTTGCACCAGCAGCACACCGGCCGACGTATCCCATGGGTTCAGGTTGAACTCCCAAAAACCGTCCAGCCGGCCGCAGGCGACGTACGCGAGATCAAGCGCCGCCGACCCAGCCCGTCGGACGCCGTGCGAACGCAGCGTGATCTCCTGGTAAAAGTGCACATTGGGGCTGCGGTGGCGCTTGTGCGAGGGAAACCCGGTCGCCGTTAGCGACTCCTGCAGCTGCTTTGTCTTCGAAACGTGGATCGGACGGCTGTTCAGCGTCGCTCCGCTGCCGCGCTCGGTCAGGAACAACTCGTCGCGCAGCGGGTCAAAGATGACCCCGGCTACCATCTCCCCGTCCGCGTCCGTTGGGAGGCCGGGCCGTCGCCATTCGCATCCAAGCACGACACAGAAGGCGGGAAATCCGTGGGCGAAGTTGGTTGTTCCGTCCAGCGGATCGACGTACCAGCGGAACTCCCGTTCCAGGCCCTCGCGCGTGCCCTCTTCGCCGTAGATCCCGTGATCCGGGAACGCTGCCGTGAGCCGCTCGCGGATCAGCGCTTCGCTCGCGCGATCGGCTTCGGTCACCAGGTCCACATCGCCTTTATACTCGGCCGTCACGCCACGCTGGTAGAACTCGCGTAGGAGTCCGCCCGCCTCGCGCGCAATCTCCGCGGCCTTTTGGGCAAGGCCAACTTGCTCCCGCATCGCACACCCCCATCAACCGTTTCCAGCCCACTTAGAGTATCGCGCGAGCTTAGCGCGGGTCGCCGAAGTAGGCCGTGCGATAGCGCAGTGTGTTCTTGGCGGCCTGAGCCGGGTTGGTCAGCTGCACCGCGATCCGCCGCAGCAGCGGAGCATCGGGCGAGCTGTGCTCCGGAGCGTAGTAGCCGAGCACGTACTGCGTCCGCAGATCGTCAGAAACATGCGCCAGCGCCGCCGGCAGATCGCTCGGGTCGCCGACATAGTAGAACTTGCCGCCGGTATCGTTGGCCATCTGGATCAGCGCGTGCTCCCCGCCGGTGTTGCGGCCGGCGTCGGCCATCACCGGGACGATGATGAGCGAATACACCATGACGCCGGCGCGCTGTGCCTCGTCGATCGCCATGGTGTAATGAGAGTTCTTCTTGGTGTCGGTTCCGTCGGTGATCAGCACCAGGACACGTCTGCGTCCGGCGTCGTTGCGCGTCTGCCCGAGACGCTGCGAAGCCAGATAAATCGCGTCGTACAGCGCAGTCGCGTCTCCACGTTCCAGCTGGTTCAGGCCCGAGTCGATGCGCTTGGGATCGTTGGTGAACGAGATAATTTCACGCACGGTGTCCGAGAAGTCCATCAGGTCAATTTCATCCTGTGGGCGGATCAGCGTCTTCACAAACTGCTTCGCGGCTTTCTTTTCCAGAGCCTCGTTGCGCAGCACGCTTTCGCTCGCGTCGATGGCAAGCACGATCGAGAGCGGCGTCGAGCTTTCGCGCTCGAAGAAGCTGATTTTTTGCGGTTTGCCGTCCTCGCTGATCTTGAAGTCGTCGCGATTCAGGCTGCCGATGGGAGCGCCGGTCGCATCTGCCACGTTGACGGCGACGTTTACCAGCCGCGACTCGACGCGGATGGTCGGCACATCGCCCTGCTGCGGCACCGGTCTTCGTTCGATGGGCGCCTGCGCCAAGAGCGCGGCAGCAAGCGCCGGGACGGCCCACCTCATCCCATGCGCTCCGCGGGGCCGCTTACAACCTCTTCCGGAAACGGCTCGCCATCGGCCCAGACCGCGCCGTCCTCAAACTGCTCCTTCTTCCAGATCGGTACCGTCTTCTTGAGTGTGTCGATCACCCATCGGCAGGCATCGAAGGCGGCACCGCGATGTGCCGAAGCGACCACGATCAGGACACTGGTTTCCCCGATCAACAGGCGCCCAAGGCGATGCACAATCGCGACCTCGCGCACGCCGAAGCGGGCCGCGGCGTCTTGGGCCAGACCGCGCATCTGATCGAGCGCCATCTCCCGGTAGGCTTCGTAGTCGAGGTATAGGGTCTTGCGGCCGCGCGTGTGGTTGCGCACAATTCCATCGAAGACACAGACCGCGCCATCCTCGCCGGATTTAATCTCGGCAAGAATCGCCTCGGTCGCGATGACGTCTTCGACAATGGCCACATTCACGGACGGCCACCGCTGACCGGCGGCAGCAGCGCCACCTCGTCCCCTTCGGCCAGCACCTTCGACCGGCTCGCGTACTCGCGATTGACCGCTACTGCCAACCTCGTCCAGACCTCGCTCTGCTTTGACGTTTGGTCCCGGCAAACGTCAAGCAGATCTCCTACCGAAGCCTCGTGCTCGACCTCCAGGACCTGCTGCTCCGCACCCACCAGATCCTTCAGAACGCCAAAAAACAAGACCCGTACCAGCATCCACTTAGGATACCTGTCGCAGGCTTTCGCGGACGATTCGCGGGTCAACGCCGACGGTGCGGATGAATGACCGGACTTGCGCGGCTGTAGCCCGGTCAGCACGGAAGCTGTTTAGCTCGACTTTGAAGCTTTCTTGCCGCCGCGCCCGGTCCCCGCCTTCGCATCGCTCGCCGTCTTCTTCGTCCCGTCCCCATTCGGCTTCGGCGCGGGCTTCCATCGGCCGCTCGGTGTTCTCACCTCGCCTTTGGCCGTGTGGTATTGCTCCAGCAGGTCGGTCCCCCTTTTGGCAAGCTTTTTTTCGTCGGCCTCGGAGGCCGGAACCGGTTCGCCCCAGGCGGCGGCTTCGAGCGCCTGACGCGTCGGCTGCCCCTTCTCGTCGACCACCGGCCCTTGAGGATGGGCAAAGTGTCGGCGCAGAAACGAGCCCTTGCGCAACATCTTCTCCGGCGTGTCGGCTTTGCCCTGCACGCCCGGCTTCAGGTGGCCGCCGGTCGCTTCGTTGTAGATCCGGCGTCCTTCGGCGGTGAGACCGCCTTTCGGGTCCTTGCCGCTCTTTGGTAACGAGACCGATCGCCGGCTGGGCGGCTTGTCGGCACTGGGCGGCTTCGCGGCAGGCTTCGCCGACGTCTTCTTGGCCGCGGTCTCCTTGGTAGCAGTCCTTTTAGCAGGTGCCATGCTGTGCGTTTCTCCCAGACAATGGGACGCCTCCCTCAGGTTACGCAATGCGTGAGGCGGCGCAAAAAGAAGCGGCTTCCTTTACGGGAAGCCGCTTTGTTCGACAGGACGCAACAGGAGCCTAGACGACCGCCTGCAGGACCTCTTCGCGAAGTGCCTCGTCGACCGCCTCCTCGCGCCGCGTATGCGGCAGAGCCACGGCGAGTACATCCTCGATGCGTGTCGCGTAGTGAATCGCGACGCCATCGATCTGGTCCGGCGTGAGGTCCTCCTCGACGTTGGTCTTGACGTCGATCGGCAAGATCACATCGCGAACCCCGGCGCGCTTTGCGGCCAGGAACTTCTCCTTGATGCCGCCTACCGGCAGGACATTGCCGCTGAGGGTGATCTCGCCCGTCATTGCGGTCAGCGGATGCACCGCCTTGTCGGTGAGCAGGCTGACGAGCGCGGTGGCCATGGTGACACCGGCGCTCGGCCCGTCTTTCGGGATCGCGCCCGCGGGCACGTGGATGTGGATGTCGATCTCCTTGAGGAAGTCTTCATCCAGCCCGAGCGTGGTTGCGTTCGAGCGAACCCAGGTGAGCGCGGCCTGCATGGACTCCTTCATGACGTCGCCGATCTGGCCGGTGATGGTGAAGCCGCCTTTGCCTTTCATGCGATTCGCCTCGATGAAGAGGACGTCTCCCCCGGCCGGCGTCCACGCGAGACCCACGGCCACACCCGCGCGCTTGGTGCGCTCGGCGAGCTCGGTGTCCACACGAACTTTGATACCGCCGAGAAACTCGTGCACCACCGAAGGCGTGACCAGCAGCTTCTCCGTCTTGCCTTCGGCGGTGCGGCGCGCCACCTTGCGGCATACGGTTCCGATCAGCTGTTCGAGCCGGCGGACACCGGCTTCGCGCGTGTAATGCCGTGCAATCAGGGCAACACTCTCTCGCGGAATCTCAATCTGTTCCGGCGTGAGACCGTTCTCCTTGATCTGCCGTGGGACCAGATACCGCTCGGCGATCGCGACCTTTTCTTCCTCGGTGTAGCCGGTCAGTTCGATGATCTCCATGCGATCCAGTAGCGGCGCCGGAATCGGATCCAGCTGGTTGGCGGTGCAGATAAACAGCACCTTGCTCAGGTCGAATGGCTGATCGAGGTAGTTGTCGCGAAACGTACTGTTCTGCTCCGGGTCAAGCGTCTCGAGCAGTGCCGCGGCTGGGTCGCCGCGGAAGTCGCGGCCGAGCTTGTCGATCTCGTCGAGCATAAAGACGGGGTCGTTGGTTTCGACGCGCTTCAGGTGCTGGATAATCTGTCCCGGCATCGCGCCGATGTAGGTCCGGCGATGTCCGCGGATCTCCGCCTCGTCGTGCATGCCGCCGAGCGAAATACGGCTGAACTTCCTTCCCAGCGCTTTGGCGATCGATCGGCCGAGCGAGGTTTTGCCGACCCCCGGAGGTCCAACGAAGCAGAGAATGGGGCCCTTCATGTCGGGCTTGAGGCGGCGAACGCTGAGGTAGTCGAGAATGCGGTCCTTTACCTTTTTCAGACCGTAGTGGTCCTCGTCCAGGACGTCTTCGGCCTTCAGGATGTCCACCTCGCCGGCGGTCCCCTTCGACCACGGCAGCACAGCCAGCCATTCCACGTAATTGCGCGTGAGGCTGTAGTCGGCCGCCATGGCGTTCATGCGGCTCAGCCGGCCGAGCTCTTTGAGGGCATCTTTTTTTACGTCCTCGGGCATGCCGGCGTTCTCGATCTTCTCGCGCAGATCGGCGATGTCCTTTTGGGTGTCGTCCTGGTCGCCCAGCTCCTTCTGGATCGCCTTCATCTGCTCGCGCAGGTAGTAGTCGCGCTGCGACTGCTGCACAGAGTCCTGCACCTCGCTCTGTATCTTGTTGCGCAGCTGCTGGACGTCGAGCTCCTTAACCAGGTGCTTGTTCAGCCGCTCCAGACGAACGGAGACGCTCGCAGTTTCAAGCAGCTCCTGTTTGTCGGATGTGGTCAAAAACGGCAGGTTCGCCGCAATGAAGTCCGCCAGCCGGCCCGGCTCCTCGATGTTGATCGCAATCGTCTGCAGATCGTCCGAGAGCGTCGGCGATGCAGTTACAATCTGCTGAAACTGGCTGGTCACATTGCGCTGCAAGGCTTCGAGTTCGGGCGAAGGCTCCGCCGCGATCTCCTCGATGGGATCTGCCTCGGCCGTGATGAATGGCGTCACTTGCGTGAACTCACCCAGATGCACCCGCTCATTGCCTTCGGTGAAGACAAACAAGCTTTGGTTGGGCATTTTGACGACCTTGTGAACGGTGGCGAGTGTTCCGACCGCATGGAGGTCGGCACTCTGCGGCGCGTCCTGGCGGGCATCGCGCTGCGCCACCACCAGAATCTTTTTGTCCTCACCCAGCGATTGGATCAGCTGGATCGAGCTCTCCCGCCCGACTGTCAACGGCAGAACGGCATGCGGAAACAGCACGGTATCCCGCACCGGCAACACTGGCACAACGCGGCGGCCGTGCTCGCCTTCGCCGCTCCCCGCAGGCTTCGGAGCGGTCGGTTTGATGACACTTACGAAATCATTTGGCATCTTGAGTGTCCTTCTATCAACTTACTGACTAATAGATGCATCTGCATTGTAGTTGGTCGCAGCCGGTCCGCGCCGCCATCCTTCTACAACCGGTGGGTGATGGCGCTTGCGTCTATCTCATGAGACGTGGCTCGCGTCTGGGTGCCGCGGGCTGCATTTAGAATGATCAGATTGCCTGGACGGCGTGGGTCGCGAATCTTCTGGAGTGGAACAGGAATCGATGGCGAAAAACGGGAATGCCAACCAAGCGCTCACCTTCCAGGAGCTGCTGTTTCGTCTGCAGCGGTTCTGGGCCGAGCGTGGCTGCGTGCTCCAGCAGCCCTACGACGTCGAGGTCGGCGCCGGCACCATGTCACCCGACACCTTTCTGCGCGTGCTGGGGCCGAAGCCGGTCCGCATCGCCTACGCCCAGCCCTCGCGTCGGCCGGCCGATGGCCGCTATGGGGAAAACCCCAACCGGCTGTTTCGCCACACGCAACTTCAGGTAATCCTGAAGCCGCCTCCCGTCCGCATTCAGGAGATGTACCTCGAGTCGCTGGAGGCCATCGGCATCGACCTTCGCCAGCACGACATCAAGTTTGAAGAAGATAACTGGGAGTGGCCGGTCGGCGGCGCGTGGGGCGTCGGCTGGCAGGTGATGCTCGACGGACTGGAGATCACCCAGTTCACCTACTTCCAGCAGTGCGGCGGCATGGACCTTGACCCCATCTCCGGCGAGATCACCTACGGCCTCGAACGCATTGCGGCCTTTCTCCAGGACGTTGACTCGATCTATGACATCGTCTGGACGGTTGAACCGGATACCGGTCGCGAGATCACTTACGGCGAGATGCGCCTGCCCGAAGAGCAGCAATTTTCGGCCTATTCGTTTGACTATGCCGACGTCCCGAAGCTCTGGGAGCACCTCCGGCTCTATGAAGAGGAGTGCCTGGCTCTGCTCGACGGGGCGAAGACAATGCACCTGGACGAACCAGCGGCGAGCCGGACGGAGGCACTCACCCGCAAACGCTTCCCGGTGCTTGGGGCCTATGAGCTGGCGCTCAAGTGCTCGCACCTCTTCAACCTGCTGGACGCCCGCGGAGCGATCTCGGTCACCGAGCGTGTCGGCGTCATGGCGCGCATCCGGGCGCTGGTGGTGGGTGTCGCCGGGGTCTACGCAGCGCAGATGACGGCCACCCGGACCGACGCGAGCAACGCCGAGATCGAGGAGGGAAGCGCGGTCGTCCATGCCTGATTTCCTCTTTGAGATTGGCTTGGAAGAGATTCCCGCACGCATGATCGCCGGGGCGCAGGCGGAGCTGACTCGCCGCGTCGTGGAGCTGCTCCGCCACGAGCGCCTGCTGGCCGGGGCTCCCACGATTCGCAGCTTCGCCACCCCGCGCCGCCTGGCCGTGCTGGTCGCAGACGTGGCGGAGCTGCAGGACGACCTCAGTGAAGAGGTGCTCGGCCCATCGGTGAAAGTGGCGTATCGGAATGGGGCTCCTACCCCGGCCGCGGTGGCCTTTGCGCGCAAGAACGGTGTGGAAGTTGATGCTTTGGCGACCGTTTCGACTGCCAAAGGCGACTACCTGGCAGCACGCCGGATCAAGTCCGGCAAGCTGGCTTCGGAGCTGCTTGCAGCCGAGATACCTCAGCTGCTTGCACAGATTTCCTGGCCCAAACAGATGTACTGGCGTCCCGGCCGGCCGGAGCGTTTCGTGCGTCCGGTGCGCTGGATGCTCGGGCTGCTGGGCAGCACCACGGTGCCCATCGAGTTCGGAGGGTTTGTGGCCGGCAACGTGACGTACGGTCATCGCGTGCTGGCTGGCAATGCGCCACTTCTGATCGAAGCGCCCGCCGCCTACGAGCCGGCACTCCTGGCGGGCTTTGTCGTCGCCGAGGTGGAGGTCCGCCGCCAGCGCATTCGGAAAGCGCTCGACCGTGTGTGCCGCACCATCCCCGGTGCGCGCTGGCGCGAGGACCACGAGCTTATTGAGAGCGTGACGCAGCTGACGGAGTGGCCATCCGTCTTGCTTGGCGGTTTCGAGCCTGAGTTCCTCGAGCTCCCCGACGAAGTTCTGGTGACCGTCATGCGCGACCACCAGAAGTACTTCGCCGTCGAGGACGCCGAGGGCAAGCTGCTGCCCCACTTTCTTGCCGTTCTGAACACCGAGTCCGATGCCGGCGGTGAAGCCATCATCCGCCATGGCAACGAGCGCGTTCTGCGCGCGCGGTTCTCGGACGCTCGCTTTTTCTGGCAGTTCGACCAGCGCATCCCGCTCGTCGGCCGGGAAGCGCTGCTGGAGCACGTCACCTTCCAGCGCGACCTGGGCAGCTACGCACAGAAATCGGCCCGCGTGCGTGTGGTGGCCGCGGCGCTCGCAGCAAAGTGCGCCGGCGTTGTCGACCAGGCCGCCGTCGACCAGGCCTCCCGCCTGCTCAAGACCGACCTCACCACAGAACTCGTCAAGGAGTTCACCGAGTTACAGGGAATCATCGGCGGCCTCTACGCCCGCGCCCAAGGGGTGGGCGAGCTGGCCGCAGCCGCCATCTACGACCAGTACCGCCCCGCCTCGATGGAGGACCGGATTCCACGGACGGCGGAGGGGCAGATCGTCGGCCTCGCCGACCGTGCCGACACCGTCGCCGGCATGTTCGGCCTGGGTATGGAGCCGACCGGATCCAAGGATCCCTTCGCCCTTCGCCGAGCTGCCAATGGCGTTATCAAAATTCTTGCCGAGGGAAGCGTTGCGCTCAGCCTCCCGGAGATCGCCGAAACAGCGGCGGAAGGCCACTTCGAGCTCATCGGCCGGATGCTCGCCTTCTTCCGCGAACGGCTGGAGTTCTACCTGCGCGAGGTCAAGGGGCAGAGCTATGACGTAATCGCCGCCGTCCTGGCTGCGGGTGCAAACGACGTACGGGACGCCAGCGCGCGCGCCGAGGCCGTGAGCTCGGTTCGAAACGCCGAGGAGGGTGGCGACTTCGTCGCGCTGAGCGCTGCTTTCAAGCGCATGCGAAATATTCTCGAGCAGGCGCGCGACAAGGGTCTTGTGATCCCCGATGTGGTCCATCCGACCCTGCTGCTTGAACCCGAGGAGACTGCACTGGCCGAGCGCTCTGCCGATCTCGCGACGCAGGTAGAGGCGCTGCGCTCGCACCGAGACTATGTGGCGGCGCTTCGCGCGATTGCCACGCTGCGGACGCAGGTGGATGCCTTCTTCGATGCCGTGATGGTGATGGTTCCGGAAGGGGCCGTGCGCGCCAACCGCCTGGCCCTGATCGCACGCGTACTGGCCGACTTTTCGCGTATCGCCGACTTTTCGGAGATTGTGGTCGCCGGCAGCTAGTGCGCCGGCGTCGCCTGAGCGGTGACCAGCACAAACCGATCCGGCTCCCTGCGACAGGTCGAGTCTGAGGAGCTTTGGAGCACGGTGCCGTCGGCAAACGTGAGCGATCGCAACTGTACCCAGCGCACGCTGCTCATACCGTCTACCCACACGCCAAACTGCCGAAGACTGAGTCTGCTGGCTTCACGACTGAGGCGGAACTCCTTCTCCACGTCCGCCGGTGGAGTCGCGACCAGCAGCGCGCGCAACGATCCGTCCGTTCCCCGAACCGTAATCTCGGCGCTCTCAATCCGTCGCTCATCGGGCGGCGTAAACGTGATCTCAAGGTATTGGGACGAACCGGGCGAGCGACGGTCGCCAACGCGAAGGGCTTGTAAACCCGGTCTCTGCCGCACCGAAAAGTCGACGGGGCAGGCTGCCGGCGCCGTCGGGGGCAGATCCATGACGTGCGCGGGTGCTTGTGCCTGGGCCTGGGCCGACCCGACCACCATGGCCAATGAAGTCGTGAGAAGAGCGGCGGTAGAGACGCGCATGGGGCCTCCTGCGTTCCGAATACGAAGACGATACGCCGGCTCTGTCGCGCTCGCAAGAGCACCGCTGTTTCGACCTACACCTACGTCAGGCGCTGCAGTTGCGCGATCAACTTTTCTGCCAGCGGCTCGCCCGATTCGGTCCATAGCAGCCGGCTCGAGATGCCGCAGTGCTTCTCAACCGAAAGCGTAAACGCGAGCAGCATCTCGATGTTGCGCCGCACGTACTGTGCCTCTTCGCTCAGGTCCGCCTCGCCGGCCCCATGTGCCGGGGACCGAAATGCCAGCACATTGCTCGACCCTTCGGCTTCTTCCTTGTCGGCTTCTTGGTCGCCGTCGAGCGTCCAGGGGTAATCCAGTCCAAGGTCGACCCGGATGTGCCCGTTCTGCTCGTAGTCGCCCTCGTCAAAGCGAGGCCCGAAGCCAAGGATCCGCACCGTGGCCGGTTGTGGCCGCCAGATCGTGTCGAGCCCGATCTCCTCGCCCTGGCCGCTGTCCGGCATCCACAGCTTCCAGCGCATTTCGAACTCGTATGCCATGTCGTCGTGCATCTGCTCGGTCGCTTCGGCGATGGCCGCATCGATTGCCGCCGCGGCCGTGTCCTGGTTCTCTTCGGCGCGTTCGTCATTCACGTAAACACGCTGGTAGGTGGGCGCCTCGCTGAAGGAGATCGGGTAAGCGGCAGCGGCGGAGACGCGAGGCTCACCACTGATGCGGGCAAACTGCCGAAGTACGCAGGTGAGCGCCGCCGGCAGCGAGTCGAGGCGGAAATTGGGGAACCAGAGGCTGAGATATAGCTGATCGGCCATGGCTCCAGTTTAGTGCTTCCCCCGCTCGCGCATCCGGCAGCCCGACACGGATGAGAAGATGGTGGAGGCAGGGAAGCGGATACGTGCAGGTTTCGATCGAGAGGCTGCGAGTTTGGCTGGTGCTGGGCACCGGCGTGCTCGTCGCGGTCGTCGCAGGCTTTCTCGGGTACGCGCACTTCGCGGCGCACCGGTTTCTCCACGACCTGCCGGGACGTCTCGGCGCCGAGATCTCGCGCGAGGCCAACGGCTTCACCTACTCGCAGTCGAACGGCAAGCGCACCCTGTACACCATCCATGCCGCACGGTTTGTGCAGCGCAAGAACAACGTCGTGGTGCTGCATGACGTCGGAATCGTGCTCTACGATACGACCAACCGGACGAACCGCATCTACGGCAAGGAGTTCGAGTATGACCAGAGCTCCGGTGTTTTGCGGGCCGAGGGGCAGGTCTTCCTGGATCTTGCCGCGCCCGCTCCGCCGGACGCGAAGGCGCGCGCCTCCTATGCGGCGGGTGATTCGCCGACTGCAACGGCGAGCGCCCGTTCGGCCGGGCAGCAGGTCATCCACGTCAAGACCAGCGGCGTCGTCTTTGCCCAGAAAGAGGCGCTGGCCACCACCGATCAGCAGCTGGAGTTTACGTACGGCGACGTCCAGGGCAGCGCGGTCGGCGCGGAGTTCCACTCCGACACGGGAGCGACCCTGCTTCGATCGCAGGTGCGGCTGAACGCCACGCGTGGCAGCCGGCCGGTGCGGCTCATCGCGGATCGGGCCGAACTCGACCGGCAGCAGCAGCAGGTGCAGCTGGAGCGCGCCCAAGCGACGCTGGCCGGCGATTCCCGAGGCGCGAACGGGGAACAGACCGCCAGCGCCGACCACGCCACCGTCCTGCTGCGGACGGCGACCTCGCCCGAGCGCATCCACGCCGAAGGTTCCGTGCTGCTGACCGCCCGCGGCGCAACGGTGCGAGCGGAACGCGGCAGGATGGTGCTGGGCGCCTCCGATCAGCCCCAGTCGGCTGATCTCGAAGGGAACGTTCGTTACGTCTCGGACCAGGCAAACCGTCACGTGGAGGCCACGGCAGCCACCACCCATGCACGCTTCGGCGCAGTCGGCGAGCTGGACCGGCTCCTTCTGGCTGGCGGGGCCACGGCCCAGCAGCGCGAGTCCCCAGGCAGCTCCGGGCAGGGACGCGCCGCAGACCGTACCCTCACCGCCCAGCAGATCGACCTGGCGTTTGCCGGGTCGATTGGACAGCAGCGGCGATGGGTCAAGGTGGCGACCGCAACCGGAGCGGCCCACCTCGTCACGCACGAACTGGCCGGAGCACCGCCGGCGCAGTCAACCGGCGAACTCGGGGCTGACACCCTGATTGCGCATCTCCGCGAGACAGCCGGCCAGGCCGCCACGCGCGAGGAACTCGTCACGGTCGACGGCAACGGACACACCATGGTTCGACGCCTCACAGCGGCCGGTGCTGATGCAAAGAGCTTCGGAGATACGCTCCACGCCAGCTTCACGCCCGCCGGTAACGCATCGCAGTCGGCCAAAGCCGGCGCCGCGCAGACCGTACAGTCGGCCGAGCAGATCGGGCACGTTCAAGTCGAGCAGAGGTCCCCCGCAAAGGGTAGCCGCGCCGCCAGCCTGAGCCACGCCACAGCCGAGCGCTTGATCTATGACGGTGCCACTGACCAGGCCACCCTCGTCGGCACCGTCCAGGTCACCCGGGTGGACAGCTTGCTCTGGGCCGACCGCGTCACGCTCGGGGAGGACACCGGTGATACGGCTGCGGACGGAACGGTCAAGCTCAGTTACCGTGCCAGTCCCACTGCCGAGCCGGTGCAGGTGTTCGCTACGGCGGCCCGGCTTCAGCACGACTCCGGCCTCGCCACCTTCTTGGGCAGCACAGCCACACCCGCGCGCATGTGGCAGGGGGGGTCTGCCATTGAGGCGCCCATCATCGAACTTCGCCAGCGCGAGCAGACCCTGTTCGCCCATGCAGCACCCGGCCAGAGCAGCCCCGCCGTGCGAACCGTGCTCGCAAATACGCCCGCTCCCACGGCCACGGCGAGTCCAAAGCGCCGCGCAACTCCGGCCGTGCGTGTCCTCAGTCGCGATCTTCTTTACGCCGACGCAACCCGAACCGCGACCTTTACCGGCAGCGTCGAGATGACGGAAGCGGACATGGAGATCCATGCGACCGAGGCCCTGGTGTATCTTTCCCCGAAGACGACGCCCGCAAACCACGCCCTGAATACCGCAACTCCGTTTCCCGGCGGGGGTTCGCTTGACCATATCGTCGCCACCGGCGCCATCCGCGTCGAGCAGCCGGGCAGGGAAGCGATCGGTGACCGCCTCGTCTATACCGCGAGCGACCGCGTGTCGGTGCTTACCGGCAGCGTGGCAAAGCCGCCCGTCGTCACCGACGGAGAGAACGGAACCGTGAGCGGAGCGGCGATCCGCTTCCTGCCGGGCGATAATGGCCAGAACAGTGTTGTGGTCTCGGGTGGCGGAAACTCCCAGCCCAGGGTTCGGTCGCAGACGCGGGGCAGGCAGCCATAGCTCGGAGCAAGCGCTTTTGATGGAACAGCTGTCAACAGAGGAGATCGGCAAGTCGTACGGTGGTCGCCAGGTGGTGCGCGGCGTCAGCCTAAACATCAATCGCGGCGAGGTCGTGGGCCTGCTTGGGCCGAACGGCGCCGGCAAAACCACCAGCTTTTACATGATCGTCGGCCTCGTTCGGCCGGACACCGGCCGCGTACTCGCCGATGGCCACGACATCTCTCGCCTGCCGATGTATCTCCGCGCGCGCAACTACGGCATCAGCTATCTCCCGCAGGAGCCTTCTGTCTTCCGCAAGCTGTCGGTCGAAGACAACATCCTTGCCGTGCTCGAAGCGCAGCAGCTCAGCTGGGAAGGCCGGCGCACCCGCACCGAGCGGCTCATCGAAGATCTGAACCTCGGCCACGTGCGTAAAACAAAGGGATACGCGCTCTCGGGGGGCGAGCGTCGACGAGTTGAGATCGCTCGCTGCCTCGCTATCGAGCCCGCGTTCATCCTGCTCGACGAACCGTTCTCCGGCATTGACCCGATCGCCGTACTTGACCTGCAGGAGATTATCTTCGGGCTCAAGCGCAGCGGCATCGGGGTCCTCATCACCGACCACAATGTTCGCGAGACGCTTTCGGTGACTGATCGGGCGTACATCATTGCCGAAGGCCGCATCTTTCGCGCCGGAACGCCGGGCGATCTTGGGCGCGATCCTGAGGTGAAACGAATCTACCTGGGCGAAAAGTTCTCGATGGGCTAGTCCCAAAGGAGCACAACACGGGAGAAAAGTTCCATTTCGGAACGGGGTACAACTTCCGTGGGAATCGGGGTACACCGATGCGTCTGGCCGGGCGCGGCAGCCGCAGTACACTCACAGCAAGGAAGGCTACCGCGGATGTAGACTGATCGCCGAAGCGGCGTACCGGTCGTTCACGGACCCGCCGGAAACATCCCGCGCACGCTCCGGCGCGGAAGCAGAGATCGCGAGAGGACCCGTTGCTACTTCAGCCCAAGCTCAACCTGAAAGTCTCCCAGCGCCAGATCCTTACCCCAGGTCTGGTCCAGATGGTCAGCGTGCTGGCGCTCAACAAGCTTGAGCTGAAGGAGATGATCAACACCGAGATGATCGAAAATCCGGTGCTCGAAGAGCTGGACCCCATCGATGCGCCCCTTGAGGAACTTGCAGGTCTGGAAGGCGATCGCGAACGCTCCGCCGAAGAGGTCGCCCTCGAAAAGGACCGAGTCGAAAAGGACCCCTTCGACGAGATCGATTTTGGCAGCTATTTCCAGGACTACCTCGATCCCGGGTACCGCACCGGATCGACAATGGAAGATTACGACAAGCCCTCGTTTGAGCACTTCCTCTCCGCCCCAAGCTCGCTCAGCGACCATCTTGTCTGGCAGCTCGGGTCGATGACCGTGGATCCCGAGCTCCGCACCGCCGCCGAGCTGGTGATCGGCAATCTGGATGAGTGCGGCTACCTGACCGCCAGCGACGAAGAACTTGCGCAGGCGCTCGTCCAGATGCGCGCTCCGGCCCGCTCGCAGCCTATCCCGTTCGAACGTGGCGTTCGGAACCGCTTTTCCGGCGAGGTGTGGGATGCGATGCGCTCCGCTGAGCCGACTGACGGAGCCGCGGACCTTCGCTCGCTCGCCGCCGGCGCGGACGAAGAGCACGCTCGCCTCCTGTCCATCGTCGCTGCTGCCCGCGAGCTTGTCCACGGCCTCGACCCGATCGGCGTCGCTGCGCGCGACCTGCGCGAGTGCATGCTGATTCAGATTGCCGCTCGTCGTCGGGAGCTGGACTTGGCCGTGCAGCGCAGCACGCGCGGCGCCAGCGTTCATGGCAACGCCCTCGAACAGGCGGGCGCACTGAATAGTACGGAAGCCCGCTTGCTCAAAATAGCCGAGCACATCGTCAGCCACTGCCTTCATTTGCTGCTGAAGAAAGACATGCGGGAACTGACCCGTAATTGCGGCCGCAGCGCGGAGGAGGTGCAGGCGGCCGTCGATCTGCTGCGCACCCTTGACCCCCGCCCCGGGCAGCGCTACAACGAAACCCAGACCCGCCTGATCGAACCGGACGTTGCCTTCGTTAAGCGCGATGGCGAGTACGTCGTGCTTATGAACGAAGAGGATATGCCCACGCTGCGCCTCAACCAGGGCTACCGCCGCATGATGGGTCAGAAGCAGACCGAAAAAGAGGTTCGGGAGTACGTCAAAGAACGGTACAAGTCCGCGATCCAGCTGCTGCGGAACATCGAGCAGCGCAAGAACACCATCGTGCGCACCTGCGAGGTCATCGTTCGCCGCCAGATCGACTTCCTCGAGCACGGCGTCGATCGTCTTCATCCGATGATGATCAAGGAGGTCGCCGAAGAGATAGGCGTTCATCCCTCCACAGTCAGCCGCGCCGTCGCCAACAAATATGTACACACCTCCCAGGGCGTCTTCGAACTTCGCTTCTTCTTTTCGGAAGGTGTCAACGGTCCCGAGGGCGGCGACCTTCCGCTCGTCTTGCTGAAGCGCCGCGTAAAGAAGCTGATCGAGGAGGAGGACGAACGCAAGCCGCTCACCGACGATCAACTGGCGGCCAAGTTGCAGGACGAAGGCATCCAGGTCACCCGCCGCACCGTCGCGAAATACCGGGAAGACATGCAGATCCCCAGCACACACCAACGCCGGGTCCGCTAGACGGCATCCAAACGCTCTGTATCAGGGAGCCAGAAGGAGCGTTGGATGAAGATTGAGTACACAGGGCGGCAGTTTACCGTGACGGCCAAGCTTCGGCAGCAGGCCGAGGCGGCGTTTGAGCAGATCGGTAAGATGACCAGTGACAGCGCCTCCGCGCACGTCATCCTCACCGTGGACAAGTACCGGCAAATTGCTGAAGTGACTCTGGCGACACGCACCCAGGAATACGTCGCGACCTGCGAGTCCGACCAGATGGAGACCGCTCTGCATGACGCCCTCGCCAAGATCGAGCAGCAGGTGATCCGGTACAAGGGCAAGCGAAGCACGGTGAAACGGCATCCGCACCTCGATGCGAGCGATGTCGATCTGACAGATGCCGCCGCAAAGCCGGTTGGGGAAATCAAGACGGTCTAGGCAAGACGGTCTAGGGGGGCCGCCTGCTGCGACCCGGGGGATGCCCGGCCGCAGCAGGCGATGCTACGATTCCTCATGCCCGCAAAGCGGACGATCGACCCAAAAACCTCCAGGCGAGCCAACTCGCGAAAACTGACGGACGGGCCATCGCACAAAACGTCCGCTGGGGATCCAAACAAGCAAAAAGAATTGGTCATCGTCACCGGGCTGTCGGGCTCGGGCAAGCTCTCCGCCCTGAAGGCGTTTGAAGATCTGGGCTATCACGCCGTTGACAACCTTCCCCTGGAGCTGGTGCCGCAGTTTGCCGAGCTCGTGAAGCGGTCCGGCGGGATGGAACGCGCTGTGCTCGTCATCGACGCCCGCGAGGGCACATGGCTTGAGCACTTCCCAGCCATGCTCAAGAAGGTTCGACGTCTGCTCTCCACCCGTGTCGTCTACCTCGAGGCGAACGACGACGCCCTCATCCGCCGCTTCTCCGAGACACGCCGGCCTCATCCCCTTGGCCGGAGCGAGACGGTCCTCGAAGCGATCCAAGCCGAACGCCAGCGCCTCGATCCCATCCGCAACGTCGCCGACATCATCCTCGACACCACCAAATTCAATGTTCACGAGCTTCGCGCGCACATCAACGCGCAGTTCGAACGCGAAACCAGCGATCGCAATCTCACCATTTCCGTCAATAGCTTCGGCTTCAAGAATGGCGTTCCCAGCGAAGCCGATCTCGTCTTCGACGTCCGTTTCCTGCCGAACCCGCACTTTGTCCCGGAGTTCCGCAAGCTTACCGGCCGCCACCCCAGCGTCGCCGCCTACGTGCGGCACTCGCCTCAGACCAAGCAGTTCCTCGAAAAGGTCACCGACATGCTCGAGTTTCTGTTGCCCAACTACATTAAGGAGGGCAAAAGCTACCTCACCGTCGCGTTCGGCTGCACCGGTGGCCAGCATCGCTCGGTCTTTATCGCCGAAGAGGTCCGAAAGCGCCTTGCTGCCGACGGGTATCGTGTCAAGTCACAGCATCGGGACATGCCCCGGTGAGACTCCGTCGAATGCGGTCGCGTCTCCAAATAATGGGCGCTGGACGATGAGGAAGTGCACGTGAGACGCATCTGGCGACTTCTGACCTACCTGCGTCCGTACGCCCTGTTCTCCATCTTCTCGGTTCTGCTGATGGCCGTGGTCGGTGCGCTTGCCGCCTTCCGCGTTCTTCTGGTCAAGCCGGTCTTCGACAACGTCCTCTCGCCCGATGCTCCCACGCGCGGCCTGCTCGCCTTTCACCTTCCCCTGATCGGCCGAACGCTCGATCTACAAGCTCTCGTCCCGCACCATATCCACAATGCCTGGGCGGTGGTCGCCTACGCGCTCGTCGTTTCGGCCCTGGTCCGCTCCGCATGCGACTACGCCGGCACCTACCTGGTGAACTATGCCGGCTTCGGCATGATCACCGATCTGCGCAACGACCTCTACGACGCGATCCTCCGTCGCTCCGTCGCTTTTTTTCAGCGCCACACCACCGGCAGCCTCGTCTCCACGCTGATCAATGACATCGAGCGCGTTCAAACGGCCATGTCGTTCATCCTCAGTGACTTCCTCCAGCAGCTCTTCACGCTGATTGCCCTCACCTTCGTTGTCATTCTTTACGGCGGCAAGATGGCTTGGGTGCTTCTGCTGTTCGTGCCCGTGGTTATCTCGTCGGCGCGCCGCATCGGATCGCGCGTCCGTTCGACCACTCGCAAGGGCCAGGACAAGCTCGCCGAGATCCAGAACATCCTCCAGGAGACCATTACCGGCAACCGAATCGTGAAAGCCTTCGGCATGGAGCTGTGGGAGATGAACCGCTTCCGCTTAGCCGCCCGGCGCCTTCTTCGCGCTAACCTGAAATCCGTCAGCGTCCAGGCCATCTCCTCGCCGCTGATGGATGCGCTCGGCGCGGTGGCCATCGCGCTGCTCCTCCTGCTCGGCCGCAACCGCATCCTGCACCACACCATGACCACAGGCTCGTTTCTGGCCTTCCTCATCGCTGTTTTCACGCTGTACGATCCTGTTCGCAAGTTCGCACTTTTCTATAACAGCTTCCAGCAGGCGCTCGGGGCAAGCGAAGAGATCTTCCGCTTCATGGACGCGCAGGACGAGGTGGTCGAGAAATCCCGTGCCCACGTGCTCACCGGCTTCGAGCAGTCCATTGAGTTCGTCGACGCCGGTTTCGGTTACGTCAGCGACGATGGCCAGATCGAGCAGGTTCTCCACGATATTCGTCTCACGGTCAAGCGCGGCGAGGTTCTCGCACTGGTCGGGCCCTCGGGCGCCGGTAAATCGACTCTCGTCAACCTGATCCCGCGTTTCTTTGACGCCAACCAAGGCCAGATCCTGCTGGATGGTTACGACCTCCGCGACGTCACCATCGCGTCCCTTCGCCGGCTGATCGGCAAAGTCACCCAGGACACCGTGCTCTTCAACGACACCGTCCGCAACAATATCGCCTACGGCCAGCCTGACGTGCCGCTCAGCCGCGTCCAGGAGGCCGCCCGCATGGCGCTGGCGCACGACTTCATCGAGCGGATGCCCGAGGGCTACGACACCGTTATCGGCGAGCGGGGCTTGCGCCTCTCCGGCGGCGAGCGCCAGCGCCTCGCCATTGCCCGCGCCATCCTCAAGAATGCCCCTATCCTTATTCTTGACGAGGCTACCTCTGCGCTCGACATGGAAAGCGAGCGATTCGTCCAAGCCGCGCTCGCCAATCTCATGCGCGGCCGGACCGTCTTCGTCATCGCGCACCGCCTCTCGACGGTTCGCCGCGCCGACCGCATCGCCGTCCTCGAGCGCGGCCGCATCACCGAGATCGGCTCGCATGACGATCTCCTCCGCCAGTCCGGCACCTACCAGCGCCTCTACACGATGCAATTCGCCGACGCGCCTGTGCCTCATCCCGCCGACGCGCCCGTCCTGCCCGTTCCCGTCGAAAGGATTGCCTGATGCCTGCCTGCGCGACACCCGTTTGTTCGATGACGGGCTTCGCCAGCATTCGCGCCCGAAGCCCGTCCGGCGCAGCCTTTTCGCTCAGCATCAAGTCGGTCAATCACCGCTTTCTCGACATTCGCTTTCACCTCCCGGCCGGCAGCGACGGCCTTGAGCAGCAGCTGCGCGCCGCAGTCCGCGAGCGGGTCCGCCGAGGCCACGTCGAGCTCACCCTTACGCCCGAGCAGCGCCAGACCGGCGGGCTTCGCCTTAACGACGACGTTCTCTCCGCTTACCTGCTCGCCTTCGCCGAAGCCGCCGAGCACCACGGCCTGTTTGACACGCCCGACCTCAACGCGCTCCTTCGCATGCCCGGCGTCATGACGACCGAAGCCCCTGCCGTGACGGAACGCGCAGATCTCGATGCCGCTGTTCTCGCCTCAATTCCTGGCCTGCTGGAACGTTTTAACCTGGTCCGTGCGCAGGAGGGGGCTTCTCTCGAAGCCGCGCTGCGCGCCAGCGTCGTCCGCATCCAGGAGATGACGACTGAAGTTGCCCACCTGCGCCAGCGCGTCAAGCCCGCCCACCTCGTCCGCCTCCGCTCCCGCATCGCCGAGCTTCTCGCCGGTACCTCCGTTTCCATATCCGAGGAGCGTCTCTTTGCCGAAGCCGCCCTTCTTGCCGAGCGCAGCGACATCGAAGAGGAAACCGTCCGCCTGCAGGCCCACGCGGATCGCTTCCTCGCCTTGCTCGACGCAGGTGGCGAGGTCGGCAAGCGACTCGACTTCCTTCTCCAGGAGTTCGGCCGCGAGGCGAACACCATCCTTTCGAAGACCGGCAGCGCTGCCGGCTCGGAGAGCCTGCGTCTCACCGAGCTCGGCCTGGAGATCAAAGCCGAGATCGAGCGTATCCGCGAGCAGGTCCAGAACCTCGAGTGATTCCCGCTGAAATCCGGCTGGACCTCCGCGCCCTTTCGGTAAACTTCAGGCAGAACCGGCGAAAGGGCACGACCATATGGCGGGGATCCTCTTTATCATTTCGGCACCTTCAGGATCGGGCAAATCCACGCTGGTCAATCAGTTGCGCACGCTGGTCGAAGGTCTCGACTTTTCCGTCTCCTATACCACCCGGCCGCCGCGCGGCTCCGAAGAAGACGGGCGCGAGTACCACTTCACCACCCGCCCCGAGTTCGAACGCATGATCGACGCGGGTGAGTTCCTCGAGTGGGCCGAGGTCTTCGGCAACTACTACGGCACCGCCCGCTCCGCGCTGACGCACGCCGGCCGCCTGGGCAAAGATCTCCTGCTCGACATCGACGTCCAGGGCGCCATGCAGGTGATGCGATGCACCCCCGATGCGGTCTCCATCTTTGTCCTGCCGCCCAGCCCGGAGGTCCTCGAAAAGCGCCTCCGTAACCGCAGCGTCGCCGAGCACGTCACCTCCGAGGACGTAATCGCCCGTCGCCTGGCCCAGGCCCGAAATGAGCTCACGCGGATCTGGGACTACCGGTACGCTCTCGTCAACGATGTTCTCGACCAGGCCGTAGCCGATCTCCGTTCCGTAGTCCTGTGGGAGCGGGGAGATCCTGCCGAGCGGATCGCTGCCGAGGCCTGCCGGACCGACCGCCAAGCCTCGGCGCTCCGGGACGCCCTCGCCACCTTCGGCCTTCGCCGACCTCCATTTCGTCTCCATCCGACAATCTCCCCTGATGCGCCAAACGCCCTGGATCACCCGCAAGGTGACTAGGCGTTCCCCGAGCCGTGCGGTACAGTCAAGGCTGCAGCACTTTCTGGAGGCACGACCCATGGAAAAGATTCTTGAAAACAAGTACAGCCTGGTGAAAGGTGCGGCGCGCCGCGCTCGGCAGCTGCAGAACGGGGCGTCGCCGCTGATGGCGTCAAAGTCCACCAAAGCGTGCCGAGTCGCGCAGGAAGAGATCCAACAGGGGCACGTCAGCTACTCGCTGCCCGTAAAGTTGCGTCCCGTTGCCCTCGACGAGTTCGCAAAGTAAACGATCGTTTGAAGGTGAAGCAGTTCCATGGCTGAACTGGATGAGCTGCGCGCGTACGTCGAGTACTTTCGCGACTTGGGCGTGTACGACTTTTATCGTCGCGGCGACGGCTCACCTTCCGAAGCAGTCGCCGCGTTCCTCGAACGTGCGTTTCCCGCGCCAACATGGCAGCCGTCCTCAAACCTCGGTGCGCCGCCCAGAGTCGGGGCGAGTCCGCTCGCCGGCAGCGAGCCGTCAGTGTCAGTTCTGCCGTCGCTTGCCGGCTCGGCGTCACCTGCTTTTGCCGGCCAGCCGCCATGGCCCAATCCCCTGGAGGTCGCCGTTCCCAAGCCAGTCCCGTTCAACGACCTGGCCCCGCTGCCTCTGGTCCGCGTGCCTCCCGCGGACCGGGCCGCGGCGCTTGAGCAGCTCCGTCGCGAGATTGGCGACTGCACCCGCTGCCCGCTCGCCTACGCCGGCCGGCACACAATCGTCTTTGGCCAGGGTGACCCCGCCGCCCGTCTCATGTTCGTGGGCGAAGGCCCCGGTGCCGACGAGGACGCCTCCGGCCTGCCTTTCGTGGGCAAGGCTGGCCAGCTGCTCAACAACATGATTGCGGCCATGGGCCTCCGCCGCGAAGACGTGTACATCGCCAATATCGTGAAATGCCGGCCGCCTGCCAACCGCGTTCCCGAGCCCGTAGAGGCAAACACCTGCTCGCAGTTCTTGCTTCAGCAGATGGACATCGTGCAGCCGGAGATCGTCGTGGCGCTCGGAGCGACGGCCGCCACGTATCTGCTTGGGGTCAAGCAGTCGCTCGCCACCTTGCGGAGCCGCTTCCACATCTGTCGCGGCTCTCGGCTCCTGGTCACCTTTCACCCCGCCTTTCTGCTCCGCGACCCTCGCCAGAAGGGCGAAGCCTGGAAGGACCTCCAGCTCGTCATGGCCGAGCTCGGCCTCAAGCCTCCCGCCAAGTTGTAGGAATCGCGTGTCGACGAGCTGATCGCGTCACCCGCTTCGGGTGGCGCACGTCATGTCGCCCGGGGTTGCATGCAAGCGCTCAGATCAGCACAATCACCCATCCCACGCCGGATTCCCCCAACCCCAGATTCGATACCGCGATCCACCAGGAGTGCTCGGCATTCGGCCGTCCAGCCGGCTAGGTTGGAGTACAAAGGGCAACAAAAGAGGAAGCAGTAGCAGAAGTGAATCCGATGTGAGATCTGCCCCATAGCCCTCCGAGGTGCAAGAAACATGCGCCAGACTTCTTCTGGTTCAAGCCAAGTATGCTGAGAGAGATGAAGAGAATCAAGGTAATCGGAGGCGGTCTCGCCGGCCCGGAGGCCGCGCTTCAAGCTGCCGCCGCCGGCTGCGCGGTCGACCTCTATGAGATGCGTCCGCAGCGCTCCACCGAGGCTCACCAGACCGCCGACTTCGCCGAGCTCGTCTGCTCAAACTCCCTCAAATCCGAGTCGGAGCACTCCGCCCCGTGGCTGCTCAAGCAGGAGATGCGCCGCATGGGGTCCTGTCTGCTTCAGGATGCCGATGCTACTGCCGTACCCGCCGGCCACGCCCTCGCCGTGGACCGCGAACTCTTCTCCGCCCGCGTTCGTCGGCGGCTTGAGCAGCACCCGAAGATCACCATCCACCGCGAAGAGGTGCTGACTCTTGAGGAGAACTCGCCTGACACCCTCACCATCGTAGCCACCGGCCCTCTCACTTCGCCCGCGCTGACCGCCGAACTCACCCGCCTTACCGGCTCCGACCACCTCGCCTTTTACGACTCCATCTCGCCCATCGTCGACGCTTCCACCATCGACATGGATCGCGTGTACTTTGCCGCTCGCTGGGACAAGGGGACCGCCGACTACATCAATTGCCCGTTCACTGAACAGGAGTACGATACCTTCCTCGAAGCCCTTTCCAGTGCCGAGAAGATCAAGCAGAAATCCTGGGAACAGTTACCCGCCGACAACAATCCCACCCATCTTGCCGTCGCTTCGAAAGCTCGTGCCTCGACTCCGGCTGGCCCATCCAAGATGCCCTCATCGTCATGGGTAGGAACGATGGAGCTCGCGCCTGTCACGGAGACCGCCTCCGCCCAACCGCCCACAAACCTCCACTACTTCGAAGGCTGCCTGCCCATTGAAGAGATCGCCCGCCGCGGCCGCGATACCCTCCGCTTTGGCCCGATGAAGCCCGCTGGCCTCACCAATCCGAAGACGGGCCGTTGGCCTTACGCCGTCGTTCAACTCCGCCAGGAAAACCTCCGCGCCGACTCGTATAATCTCGTCGGCTTCCAGAACCACCTCACGTTTGGCGAGCAGGCCCGCGTCCTGCGCCTTATTCCCGGCCTCGAACGCGCCACCTTCCTCCGCTACGGCCAGATCCATCGCAATACCTACATCCACGCACCCTCGCTTCTTACCGGTACGCTGCAGCTCCGCACTCATCCCAGCATCTTCGTCGCCGGCCAACTTTCCGGTGTCGAGGGCTACACCGAATCCATCGCCTCCGGCCTTCTTGCCGGTCGCTATGCCGCTCAAGTTGCCCACGGCCTAACCCCGACAGCCGCACCCCGCGCCACCGCGAATGGCTCCCTCAGCTACTACATCACCCATGCCGACCAAAGGCGTTTTCAACCTGCCAACATCACCTTCGACCTGCTTCCACCGCTTGAAGAGGATCTGCGCCGCCGCATTCGCGACAAAAAGGAGCGTCACCGCATCCAGTGCGACCGCGCGCTCGAAGCTCTGTCGCAGTGGCTTGGGCAGCATGCGGATTCTTGTCTGAAGTAGCATCCCGATGGCCGATTCCGGCGCGAAAAGGGCGCCAGCCCTCTTGGACTCCTGGACGTATGAAGCTCGCGCGAAGAACACGGTAGACTGCGCGAGGCGGATCTCGGGTAAGACGTGGGAAGGTGCAGTCTGGTGATAGTTCGCTCGGTCGGACGGACGCTGAAGCTGTTGGGATTGTTTGCCGGAGCCGGTTGGGAGCTGCTGGTGCGACGACCGGTTACTCGCCAGCAACGGGCGGAGTGGCTGCACCGATTCTGCGCGCGCGCAATGCGGCGTATGGGGATCGCGGTCGCGGTGAACGGCGCATTTCCGGAGCGCGGAGCGGTGATCTCGAACCACATGGGATACCTCGACATTGTGACCTTTGCCGCGCTGCATCCATGCGTGTTTGTGTCAAAGGCAGAGATCCGCTCCTGGCCTGTTCTGGGATGGATGACAACGATGTCCGGGACGATCTATGTCGAGCGTGGGCGCGGTGGAAGCGCGGCGCGAGCCTCGGGACAGATGCGGGAAGCGGCCGAGGCGGGACTGCCGGTCGTCTTTTTTCCGGAGGGAACGACGACCAATGGGCGCGATCTGCTGCGCTTTCACAGTGGGGTTCTTCTTGAGGCGATCGCGAGTGGGGAGCCGGTGACGGCTGCGTGTGTTCGGTACACCCTCGGGTCGAACAACGAGCCGGGAACGAGTGTTGAGGACGATGTTGCGTATTGGGGAGATGTGACGCTGCTGCGGCATATCGTTCGTTTCCTCTCCTTGCGCGAGATTGGCGTTGCGGTTCGGTTTGCGGAGCAGCCGATCCGGTTCGCGGCAGGCCTGGGGGATCGCAAGGCCATAGCCGCCGAGGCGCGGGCGGCAGTGTGTGGGTTGCGAGAGGGAAGGTGCTCGGAGATGGACGCGAGGTCAGGGCAGAAGGCGACGACACTCTAGTTCATGGATGACACGTGCGACGTTTTGCTCGGGGGGTTCAGTTCCATCGACGGTGAGGTTGGCGTGGACGGCGGAGGGGTGGACGTACTGCTCCGCCATGGGACGTGCGGTGCTTTCGTACTGCTCTCGGACGGACGCTTCGGTGCGTCCGCGCTCGTGGGTGTCGCGGCGAATGCGCCGTGCGAGGCAAAGGGCGTCGGAGGTTTCGACGTAGAGAGCGAGAGCGAAGAGGGCGCGGAGCTCGGGGAAGTGGAGGGCGAGGATGCCTTCGACGAGGACGACGGGCGCGGGCTCGATGCGCTGCGTTTCGGCTGTGCGGGTGTGCGTGGCAAAGTCGTAGCAGGGCCGGTCGATCGAGCGGCCTGCGGCGAGTTCGCGAAGGTGGGCGAGGAGGAGCTCGGACTCGAGGGCGTCCGGGTGATCGAAGTTCGTGCGGTCGCGCTGCTCCGGAGCGAAGTGGGCGAGGTCGCGGTAGTAGGCGTCAAGCGGAAGGAGCCTGGCATGGAGGCGATCACGAAGACCGCGGGCCAGGATGGTCTTGCCGGAGCCCGAGCAGCCGGCGATGCCGACGATCAACGGACCGCGCGGACTGAGGGTCGGTTGTGCGGCTGGGGTCACGGCTGCCTGCGCGGGTTGGGCGCGGCGGAACAGGCGGCGAGGATGGCGGTGAGGAGTTCGGTGAGGCGCCCCTCGGCGCGGCGGCCGATGTCCAGCACCTCGTGGTGATCGATGGGTTCGGGCGAAACGCCGGCGGCGGGGTTGGTGACGAGCGACAGGCCGAGCACTTCCAGGCCCATGTGGCGGGCGACGATAACCTCGTGAACGGTGGACATGCCGACGAGGTCTGCGCCAAGGCTGCGAAAGGCTCGGATCTCGGCGGGGGTCTCGAAGGACGGGCCGAGGACGGCGAGGTAGATGCCTTCGGGGAGATCGAAGCCGACCTCAGCGGCTTTCTGGCGAGCGAGTGTGCGGAGCCGTGGCGAGTAGGCTTCGCCCATGTCGAAGAAGCGCTGGCCGGCTTGCGGAATGGCGGCGAAGCGGGGTTCGTTGGGGCCGGCGGCGGCGTTGACTCCGGTGAGGTTGATGTGGTCAGCGATCGAGACGAGATCGCCGGCGCGAAAGGAGGCGTTGATACCGCCGGAGGCGTTTGTGACGATGAGGGTCTTGCAGCCGAGAAGGGAAAGGACACGGGTGGGAAGGGTGACTTCGGCGACGGTGTGGCCCTCGTAAAGATGGGCGCGGCCCTGGAGGACGGCGACAGGAGTGCCGGCCACCGCGCCGAGGAGAAGATTGCCGGGATGGCCGGCTATCGAAGAGCGGGGAAAGTGGGGGATCTCGGCGTATGGAATCGCGGTGGCGTGTTGGACCTGCCTTCCAAAGCCACCAAGGCCGGTGCCGAGGACGACGCCTACGATGGGCTGGAGCGAAGACCGCTGGCGAATGTGGAGAACGGCTTGCTGCGCCTGCTCATACAGATCCACGGTTGGTGGTGTTGGCATCGTCCCCCCTCTTTCCCTCGATGCACGGTTCTCATCCATTGCGGATAGTTCGGTTGCGTCCATAGGACGTTTGATACAGGGAGCTTGCGACCGAAATCCTCATTCGAACGAGTTTGCGGCGGG
>CALMVL010000017.1:46635-48758 GCA_937873265.1 uncultured Granulicella sp.
GCCTTTCTCGTGCAAGAGCCGGCTTTGCGGGTCGCTGATGCAACCTACCACGCTGTGGCCGCTGGCTGAGTTGTTTGATTCGGCAGACGCGAGCTGACCGGGACGATCGCATGGCCCGGTCAGCCGGAAGTGCCTCAAGGGGCCATGGAGCAGTCTGTGCTGGTCTGGACGCCGGTCAGGACACGGTTGGCGGCGGTGAGCGAGCGGTAGCTGCAGTTGAGGTTGCTGTTCTTGCTGGCGAAGGTGGAGTGGTCGTTGTCGTTGGACAGGGTGTCGACCCCGGCGGCATTGTAGTTCCGCTGAACGTTGTTTTCGACGGTCTCGTTGGTGACGGTGGGATAGGCGCCGGTGGGTCCGAGGAGATACTCGTACTTGCCCTGCTTGACGTAGCTTTGGAGGTAAAACCCGCCGTCGTTGTTGTCGTCGTTGGCTTCTTTAAAGTTGACGGTGAGGGGGTAATCGATCTGGTGAGTGGTCTGGACGACGCCGGTGGAGGAGGTGGTGGTGGTCTGCTCTTCTTGAGTGGTTTCCTGGAAGATGAGCTGCTGGTCGATGGAGCTCGAAACCTCTTCGCTCTGGTTGTTCTTGAAGGTGTTGGAAGCCTGGATGGTGGTGTCGACGCGGCCGTGCGAGGTCTGGACGTAGCCGGAGATCATCCAGGTTTGGGCGTTGTAAGTGTCGATGGGGCCGGAGAAGGTGCCGTCGGCCGCGGTGCCGACGTAGGCCTGGACCTGCTCGGGCGGTGTAAGGGTGAGGGTGTTGGCGGTGATGGCGCCGGAGGTGGTAGAGCTGTTGGGATCGGTGTAGACGAGGAGGTTGGAGGCGAGGTCGAAGCCGGTGTAGGCGTTGAAGACACCCACTGACACGGTGTGGGGTTTGCCGTCCGAGAGGACGCCGGCAAACGGGGTCAGGTCGACGCGGTAAGGCTTGAAGTTGAGGGTTTCGATGCCGGTGATGGGCTCCCAGAGGTAGGGGTCGATGCCGCCGGTATAGATCCAGGGGTAGACGGGAGCGATACCGGCGGGCGTGCCGTCGATCGAGATCTGGGTCTGGCGGAAAGCGCTGTTGCCGCAGCCGAGATAGGCGACGTACTCCGTGGGACCGCAGGTGTACCAGAACTCATCGGAGGCCTGCGACTGGGCGATGACGTCGAGGTAGGCGCGTTCGACGTTACGCGGGAGGCTCAAGGTTGCGGTCTGCATGTCTGTGGTGGTGTTGACGAAGGTTTCGGGGAGGGGAAGGACTTCGTTGGGCACGACAGGTGCGGGATTGGCGGCGTCTGCTGGGTAGAACAGGAGGTTTGCGGAGGCGTAAATGATGCCGGTATAGGTGGCGTTGACGATGTTTTGGATGCTGGCGTAGCCGGTTTGCGCGGTTTTAAAGGTGGCGCTGAGGTCGGTGACGTCTTTTTCGATGTGCCAGGAGGGAGAAAGTTCGGGGTCGGGCTCGGCGGTGGTGCCGAAGTAGATGTTGGTCTGGCCGAGGAAGAATTTGGCGGTTCGATCGTACTGGATGCCCTTGGTCACGGTGAAGTCGGCGGTGAGGACAACCTTGGACCAGGGGCCGGCGCACTTGGTTTGTGGCGTGTAGGAGATGGGGCGGGTGCCATAGTCGTTGAACTCGACCTCGGAGAAGAGCTGGACGGTGCAGGGGGTGGTAGTTGGGCGGGCGATGGTGTTGGGTTCCGGGGAGACAGGGTTGGAGGAGCCGACCTGCGGCTGAGTGGGCGGAACAACGACGTGAGCGAAGACCGAGGTGACGGCAAAGAGCATCAGGGACAGAGCAGGGGAGAGGTGACGACGGCGTGGATACAAGAGGCCTCCTGAGGAGAATGACCCGGAGGATAGCATGCGCGGCTGTGGGGTGCGTTATGGGAGAGCTGTCTCGGGTGCGGGGTGGGCGTTGACGTTGAGTGCGCTGATGGCAGCGTTGAAGGCATCCAGGGCTGATGCCTGCGCGCCGGCATTGCCGGGCGTAGGCGGGCCGGACCAGGTGACGGCGAAGCGATTGTCTGGGCTGCGGGCGTGGATCCAGAGGGAGTTGGCCTGTGTGGTGAGGAAACGTGTGTATGCGGAGCTGGGGCCGGTTTGGGCGAGCTCGGCGAGGTTTCGGGTGAAGATGCC
>CALMVL010000018.1:0-3340 GCA_937873265.1 uncultured Granulicella sp.
GCGTCGCCGCGGTTCTGTCCCCGGAGTGGTCTTCCTCCCGGTCGTATCTCACGCGAGAACGTCTCTTATGCCGGACCACCTAACGGGAAAAAGGAGAGGCAATGAAGATCGGAATCATAGGAGCCGGCAACATCGGATCGGTGCTGGCCCGGCGACTTCGGAAGATGGACCACACTGTGCTGATCGCAAATTCCCGTGGCCCTGAGACACTTTCTCAACTTGCCGGCGAGACCGGCTCCATTCCCGTGACAGCTTCTGAAGCGGCCAGTGGCGTGGACCTGCTTGTGCTCACGATTCCCCTGAAGGGCGTCCCTTCGCTACCGAAGGGTTTGCTCGCCCATTTACCGGCAACCGCGCCGCTCGTCGACACGGGCAACTACTATCCGCCACGCGATGGCCACATTGGTGAGATCGATGCCGGGATGGTGGAGTCTGTGTGGACCTCTCAGGTCCTGGGACGCCCGGTCATCAAAACGTTCAACAACATCACCTGGGGAAGCCTGCAGGATCGGGGTCTTCCCAGAGGTGCAAAGAACCGGATTGCGCTTCCGGTGGCGGGAGAGGACGTCCGGTTGAAGCGGCTGGTGATGGACCTTGTGGAGACTCTCGGATTCGATGCGCTCGATGCAGGCCCCTTGTCGGAGTCCTGGCGCTACCAGCCGGGAACCCCGGCCTACTGCTCCGATCCTACACTCGTGCAACTGCCGGTTCTTCTGCAGCGAGCCGACCGACAGAAGGCGACCAAAAACCGGGACAGCACGACCAAGTTATTTGGTGACGTCGTTCTCGAGTTCCCGCAACCGGAACTGGTGCGCGTTGCCCGGCTTTCCGCGGGCCTGGACAGTTTCAAGCCGAGAAGCTGGCTGGCAGTTGTTCGCCTGCTCTTGGCAGCCGTACGCTCCCGACGTACCGGCAAGTAAGGAGAAGCCAGCTTGTCGAAACTGTTGGGTCGGCAGCGTCGCTTCCGCTCTGGGCGCTTACAAGGATTTGCTGTTTGCGCCGATGTGTCTCGCAGCGACGCGAACAGACCCGAGGAGATCAAGCGCCTCTGAAGCCAGCTTGCGCGTGAGCTCCTCTGCGGGTAAGGCGCTTGCCAGCCCTGCCGCCTGGCCTGCCCAGAGCTGCATGTAGTCCAAAGATCCAGCGTCCTCCGAAGCGACCCGCAGGGGGGCCACCAACGTCGCGGCGTACGGAAAGGGCAGGGCTGTCTCGCAGAAAGGTCCCGCTTCGTTCAGGTAGCGATTCACCAGACCTCTCGCGGGGCGTCCGGTGAACAGGTTGGTAATGGCTGTTCCTGTGTCGGTTGCGTGTTCGAGCGCACGACGGTACAGAGGAGAAACCCTGGCTTCCGGGCAGAACAGGTATGCCGTACCGATCTGCACGCCGGACGCTCCCAGGGCGAAGGCGGCGACGATACCCCGCGCGTCAGCTATACCTCCGGCTGCAATGACCGGTACCGATACAGCATCCGCGACCTGTGGCAACAAAGCGAACAGACCCACCTGCGAGGCAACACTGGTTTCCAGAAACAATGCGCGATGGCCTCCCGCTTCGAAGCCTTGCGCGATGATTGCGTCACATCCGTGATCTTCGAGCCATACAGCCTCCCTTACACTCGTGGCGGATGCAAGAACCCGGATGCCACGCGTCTTCAACCGGTCGATCAGCCTCGGGGCGGGAAGGCCGAAATGGAAGCTAACCGCCTTCGGAAGTACCTCTTCGACGGCTTCGCACACTTCGTCATCGAACGGCAACCGCAGACGCGCTTCTGGCACTGCATCGATGTCGAGCGCGAGGCGCTCGTAGTGTGGTCGCAGGAACTTCCTCCAATTTTCCTGCGCGACGGCGTCGGGTGGCTGCATCGTGTGACAAAAGAAATTGAGGTTGAACGGCCGCGACACGTGCTGCCGAATTTCCCGGGCAGCGTCTCGTATCTCACGCGCGCTCAGCAGCGCGCAGGCCAGTGACCCGAGCGCTCCTGCCGAACATACACTTCGCGCCAGCGCGACGGAATCCGATCCCGCCATAGGCGCCTGGATGATCGGAACTTCAATTTGCAACAGGTCCAGCAACATACGGTTCGGCCATGCGCTCATACATACCCGTTTCAGCATCGTTCTTCATCTGAATGAATCATATAAAGCCGATCGCGTAACTTCATCACGAGAACCGGTTCGCGGTACCGCAATCAGGAGAGCCAATGCCGACATCTGCCAGCGTCCAAACAAGAACTGTTCGGTTTCAGACTTACGGTGAGCCGGCCGAGGTGTTGCGGTTGGACGAGACGACTCTGCCCGGGCCTGCAGATCAGCGTGTGCGCGTAAAGGTCCAGGCCTGTGGTCTCAACCCGGCCGATTGGGCCTTGTGCCGAGGCCTGTTCGCTGGAAGCCTTCCGCGTGGGATCGGCTTGGAAGCTAGTGGAATCGTCGATGCTGTCGGCAAGGACGTAACGGACGTAGAAATCGGGCAACTCGTGTTCGGTCCAGTCGACTTTGTGAACACCAGCAGCGCGGGAGCTTCCGATTACGCTATCTTGCAGCACTGGACCCCGGTTCCTGAAGGGCTGGACGCAGCCCATGCTGCGGCTCTGCCGATGGCAGTCGCGATTGCGTACGGCAGCCTGGATTGCCTCGGCGTTGAACCAGGCAAGACGGTGTTGATCAATGGAGCGGGCACTACGGTAGGGTTCGCAGCGGTGCAGATCTCATTGATGCGCGGAGCACGCGTGATTGCCACTGCTGGTCCGACCTTTGCAGATCGCCTGCATGCTTTCGGCGCCGTTGTAACCGCCTACGGCGAGGGCTTGCCGGAAAGACTCTCGGCACTGCTGGACAAGTCTCCGGATCTGGTCCTCGACGTCGCGCCTGTAAGCGGGGCACTGCCTGCGCTTGTTCAGATAGCCGGTGACCCAAAGCGAGTCATGACCATCAGCGACTTTGCCGCTGCAAAAACGTTGGGTGTTCGCTCAAATCTTGAGGAACCCGGCATGCGCATACGATACGACGTCTTGAGGGAGATCGCGGACCTTGCCGCAGAAGGCCGCTTCTCCATCCCGATTGCCCGTACGTTCGCTCTTGACGAGTGGAAAACGGCGCTCTCCGTGAGCGAAACGCAGCAAGCGCGCGGAAAACTCATCCTGTTGCCCTGACCCTTCTCACCTACCGAACCTGGATACTGCTACGTGCAATCCGTGACGGCTGCTTTTGTCGGTCGATCCGTACAGGCGACTGTACAGGTAAGCTGTAGACGTGCCATAGCTTCGGTCATCGTGCGGCTGGCGAGAGACGGTTCAGCGACGATAGCGACTCTCGCGCGAGCGGAAGGTGTACGCCACGGAACG
>CALMVL010000018.1:3440-6177 GCA_937873265.1 uncultured Granulicella sp.
ACGGAACGAGGTAAACAAATGGACTGGCTTGCTCTAGTTGCGTATTTTTTCGGTGGGCTGTTCGCAGCGAATGCGATCCCTCACAGCGTCGCCGGGATCATGGGACGCTCTTTCCCGAGCCCCTTCGCCAAGCCGCCGGGCAAAGGGCTCTCTTCGCCTACAGTAAACGTCCTTTGGGGTTTCCTCAACGTGGCGATCGCTTACCTACTCGTCGTCCATGTAGGATCCTTCCATTTCCGGGCTGCGAGCCACATGCTCGTATTCGGTCTGGGAGCATTGCTGATCAGCCTGCAGCTGGCGCATCACTTCGGTAAGAGTTACGGTGGCGCTACACCTCAGCCTTCATGAAGGCCGGCAACTTCCGATCTCTGCGGAGTTAGGACTGTGACTCTCCATTAAGTACCTCACCGCGCCTAGACTGCGACTGAGAATGGCCTTCAGCGTCACGGCGTTTAGGAGGTCATCGTCGCCGACTATTTCCGCCCAAAACGTCTGACGGACCTAAACGTCCAGAGCGTATCTCCAAAACACAGAAATGAGAGCTCGATACGGCGTACCTCCGGGATGTGCCGATGGTACGCCGCTCCTCTACACTGCGGAGTAGTCCATATTCCGTAGATCTTCCAGCAGGCCCGGGCCGCTTGGATGCCAGCCCAGCGTTTCTTGCGTGTATGCACTGGAGGCTGAAATATCCATCGCCGCGAAAGCGCTCATCCAGCCAAAGACTTCCTTCACTTCGTCATCGGACAAGCGCTTGACCGGAACGTTCAAGCCCGCGCCAAGTACCTCGACGATGTCTCGCACGGGCACACCCTCCTCCGCACTGGCGTTCCAAACGCTGCCGCGCTCAGCCCGTTCCACGACCAGCCGATACAGGTGCGCCACGTCAGCAACGGCTGCCGCAGCATACCGGTTCTGCCCCTCGCCGACATAGCCGATCTTGCCGGCCTTTCGCGCCATTGCCACGAGCGGCGTAATCAGCCCCTGCTTGTGGGTGTCGTGCACCTGCGGCAGCCGCACCACGCTCACGTTCACGCCACGGTCCATCGCTGCATGGCCGGCCTCCTCACTGGCCTTGCGCGGGTTCGGGTGATTTGTGTCGAAATAGTCCTCGGTCGCCGGCTCTCCGGGCGTCCTCGCGCCTAGACCCACGCCGGAGGTGATCACAAGCGGCCGGTCCGACCCGACAAGAGCATCCGCGATAGCGGTAATCACGCGGCGATCTTTCTCGGTATTGGCTACAAAGTTGGAAAAGTCATGGTCGAAGGCGCAGTGGATCACCGCGTCCGCCTGCTCGGCACCTCCCGTCAGCGTCTCCGGCTGGTCCAGGTTCGCGCGGTACACCTGTGCACCGGCCTGTTCCAGCGCGGTCGCGCCCTGCTCCGATCGTGTCATCCCGAGCACCTGGTGGCCGGCTCCTATTAGCTCCGGAACGATTCGCGATCCGATAAAGCCCGTCGCACCTGTAACAAAAACACGCATCATCCTTCTCCTTATCCTGTCATCGCGACCGCGTTTGCAACGCTCCGCTGAAGCCACTTCACGCCCCGGGAGACCGGGGAAATCTGGCTTGTACCCAGATAGATGGAGAATTGCGCACATACGATCTATGCTGGAAGTCCGGCAGATCGGTTCTATCGTCCGTAGCATCACCAGCAAAGGCAAGAAGACACATGGACCCACTTTCTGAAGTGCTTACCCTCATACAGTCGCGCAGCTTCGTTTCAGGTGGCTACAGCCTTAGCGGCGACGTGGCGGTCGGGTTTCCCAAGCACACCGGCATCAAATGCTACGCCATGATCGCGGGGCAGTGCTGGTTGCGTGTGGAAAGCCTGGTTGAACCTGTGCTGATCACCGCTGGTGACTGCTGGCTGCTGCCACGAGGTCTGCCGTTTTCCATCTCGACCGACCCCTCACTCACGCCTATGGATTTCACCATTGTGCGAGAACAAGGCAAATTCATCACTGCCCCAACGCCGCAGCAAGCTGACGGCTGCTATCTGGCGGGTGGGCACTTCTTGCTCGATGGCCGTCCCGCTCGTATGCTGCTCGACGCTCTGCCGCCTATCGTGCACATTCGGAAGGAAGCCGATAAGGCCGCAATGCGTTGGTCGCTCGAGCGCATGGCCGAAGAGCTTCGCGTACCGCAGCCGGGAGGATCGCTCATCGCACAGCAACTCGCCTACATGATGCTGATCCAGGCGCTGCGCCTTCACCTGTCCGATCCGGCCAACGGTGCCGGCTGGCTTTTTGCCCTATCCGATCCGCACATGGCAGCCGCAATCAGCGCCATGCACGACGCTCCCGGCGAGGCGTGGACGCTGCAGCAACTTGCTTCGCGCGTCGGCATGTCGCGGTCCGTCTTTGCCGAGCGTTTCAAGACCACAGTCGGTGTCACGCCTATGGAGTACCTGACTCGCTGGCGAATGCTGCGGGCAGGCGACCGTCTTCGTCACTCCGAAGATTCACTTGCACAGATCGCCGGATCGCTGGGCTACGAGTCCGAGAGCGCGTTCGGCAAGGCATTTCGCCGCACCTTGGGCTGCTCACCACGCCGATACAGGCGCAGTGATGGTGAGAACAGGGCTCCATTGCAGCCGGCTGGCGCAAACCTGTAGTGGACAAGCAATTGTCCGTGCCTCCAAGGTGCAGTCTGCAGAGATTGCACTGCAGACCACATCGCTCGGCCAATCGGCTCGCTTCGCTATCCCAGAGTCGAATGGTCGCTTGTTCAAAC
>CALMVL010000019.1 GCA_937873265.1 uncultured Granulicella sp.
GGATGTCTTTGACCGATCCCATGTTCTGCGCCTGGGTAGCCATGGTGCGGCGCAGAATCTGGAAGGTCAGATTCGGAAAGTTCAAGGCCTCGGCCAGAGGCTTGAGCACTCGGTTCCGATAGTCAACAGGCTCGAGCAGTCCACCCAAGGCATCTAGAAAAATGATGCTTGGGATGCAGGTCCGGGTGTCCAGTTTCCATTGCGAGTACGTGCGAACTTCGCCGACAGCAGGAGAGATTTCGTCTGATCCCATGTTACGAACAAACAGAACCAAAAACTGTTGGAGCCGCTAGGCAGCAAATCTGCAATGATGTCATAGCGTTGGCGAGACAGAATGTAACTCTCAGCGCACTCCTTGGCTGCAGGTGCTTGAGCAACACCGGCCGCTGTCGTAAACGCAGCAAACGCGCAGCCATTCGCGTCGGAGGTCGAGACAGCTTCGAGCGAGCATCTAACCCCAGGCGTCCAGAGTAGCTAAGTCAGCGGAGGATCGGCGTGACGGAAAACCCGGAGCTTGGTAGCTCGGGCTGTTGTGTTCTGGATGTATCTCTTTACGGCTACATCATAAGTTTATCGAGGGTGATGGGGAGTTCCGTGATGCGCTTGCCTGTGGCGTTATAGATGGCGTTAGCGACGGCAGCGCCTGTGCCGGTGATGCCGATTTCGCCGATGCCGCGGGCGCCCATGGGGGCATGGGGGTCGGGGATGTCAGTCCAAAGGACGTCGATTTCGGGAACGTCCATGTGGACGGGGACGTGATACTCGGCGAGTGAAGGATTCATGATGCGGCCCTTGCGCTCGTCCCACTGCGTTTCTTCCATTAGGGCGAGACCGAGGCCCATGATCATGCCGCCGCGGAACTGGCTGGCGGCGGTTTTGGGATTCAGGATGCGGCCGCAGTCGAAGGAACCGACGAGGCGCCGGACGCGGGTTTCGCCGGTGATGGCGTTGACGTGGACCTCGGCGAAGATAGCGCCGAAGGAGTGCATGGCCCAGTGCATGACCTCGAGCGGCGGCGTGGCTTCGGCCTCAACGGCGAGGTTGTCCTTGTCGGCGCGGTGCAAAAGCGAGGCGTAGCTCTCGTAGCGGCGGGGCTCGTCGAGCTTGCAGAGTCCAGCGTCGCGGGCACCGACCTCGTCCGTGCCGAGGCCGTGGAGGGGCGAGTCCTTGGTCACAAGGCCGAGGAGTTCTTTGTTGAGTTTGTTGTGCGCGGCAATGACGGCACCGCCAATGGAGGCTGTCTGAGACGATCCTCCGGCAAGAAAGCTGCCGGCCAGATCGGAGCTGCCGTAGTTCACCTTGACGCACTCAAGAGCGAGGCCGAGTCGCTCGGCGAGGACCTGGGCGTTGGCCGTTGCGGTGCCCATGCCCATCTCGTGCGCGGCGATGTCGAGGGTGGCGACGCCGTCGTTGGTGAGGGTGATGCGGGCGGCGCCGCCGGGCATACGGTAGTAGGGGTACGTGGCGGTGGCGCAGCCGACGCCGATGAGCCATTCCCCTTCGCGGCGGGCGCCGGGCGTGGGTTGGCGCTCGGACCAGCCGAAGCGCTCGGCGCCGGCGGCGTAGGCCTCGCGGAGGTGGCGGGACGAGAACTCTTTGCCGGAGGTTGGGTCTTTGTCGGGCTCGTTGCGCATGCGGAACTCGATTGGGTCGAGGCCGATCTGATGCGCGAGCTCGTCGATGGTGGATTCAAGGGTGAAGGTGCCGATGGATTCGCCCGGCGCGCGCATGAAGGTGTTGGCGATCATGTCCATGTCGGCGACCTTCTGGCCGATGCGGTAGGTGGGCGCGGTGTACATGTGCCGAGCCGGGAAGGTGAACTGCTCGGGACAATCGTTGTGGCTCGTCATGGCGGCGGTGCCGGTGTGGATCAGCGCCTGGATGTGGCCTTCGGCATCGGCGCCGATGGCGACGCGCTGCTCGGTGGTGGTGCGGCCGCCGACGGTGCGGTAGACGCCTTCGCGGGAGAGCACCATGCGGACCGGGCGACCGGCGAGCTTCGACGCGGCGGCGGCGAGGACGTGGTATTGCCAGAGGGTCTTGCTGCCGAAGCCGCCGCCGACGTAGGGCGAGGAGATGTGGATCTGCTCTTCTTTCAGGTCGAAGACCTTGCCGAGCGTCCAGGCGGTCTGGGCGACGGCCTGCGAGGCGTCGTGGACGAAGAGCTCGCCATCGCGCCAGCAGAGCGTAAGCGCGTGGAGCTCAATGGGATTGTGGTTGTGACGCGGCGTTCGGAAGGTGATGTCGACGCGGTGCGGGGCGGCCGCAAGGGCAGCGTCGACGTCGCCGGACTCGACCTGCGGCGGCTCGCCGAGGATGGACCCAGGCGGGTGGGCGTTGGCCTTGGCCGTGTCAAAGGAGATGATGGCGGGCTCGGTGATGTACTCGGCGTGGATCAGGGACTTGGCGTAGTCGGCCTGCTCCTGCGTTTCGGCCAACACGACGGCGATGGCTTCGCCGTTCCAGTGAATGCAGGGATCCTGCATGATGGGGAGGCTGCTGGGGCCGGCGGCTTTGGGGCTAGTGTTGAAGATGGGCGTGGGATTGAGCTTCGGAGCGTTCTTGAAGCTCATGACGAGGACGACGCCGGGCGCGGCTTCGGCGGCGGCGGTGTCGAGGCTCTTGATACGGCCCTTGGCGATGGTGCTCCAGGCGACCGCGGCGTAGACCATGCCGGCGATGGGGAATTCAGCGGCGAAGGTGGCCGTGCCGGTAACTTTGAAGCGGCCGTCGAGGCGCGAAACGGGGGCACCGATGAGGCCGTGCTTGTGGGTGATGAGCGGGTCGGGCTTGCCGCCGGGGATCCAGCTGTCCGGGGCGGCCTCGACGGCCTTTTTCATCAACGTCATGGCTGCGGATTTGATGGCACTCATGCCTGGGAACCTCCTGCGAGATCGGCGAGCACGGCGGTGATGGTGCGCCGGGCAAGTTCGATTTTGAACGCGTTGTGGAGCTGGGGTTTGGCGTCGGCGAGCTCGGCCTCTGCGGCGGCGCGGAAGCTGGCGTCGGTGGCTGGCTGGCCCTTCAGAGCGGCTTCCGCGGTGCGGCAGCGCCAGGGCTTGTGGGCGACGCCGCCGAGGGCGAGGCGGA
>CALMVL010000020.1 GCA_937873265.1 uncultured Granulicella sp.
GGGCGATGTCTCACGACGATCTGCCTGTGCGGGTGTCAGGATCGTATGAGCTCACGATGAATGCCCCGCGATAGTCGGTTGGCGTTCGTAAACCGCCGAAGTTAATGACACACACAAGTACCTGATGTCTGGCATCCTCGCATGGAGAACGGTGCCGCTCACATTTGGCTGCGGCTTACGCTGCGCAACGTTGCGCAAGAACTACGGACGTGAGCTCGGTTCGTGCCGTCAGAAGACAAGGTCATCCTCGCCGTGCGCGCTCTCGACGTCGCCGGCCACCGCAGCGTCTCCGTTCTCTCCGTCCCCGTTCTCTCCGTACCAGCGCGCCGCGTCGTTCCAGCTCCGGCCCCACGTGGACGCCGACGCGCGCGATGGCCGGGGCGACGCAGGGGTTGACGCGGCGTGGTCAAATAGAAGCAGCCGACGCGCCTGCAGCCGACTTGCGCGGGCTATCGACGTTCGACGCTACCCTATGCCACGCTCCGGACCCATGTCGCTCAGTCTCCCGTCCTTCTCTGGCGCCACGCGCAAGCTCATCCTGGCAAACGTCGGCGTCTTTTTTACGTTGGCGCTGCTCGACTGGGCCGCTCCGGCTGTAGGCCGTCTGCTCACCGCAGGTCTCTGGCTCCAGCCCGCAGCCCTCTTCCACGGCCAGATCTGGCAACCCCTCACCTACTCCTTCCTTCCGCTCGGCATCCTTGGCACGCTCTTCGCCATGCTCTCGCTCTGGTTTACTGGCGTCTTTCTGGAGGAGCGCTTCGGCTCCCGATGGATGATCGAGTTCTACCTCGTCACCGCCGCCGGGGCCGGGCTGCTGGCCTCGATCATCAGCTATACGCACATCTTCGGCCTCCACCCGCAGATGGTCACCGTCGGCGCGTGGGCGCCTGTGATGGCGCTTCTGGTCGCGTTCTCCGTCCTCGCCGGCGATCAGGAGATCCGTTTCAACTTCATCCTCAACATGAAGGCAAAGTACCTCGCCGTCCTCTACGTCGTCATCTTTCTCGCGCTTCTGGTCAAGGGCGACGACCGCTTCGGCGCGCTGGCGGTGCTCTGCGGCGCGTTCTGCGGCTGGCTGTATCTGCGCGTCGTTCCCCGGCGCGGCCTCTCCTTCGGCGCCACCGAGAGCCTTTACGGGGCGCGCAACAACTACTACCGCTGGAAGCGCCGGCGCGCGGCCCGCAAGTTCGAGGTCTACATGCGCAAGCAGAATCGCGAGGTCCACTTCGACAACGAAGGCCGCTACGTCGATCCGGACACCGGCCGCGAGACCACCGAGCGCGAAACCAACCGCAAGCTGCACGACAAGCGCTGGATGAACTGATCCAGCGCCGAGGGAATGAACCTAGACCGGCTGCCGATTTGGCATCCGCTCGCATATCCGCGCATCCAAATCACCACATGCAGACCAGACCTCTCGGCACCTCTGACCTCCAGGCCGTCCCACTCGTCTTCGGCGGCAACGTCTTCGGCTGGACCGTCGATCAGCAGCAATCGTTCCGTTTGCTGGACGCCTTTGTTGATCGCGGCTTCAACGTCATCGACACGGCGGACGTGTACTCGAAGTGGGTGCCCGGCAACCACGGTGGCGAGTCCGAAACCATCATCGGCCAGTGGCTCAAAAGCACGGGCAAGCGCGACAAGGTCATCCTCGCCACCAAGGTCGGTATGGACCTCGGCAGCGGTCGCGAGGGCCTGGGCAAGCAATACATCCTGGACGCGGCGGAGGCATCGCTCGCGCGGCTCGGCGTCGAGACCATCGATCTCTACCAATCGCACAAGGACGACGCGGCGAGTCCGCTTGAGGCGACCCTGGAGGCATACGCCGCGCTGATGCAGCAGGGCAAAGTGCGCGTGATCGGCGCGTCCAACTACAAGGGCGCGCGGCTGACCGAGGCCATCGAGCTCGCGCAACGCGAACATCTGCCGGTCTACCAGGTGCTGCAGCCGGAGTACAACCTCTATGACCGGCAGCCGTACGAGACCGATTTGGCCCCCGTGGCCCAACGCTTCGGGCTCGCGGTCATCCCTTACTTTTCCCTTGCCTCCGGCTTTCTCACCGGCAAATATCACACGCTGGCCGACACCGAAGGCGCCGCACGCGGCAGCCGCGTCACCCGCTATTTCGACGATCGCGGTAAAAGGATCCTCGCCGCCCTCGACCGGGTCGCTGACGAGACTGGGGCCAGGCAGGCCACCATTGCGCTCGCCTGGCTTCTGGCGCAGCCCACAGTCACCGCACCCATCGCCAGCGCCACCAAGGTCGAGCAGCTCGACGACCTGATGGCGGCGGTCGATCTGACACTGACGCAAGATCAGCTGCAATCGCTCACGGACGCCAGCGCCCCCTGACGGCTACGGGCGGTGCGCGATGCGCAGGCTCAGTTCGCGCGTCTGCGTCTCGCTCACCGGCGCCGGTGCCTCGACCATCAGATCGATGGCCTTTGCCGTCTTCGGAAACGCAATCACCTCCCGCAGGCTCGTCGCACCCGCGAGGATCATCACGATCCGATCGAGCCCGAGGGCGATGCCCCCGTGCGGTGGCGTGCCATACTCCAGCGCGTCCAGAAAGAACCCGAAGCGCGACTGCGCCTCTTCGTTCGTCATGCCAAGCGAGCGAAAGATCTCCTGCTGCACGTCCTTGCGGTGAATCCGGATGGACCCCGAGCCGAGCTCCGTTCCGTTGAGCACGACGTCGTACGCCAGCGCGCGAACACGACCTTTGTCCGACACCAGCCGCCCGCTCGTGATGTCCTCCTCATGTGGCGAGGTGAATGGGTGATGCGCGGCGTCCCACCGGCTGTGTTCCTCGTTCCACTCATACATGGGAAAATCTGTAACCCACAGGAAACGGAAGTCGGCGGCGGTGCCGGTCTTCTCAAACAATTTGTGCCGGTCGGCGTACTTTTTCGCGAGCTCCAGCCGCAACGCGCCGACACGCTTCGGAATCCACTGCGAATCGAAGTTCCATCTCTCGGGCGTGCCCAGCTTCGGCGTCACCACAATCGCCAGATCGTCGTTTGTAAAGTTCTCGCCACCGAAGACGATCTGCTCCGCATTCAGTTTTGCGCCGATTGCCTCCGCGAGCGGAACGAACTCAGCATTCGTCCGCAGCCGAGCGGTGTCCAGGAAGTCCAGGCCACAGTCACCAAAGATTCCGCGGATCTCGTCCACGAGCGCACGCCGCTGTGTTCCGCTCAGGCTGCCGACGCGCGGGATGGTAAAACCCAGCACCGGCAATTCTTGCTCAATCTTAAGCGTGATCCGCAGCTCCGGCGTCAGCGTCTCGGAAAGATCGACCATCGCCGGCAGCCGCATGTCCGGCTTGTCGATCCCATACCGGCGAATCGCTTCGTCATACGTCATCTGCGGAAAGGGCGTCGGGATTGTAACGCCCGCAGTGCCAAATGCCGCCCGCAAAAATCCTTCCGCCACGCGAAAGATCGCCTCCTGCTTGGGAAACGTCATCTCAAGGTCGATCTGGGTAAACTCCGGCTGCCGATCCGCGCGCAGATCCTCGTCGCGAAAGCAGCGCGCAACCTGAAAGTACCGATCAAATCCAGAGATCATTAGAATCTGCTTGAAGATCTGCGGGCTCTGCGGCAGCGCGTAAAAGCTGCCCGGGTGCACGCGGCTGGGCACCAGGTAGTCGCGCGCGCCCTCGGGGGTCGACCGCGTCATGAACGGCGTTTCGATCTCAAGAAATCCCTCACCGGAGAGATACCCGCGAATCTCCTGCGCGACCTTGTGCCGCAAAAGGAAGTTCCGCTGCATCTCTTCGCGGCGCAGATCGAGATACCGGTATTTGAGCCGTACCTCCTCATTCGCGATCGCGCCCTCGGCCGGCGAAAACGGCGGCGTACGCGCGTCGTTCAGCAGCAGCAGCCTCGTCGCCACCACCTCAACCTCGCCGGTCGCCATGTTGGGGTTATCCATCCCCGCTTCACGCCGCCGCACCGTGCCCACCACGGCGACGACGAACTCCGGCCGCGCAGCCTCCGCCTTCGCATGCGCTTCACCCGAAATCTCCCGGTCGAGCACCACCTGCGTGATGCCCGATCGATCGCGTACGTCTAAAAAGATGAGGTTGCCATGGTCGCGCCGGCGGTTTACCCATCCCATCACCACCACGTGCCGGCCCGCGTCTTCTGCCCGCAGCTGCCCGCACATGTGGGTTCGCTCCAGACCGCCAAGAAAATCCAATGTCATTGTGTTCGCCTTCGGTTACAAAACGTTGTGCTGGTCGCCGCCGCGCACCGGAGCCGTCCCCGTCACACGGTCGAGACTACCGTCGGGCGAGTACGGCCGCCAGGTCTTCGCGCGAAACCTTTGTCTGCTCCGCCGCGGAAAAATGTTTCACGGTCAGCATACCGGAGGCGACCTCGTCTTCTCCGACCAGCACCATGCGGTTTGCCAGCCGATCCGCCGTCTCAAAGGAGCGCCGCAGCCGAAAGCTACCGTCGCCGACCTCGACCGACAGTCCCGCCCCACGCAACTCGCGGGCAAGTTCGAGCGCGGCTGGATTCTGCGCCACCCCGATCGGGGCAATAAACGCATCCAGCTTACGGACCGGGGTCGGCGCGCTCTCGAGAGCCTGCGCCTGCAGCGTCAAAACAAGCCGATCCTCGCCGATGGCAAAGCCTATCCCCGGAGCCTTCGGCCCGCCCAGCATCTCACTCAGGCCGTCGTATCGACCACCGCCGAGCAGCGCATTCTGTGTGCCCAGCCCGCTCCCGTCCGGCACGGTGAATTCAAAGGCCGTGCGCGTGTAGTAGTCCAGCCCGCGCACCAGCCTCGGGTTCAGGTGGTACGGAATCCCGCACGCATCGAGCCCCAGCAACACCTGCTCGAAGTGCTCGCGCGACGCATCATCCAGGTAGTCGGCGATCTTCGGCAAAGTCTCGATGATCGCCTGATCCTTCGGATCTTTGGAGTCAAGCACGCGCAGCGGGTTGGTCTCCGCGCGCCGCTGGTTATCCGGGCTCAGCTTCTCCTTCACCGGCGTAAGCGCCGCTCGCAGCGCCTCCAGATACCGCGGCCGGTCCGTCGCCGAGCCGACCGAGTTCAGCTCCAGGCGCCACCCTCGTATGCCAAGCGTGTCCAGCAGCGTCGCCAGCATCTCCAGCACCTCGGCATCGCGCAGCGGGCTCTCGGAGCCCGAAAACGCCGGTCCCAGCACCTCCGCCCCGATCTGCCAGAACTGCCGGTACCGTCCCCGCTGCGGCCGCTCCCGTCGAAACTGCGGCCCAATGTAAAACAGCTTTTGCAGCGCGCCGGAATCATTCATCTTGTGCTCGATATACGCCCGCACCACGCCGGCCGTGTTTTCCGGCCGCAGCGTCAGGCTCAGCACGCGCTCGCTGTCCGCCCGCCCGCGATCCTCCCAGGTGTACATCTCCTTCGAGACAATGTCGGTCTCCTCGCCAACCCCGCGCGCAAACAGCGCCGTGTCCTCAAAGATCGGCGTCCGGATCTCGCCAAAGGCGTACCGGGCAAAGACGGCCCGCGCCGTGGCCTCGACCTCGCTCCAAAGCTCCGTTTCAGGCGGCAGAAGATCGCGCGTGCCGCGCACCTTAAAGATGACTGACATAGCTTCCAGTCTATCGGACCCACAAATTTGAAACTTGGAAAGCGGTCAATGCGAGCTCTTGCATACTTCCTGCAAGAAAGTACAAGCCCGATAAAGTAAGTTACCAAATTTCATCGCACAAACACGAGTTCGCGCTCGCACTTCGATTCCGGGCCGCGTATCATGGATCACGTTCCTCGTTGGGACTGGTTGGAGGTGTATTCCCGTTGGCAGAGGTTCGTGTTCAGGAGGGTGAGCCCCTCGAAAACGCTCTTCGGCGCTTCAAGCGCAAGGTTCAGACCGAAGACATCATCAAAGAGGTCAAACGTCACTCGTTTTACCTAAAGCCAGGCGAGAAAAAGCGCGTAAAAGAAGCGCTCGCCCGGAAACGCAATCGCAAGAAGGTTCGAAAAGAACAGGACTGATTCTGGTCCATATGGGCGGCCGTTTTTCGCATCGCCTATGAAACGCAAATCGGCCGCCCCGCACCATCCCTCGTATTGCACGCTGCTCGCGATACGAAGACCCGCTTCACGCAAGCCCTCCCCACAAAGTACCCGGGCCCCGTTTCTTCCGTTTGGGAGTTCTGCCATGGAATTTGTGGATCGCCTTCTCACGTGTGCTGATTGCGGCCAGCAGTTCATCTTCACTGCCGGTGAACAGATCTTTTTCTTCGATAAGCAGTTCAAGAACGATCCGAAGCGCTGCAAGCCCTGCAAGGGTAAACGCTCCGGGTCGGCTCTGCGCCCGGGTGGCGGCCCGGCGGCTGCCGGCATCTCTCGCACCGAGACCCGAACGCACTGCTCCGAGTGCGGTATCGAGACCACCGTGCCCTTCAAGCCGACACAGGGCCGTCCGGTGCTCTGCCGGCAGTGCTTCCAGACCAGGCGCCCTGCCGATCAGGTCGCCGTTGCCACAGCCGTCAAGGCCCCAGTCACCCTGCTCGCAAGCAACGATCCAGGCATCGGAGCCGAAGACCTGATCGCGGGGCAACATCACGTCTCCCATGTCTGAGGCAAAGGCGCTGCAGCCATCATCCTCACACCGTTCGTGAGCACGACACCGCGCCGCGTCGATAATCCAGATGCGTCATCGTGGCATCGCCTCGACCCAAACGACCTTATTCGCGGTCAGCACCGCGTCGGCGACTTCGACCTGACGCTCTGCACCGACGGCCCGTTTCTGCTCGACGGCGGCGCCATGTTCGGCGTCGTCCCCAAGACGCTGTGGTCCAAGCGCACCCCAGCCGACGAACAGAACCGGATCCTGCTCGGCGCGAACACGGCCGTGCTTCGGGACGGAAAAAGCCTCCTCCTCATCGAGACCGGTCTCGGCAACAAGCAGCCCGAAACCATGCGCGCGATTCTTGACAATCGCGAACGTCTGCCCGCCTCGCTCGCTGCCGCCGGCATCCGCCCGCAGGAGGTCACGCACGTCCTCAACACCCACCTGCATTTCGATCACTGCGGCTGGAACACCACGCTCGGCCCCGGCGGACGTATCACGCCCACCTTCCCCAACGCCCGCTATTTCGCCCACCTCGGCGAGGTTCAGCACGCCCACCGGCAGCTTGACCGCGACCGCGTCAGCTACCTTTCCGCCAACTACGACCCGCTCATCGCCTCCGGCCAGATGATCCTGCTCGACCCGCTCGGCTCCTCAGCCCGTGACGTTGTTCTCGAAAGTTCATCCGGCCCGCTGCGTGCCCTGGTCCAGACCAGCAACGAGATCCTCCCCGGTATCTCAGTCGAACTCTTGCCGGGTCACACCGCGCACATGCTCGGCGTTCACATCCAATCCGGCAATGCGCACGCCTGCTTCGTCGGCGACCTCATCCCCACCTCCGCGCATCTCGATCCCACCTGGTGCATGAGCTACGACCTCGATCCCCTGCGTGTCATCGAGGAGCGGAAGCGCTTGTACCGCCGCGCCATTCCGGAAGGCTGGCTGCTGATCTTCCCTCACGACCACGACACCCCCGCAGCCCGCATCACGCTGAACGAAAAAGGCAAGCCGATCGTCGCCGCAGCATCCTGACCCCCGGGGAACAGAAGAGCCTCGCCGAAGCGAGGCTCCTGGTCGAAACAAAGAAATCTAAGCCTGCGCGACCGGATCTATGGAAACAAACCGGCCAATCTGCCCGCGATCCTGGAATCGCACTACGCCATCGATCTTGGCGAACAGCGTGTCGTCCTTGCCGCGGCCCACATTCAGCCCCGGCTTCAGCGGTGTGCCGCGCTGACGCACCAGGATCGACCCGCCCGTCACCGTTTCGCCGCCAAACCGCTTCACCCCCAGCCGCTGCGCATTGGAATCGCGGCCGTTTTTCGAAGATCCAAGTCCCTTTTTATGTGCCATTGCTCTGCCTCTTTCGCGCCGGGCGTCTGCCCCTGAGCGCTCTTATCTTCCGTCCCGGAAACAACGCGAACCTACGCCTTGAAGCTCTGTCCGTTTACCAGGATCTCGTTGATTTTGACCTGCACAAAATTCTGGCGGTGCCCCTGCATCTTTTTGTACTGCTTCTTCCGCTTCAGCTTGAAGACCAGGATCTTGTCCCCACGGCCTTCGCCGATGACCGACGCCAGCACCTTTGCGCCGCCCAGCTCCCCCTCAAACTTGCCCGCCTCGCCACTGAACGCCAGCACCTCCGAGAACTCCACGGTGCCGTTCTCATGAGCCGTCGTTTCCACCTTCAAAACATCGCCCGGAGCGACGCGGTATTGTTTGCCGCCGGTCTTAATTACTGCATACATAGCTCTTTGGACCCTCTGGAGGCAGCGACTTGGCCGTCTGCCATCCACTTCAGATTGTTCCTGCATGGGCAATGTGCGCGGAAGTCGTCGGGAGACACACTCCGCGGCCGGACGGAATCGCCGCATCGCCAAACTAACAAAGTTTATCCCGGATACGGCCCAGGGTCAATTGCCAACTGCGATGCCCGAACGCTCGCCTCTGGTTCAGCCATCTCACCAGACAGCAACGACAATGGATTCATCGACCCACCCCCCAAACCACGCGAGAGCCAACCGTCGCTCGCGTACCAGACCCCGGAAATTACCGTTCCCGCGCGAGACCCTTGACCAACACATCGCTCATCCGCATCCCCGTCCAGCGCCTCCATCCCGCCGCCCAGCTGCCGCGCTACGCCCACCTGGGTCCTTTTGGAGATCTCGCGGCCGACCTCTTCGCGGCCGAGGCCGTCACCCTCGCCCCGGCCGGCCAGCCCGGGTCCACCCAGGCCATCCGCACCGGCCTCGCACTGGAACTGCCCGCCACCCACGGCGCCCTTGTTGAAGATCGCTCCGGCCTCGCCCTGCGCGGCGTCACCACCCTCGCCGGCGTCATCGATCCCGGCTACCGCGGCGAACTCCGCATCGTCCTCACCAATCTCGCGCCGGAACCCCACCAGGTCGCGCCCGGCCACCGCATCGCCCAGCTCCGCGTCGTCCAGCGCCTCCAGGCCGCGTTTGAGGAGGTCGATACCCTCGAAGAAGCGCCCCGCGGCAGCGCCGGCTTCGGCTCCACCGGCAGCTGAAGGGGCGCCGCCCGGCCACGAGTTCGCTCGGGTCGAAACCATCTCACCCAGGAGGTCCAGCCATGGATCAAGCAGCGCCGCCGCTCCACTCGCTCCATCCCGACTACTTCCGGAACCTGTACGACCAGAACAGCGATCCCTGGAACTTCGAAACCAGCCCCTACGAGGCCGCGAAGTACACAGCGACGCTCCGCAGCCTGCCGCGTTCGATCTACCCGTCTGCCTTTGAGGTCGGCTGTTCCGTCGGCGTTCTCACCGCGCAGCTTGCCGCCCGATGCGGCTCGCTCCTGTCTATCGACGTTTCGGAGAAGGCGCTCAAGCGGGCCGCTGACCGCTGCAAGGACCTCCCGAACGTGCGCTTCGAGCACATGCAGTTTCCCCATCAGCAGCCCGCGGCCCAGTTCGACCTCATCGTGGTCTCCGAGGTCGCGTACTACTGGAGCAACCGCGATCTCCAACGCGCCATGGATGTCCTCGCCTCCCTCCATATGCCCGGCGGCCACCTCATCCTCGTTCACTGGACGCCACCCGTCTCCGACTACCCACAGACCGGAGATCGCGTGCACGATCTCTGGGTAGCGCGAAGCGACTACCGGCGCGTCGACCATCTGCGCCAGAACACCTTTCGTCTGGACGTCCTCGAGCGAATCGGCTGAACCGTACCTCGGCCAGACATCCGCCCCGTGCGACAATCAAGGCAGCCAGCCATGCCCAATCTGCACGCCCCGCCGACTCCCGTTTCTGGCCAGGTTCCCGCGCCCGCGACCATCACTCCGGCGCTCCTCAAGCAGCACTCCATCACCCCCGACGAGTACACCCGCATCGAGGCTGCCCTCGGCCGCACCCCGTCCCTCACCGAGCTCGGCATCTTCTCCGTCATGTGGTCCGAGCACTGCTCCTACAAGAGCTCGCGCGTCCACCTGCGCCGTCTCCCCACCAAGGGCACCCGCACCGAAGGCCCCGGCGCCGTCGTCCAGGGCCCCGGCGAAAACGCCGGCATCATCGACGTCGGCGACGGCTGGGCCTGCGCCTTCAAAATCGAATCCCACAACCACCCCTCCTACATCGAGCCCTACCAGGGCGCCGCCACCGGCGTCGGCGGCATCCTCCGCGACATCTTCACCATGGG
>CALMVL010000021.1 GCA_937873265.1 uncultured Granulicella sp.
CCCCGCGTCAAGGTCGGCCCCTACCACACCAACACCCGCGAAGGCCTCCGCGTCGCCCAGCGCATCCTGTCCCGCCAAACCAAGGACATGAAGCAGATCGTCATGATCACCGACGGCAAGCCCTCCGCCCTCACCCTCCCCGACGGCCGCATCTACAAAAACGCCTTCGGCCTCGACCCCCTCGTCATCTCCGAAACCCTCGAAGAAGTCGCCCGCTGCAAGCGCTCCAACATCATGATCAACACCTTCATGCTGGCCGAAGACTTCGCCCTCATGCAGTTCGTCCAAAAGGTCAGCGCCATGTGCCGCGGCAAAGCCTACTTCACCAGCCCCGAACGCCTCGGCAACTACCTCCTCATGGACTTCATGAACCGCCGCATGAAAACCGTCCACTAGACCTGCTCGACGAACAAAAGGCAAGGGCGGCTCCGGAGCACTCCGAAGCCGCCCTTCCCTTTTGCGCCTACTGCTTCAGCCGGTACACCCGCACATAATCAAACGACATCGTGAACCCCGCGGCATTCTCCGCCGAAATCCCGATCTGCGCCCCCGACCCCAGCTGGTGCTGCCAAGTCGTCCCCCGCTGCCAGTTGTAGCCGTCCGTGCTGGTGTACGCCGTGTACAGCTCGCCCGCGTCGCCATTCGCGTGCTTCACGATTCGCATCCACGTCGTCTGCCCCGCATCCCCGATCCGCGCGCCGCCGTACGTCGGATAGTTCGCCGGGACCGGATTCACCTGCTTGGCAAACTCCGTCTCCCGCACGTCAAAGTTCGGAAACACGTCCAGCTTGATGCTGTTGCCATCGTTGCCATAAATAAACAACGCGCCCTGTGCATAGTTGCAGCAGTCAGAGTTGTTCCACGGCACGCCCGTCGTCAGCTTCGTCTCCACCATCCAGTCGCCCGTCACCGGCACCGGCTCACCCAGGATCGACACGAGGTTCGGATTCCCATTCTCATCCGGCCCCTGCGTCGTCACCTGGTACGCACTTCCCGTCAGCGTGTACGCGTTGTTCGCCTGCGGATGAACGAAGTGCCACTGCTTCGACAGCGTCGGCGAGTTGAACTCATCCGACAGCGCCGCAATCAGTTCGCCCGGCTCGTCATCCACCTTCGGCTCGTCAAACCGCAGACTCTGCTGAAACACCTGCGCCACCGGCCCCGCAATCTTCTTCGCCGAGGCCCACTGCCCGTTGCGCACCGTCGGCCACCCATCCACCCAGTCCAGCGCATCCATCAACGCCGGCCGCCGCGTAAATCCCGGATATCCATCAAAGTACGGCGCGTTTACATCAATCGCGTGGTACAGCATGTAGTCCTGCCCGGAATCATCCGTAAACACCACATTGCCGCCCGGCCCCACCCACCGGTTCCCATTCGCCGCAATCGCCTTCGTCCCACCCGCCGCAAACGTCGTCAGCGCCACGCCCTCTTTGTCGATGAACGGCCCCAGCGGCGTCCGCGCCCGGCCCACATCCACCGAGTACCCCGACAGCGGCCCATTGCAGCAGTTCGTCGACGACACAAACAGATACCACCAGCCGTCATGCTTCCAAAACGCCCCACCCTCATACAGGTTGTCGATCGCGATCTGCACCTCGCTCGACTTGTCCGCCGTAAATCCATCCGCTGACAGCTTCTGAATGCTGATCCCGCCAAAAAAGCTCCCAAACGAGATATACCGCTGCCCCGCATCATCTGTAACCACATCCGGATCAATCACCGCCCGGTTCGAATTCGCGCAGCACGGCGCCGCCTCGGTCGGCACCACCGGCCGCCCCAGGTCCTTCCACGGCCCCGCCAGGTCCGCGCTCGTTGCGACCCCAATCTCCGATCCACCCGCCGTCGTCGCCGGCGCCACGTAGTACACATGCCACAGCCCGTTGAAGTACTTCACCGCCGGTGCCCACAGGTTCGTCTCCACGCCAATCCACGCCGGATCCGCCGGAAACACATCCCCGCTGTACACCCAGTGA
>CALMVL010000022.1 GCA_937873265.1 uncultured Granulicella sp.
GTGACGGAGTTTTTGGGTGGCGCTGCGGTTTAGGATTGGAAGATGACGACTGCGACGGCGACACGACCACAGATGGCACATTTGACGGCGGCTCTGGAGGATTTGCGGGAGCGGGGGACGTTTTTCAAGCTGCGGGTGCTGGACGATCAGCAGGGGCCGGTGTGCCGGTATGACGGGCGCGAGGTGATCAACCTTGCCTCGAACAATTACCTGGGGCTGTGCAATCATCCGAAGCTGCGGGAGGCGGCAATCCGGGCGACCGAAAGGTACGGTGTGGGGTCGGGCGCGGTGCGGACGATTGCGGGCACGATGCGGATCCACATGGAGCTCGAGGAGAAGATTGCGGCGTTCAAGAATGTTGAGGCGTGCGTGGTGTTTCAGTCGGGGTTTACGGCGAACGCGGGCACGGTTTCTTCGATTCTGGGCAAGGATGATTTCATCCTTTCGGACGAGCTGAACCATGCGTCCATCATCGATGGGGCGCGGCTGTCGAAGGCGAAGATCAAGGTGTTTCGGCACAAGGATGTGGCGCACTGCGAGGAGATTTTGCAGGAGGTTGCGAGCGAGCCGGGGCGGAAGCTGATCATCACGGATGGCGTGTTTTCGATGGATGGGGATATTGGGCCGGTGGGGGATCTGGCGGTGCTGGCGGAAAAGTATGGCGCGATCATGATGGTGGATGATGCGCATGCGAGCGGTGTGCTGGGGCGGAACGGGCGTGGGTCGGTGGACCACTTTGGCGCGCATGGGATGGTGGATGTGCAGGTGGGGACGCTGTCGAAGGCGATCGGGGCTTTGGGTGGGTATGTGTGCGGGTCGCGGGATTTGATTGATTACCTGTACCACCGGGCGCGGCCGTTTTTGTTTTCGACGTCGCATCCGCCGAGTGTGGCGGCGAGCTGCCTGGCGGCGTTTGAGATTTTGGAGGATGAGCCGGAGCGGATTGAGCGGCTGTGGGCGAACACGCGGTACTTCAAGCAGCAGCTGACGGATGCGGGGTTCGACGTGGGTGGGCGGTCGACGCCGGCGAGCGAGACGCCGATTACGCCGATTCTGATTGGCGGCGGGCGGGAGACGATGGAGTTCAGCCGGGCGCTGTTTGAGGCGGGTGTGATGGCGACGGGGATTGCGTTTCCGACGGTTCCGGAGGGCAAGGCGCGGGTGCGGACGATTATGACGAGCGAGCACACGCGGGAGCAGATTGACCGAGCGCTGGAGACGCTGGTGCGGGTGGCGAAGCGACTCGATCTGCTGGCCGCTTGAGTCGGGCGGCTTCGAGAGATCTGGGAATATTGTGCGACGATGCCGGGGGCGCGAGCGTCTTACACCGTATGCGAACTGGCAGAGGTGTTTTTGCTTGTGAGCTTCTGCTGGGCGCTGGCCTGATGTGGAACCAGGCGTTGCCGGCGATGGCTCTTCAAGGTCCTGAGAGTGAGGCGGTGGAGACGGGTTCCGGTGCGGCTGCAACGTTGCCGGACGCTCCGACACCGCAGGCGAGCGGCGGCAGCCCTTCCACGAAGGGGCCGCAACAGACAAAGCGCATTCTGGGCGTCATTCCCAACTTCCGCTCGGTGAGCTCGGACGAGCTGCTGCCGGCGCAGACACCGAAGCAGAAGATGACGACGGCGTTGCAGGACTCCTTCGACTACTCGGCGTTTATCTTTGTAGGGGTACAGGCGGGAGCGGCCATGGCGTCAGCGTCTACGCCGGAGTTCCACCAGGGCGCGGCGGGATATGCGCGGTATTACTGGCACACGTTTGCGGATCAGGCGGACGAAAACATCGAGGTCGAGGGTCTGCTGCCGATCGTGTTCCACGAGGATAACCGCTACTACACCAAGGAGCATGGGAACGTGGCGAAGCGGGCCGCGTACTCGGTAACCCGTGCACTGATCACGCGCAAGGACGGCGGTGGCGAGACGTTCAACTTTTCCGAGATCGTCGGCGCGGGTGGGGCGGCGGGGATCTCATCGCTCTACTACCCGGAGCGGGAGCGGACGTGGACGAAGGTGGGCCAGCGATGGTTGACGAATGTGCTGATCGATGGAGGCACGTTTGTCTTCAAGGAGTTCTGGCCGGATGTGAATGACCGGGTGTTTCATCAGACGGACTGAGGCGGTCTGACGTGTAGACGGTGCGACCCTGGCTGAGGGTGGTGTGGACGAGGCCGAGGAGGGGGGTGTCGGTGAAGGGCGTGTTGCGGGAT
>CALMVL010000023.1 GCA_937873265.1 uncultured Granulicella sp.
CCGAGTACATCGGGTGCGGACTTCCTGATCCTCAGGATGCTTCTTGGCAAGCGATAGTGGTAGCTGGTCTGAAGACGTGACGTTACTGCTGCACGGCCTCGGCGATGGTCACGGCTTGTTGAATCAGCGGATGGATCCATTCACTTACCTCTGAGGTGAGGCGAGGTTCAGCAGAGTTGGGATGTCCGGCCTGGAACGGCGGCTGCGGGTCGTATTCCATGATCAGCTGCATGCGTTTCGCAGCGTCCTCGCCCCGGATCTTTGCCAATACGGAAAGGCCGAAGTCGATTCCCGCGGTTACGCCGCCGCCCGAGATGCGGTTCCGGTCTGTCACCACCCGTTCACTCACAGTCTCGACATGCATTGCTTCCAGCACTGGGAAGTAAGCCCAATGCGTGGTCGACTTGTAACCGTCGAGTAAGCCTGCGGCTCCGAGAACGGTTGAGCCGGAGCAAACCGAGGTGACGTAGTCAGCGGTCGCACCCCGGGACTTAAGAAACGCCAAGAGCTCAGGATCTTTCATCGCTTCGTTGCTGCCGAAGCCACCGGGGATCAAGAGTATGTCCAGATGCTGTGGGCAATCTGCAAAGGTCATCGTGGGAACGACGGCGAAGCTGCAGTCGGTCAACACAGGATCGAGCGTCTTTGAGAGCAGGTACGTCTTGCAGCTCATGCTCAACGCGGTGAGAGGACCTACAAAATCCAACGCAGTCATGAAGGGGTAGAGAACGATGCCAAGGGCAAGGGGCTCGGCAGAGCCGACGATAGCTTCATATTGATTCGACATGGATATCCTTTGTTCGCTGTGAGTCGTTTGGCCTGTTCGACTAGAGGGCAGGTAGCGGCTGCATTCGGCTTTCCGTAAGGTCCCGGGCAATCGTGAGACCCTCATCCAAACTGACCTGCATCGCGGCCTCGGCCATGGCGGTCAGCTGCGGACCTGCCGTCGCCGGCGTCCCTGTGTTGAATGGCGGCTTCGGATCGTACTCCATCATGAGTTGCGTCATTTTGGCTGTTTCTTCGCCGCGCAACGCCGCAAGCAGCGTCAAGCCGAAGTCGATGCCCGCAGTCACTCCTCCCCCGGTGAAGCGATTGCGATCGGCAACCACCCTTTCGTGAACGCCAGTCACGCCAGGGAAAGTTTCCAGCTGCTCGTAAACGGCCCAGTGCGTTGCGGCCTTGTAACCGTCCAAGAGGCCGGCAGCCGCCAGCAGCACGGAGCCCGAGCACACGGACGTAACGAAACGCGCACGCTTGCCAGCCTTGGCGAGAAAGCGAAGAACGTTCTCCTGTTGCAACGCCCTGTTCGTTCCGAAGCCGCCCGGTACGAACAGGACGTCCAGGTCTTCTGGACACGTTTCGAAGGTGACTGTCGGTAAGAGCGATACGCCGGAGTCAGTAAGCACAGGATCAAGTGAATCCGAGATCAGATGCGTGGTGCTGTGGAAGCCAAGGGTCGCTTGCGGACCCGCTAGATCGAGCAGAGTCATATGTGGATAGAGCAGTATCCCGAGTTGAAGGGGAGACTGCTCACGGAAGTCTGGTACGGAGATTGTGTCCATGTGTCGGATACTAGCACGAACGTTCGTGCTAGTATTAAGAACATAGAGTTTGCAGGAAACTGAAGAACGTTCCGTAGTCGATTTGCGAAATCAATTTTCATGATCCGGATCAGGTGAGCGATTGCCCCCGAGATTGGAGCGGCGTAAGGAGATGAAGAATACAAAAGGGAAAATCCTGGCGGAAGGAGCCGACCTTCTCTCGGTGGGTGGCTTTGCGCAGGTCACCGTGGGTGTGCTGGCCCAGCGAGCAGGGATGTCGAAAAGTGGGTTATTCGCGCACTTCGGCTCGAAAGAGGAAGTGCAGCTGGACCTGATGGACGAAGTCGTTCGTATGAGCTCAGCTTGCTTCGTTGATCCCGCCATGCGACTGGCTCCTGGACTGGCCAGGCTCAGAGCTCTTGTTTACGGTTGGTTTGGCTGGACCGGTAAAGCAGGGCTGAGCGGCGGTTGTCCGATTGCGGCAGGTCTATTCGAACTCGACGATGTTGCCGAGTCCGATCCCGTACGGCAGCGGTTGCTTTCGCTGGAGGAACGATGGCGCGAGCTGCTGGTGACCACAACAGGCGAGGCAGTCGCTACGGGGGAGCTAATGAGGAATCTCGATGTCGATCAGTTCGTTTGGGAGCTCTGCGGGATCTACCTGAATCATCATGTTTCCGAACGGTTCCTGCATGATCCGGCCGCAGTGACGAGAGCGCACACTGCGTTCGAAGCTCTTGTGGAACGATCTCAGGTGGAGGTAAATGCCCTGACTAAAAAGAAGCGGAATAAGCCGAAAAGGTGACAGTGGCTGCAAGCAATCGCGGAGATGCCCGGCGCTCGATGGCAGAGTTCTTGATGCGATGAAATTTGCCATCAGCAACAAGGTTCAATTCAAAGTTCACTCCAAGGAGTCCAGCATGATCAAGATGACCATTCTTCTTCGCCGCAAACAAG